>CAYSCZ010000039.1:0-29766 GCA_964429655.1 uncultured Roseivirgaceae bacterium
CATGTTAAGTGTCTGATTTGAAGTGATTTAACCATGTAATAGAAAGTCTAATGACAATTCTGGGTTTAAATGAGGTAAGCACTTATTTCCATCAAGTAAATGCTGTTCCAGCAATCCTGTTCGGGGTCTGCAATCCAATATTCAGAAATACCGTACAGGAACTAATAAATTAAATCTTTTATTCTATTTTTAGATTAATCTAAAACATTAAGTCTGTAATATGAAAGATTTATTTACGTTCAAACTATAAACACCCGCTAGCATTTCCAAAATAAATAAAATCCATATTTTCAGCTGGAAAAGGAATATTCTCAGGTGATATTTATGCAACACGGTTGCAATATTGTCTTTCATGTAATATTTTAGCATTTATGAGAAAGCAGACTTTAATGAATGGCAATTCCAGATTGATATTCCTTGATACGTCGGGCGTTTGCACATCTGTGGTTTGTATGGCCATTCCTTTTTTATTCATTTTTGGATTAGACTCCACGCTATCTGTAATCGATAATGAGTTTTTCGAATTGATGATCGTATTTACTTCATTGGCTATTGGATTGGTATCGTTTATCAGAGGTTGCATTCAACGTGGGCAACATTTTATTTTGGTACTATTTACAGCTGGTTTTTTCCTGATTGATAGTGGTGAACGTATACAAAAGATCTGGTCATCAGCTAGTATATCTATCATTGGGGCCATGGTAATTACTTATGCTCATTTTCAAAACATCACTCATAAAAAGACATGCAGCTACTAATTAGTTTGTTATCATTTTTTATTTCTTCTGGCCTTGTTGGCTGGTCTTATTTTGAAGATGTCAGTTTTAGTTGGGAATATAGGGAGGAAGTAAGTGCTAAGGTGGAGATGCCAACATTTGGGCGCCGTCTTATGACTTTGGATGGCACGCAAATAGAATTATCGGGTTATTATCTTCCAATGGAATTAGATCGTAAGCGCATTATTATCTCTAAACAGCCCTTTGCCAGTTGTTTTTTTTGCGGTGGTGCCGGAGGACCTGAAACTGTAGCAGAGATTCAGTTCTCTAAAGCACCCCGTGCATTTAAACCGGATGAAATAGTTCATGTGAAAGGCAAGCTGAAGCTCAATCCAGATGATTTCGAGCATCTTGTTTTTATTCTGACTGATGCTAAAGTTATAGATGAATGAGAAAATTAATTGGAATATTTGTAGTGCTTCTTGCTTGTACCACTTCCACAAAAGAGGAATCAAATCCTCAAATTATAGAAATTCATAATACAGCAATTAAGAAAGGTAATGAAGTTGAAAAAATAATAGATAAAATAAAGAATTATGCGAAAGATTCTACAGACTCATTAGAAAATCGATTACTTGATTCGGTTGAGGTGTTAAGAGATGATCTTACCGAATGGAAAGAGACCATTGTAGAAGTGCCTGGATATGAACATAATCACGTTCATGATCATTCCCACAAGGAACCTCTTCAGTTGACACCTGATATGATGTTAGAAATACAAAAGGATATTGAAGAGCGGGTCGATAAATTACTTATCAGAGCTCAAGAGATATCAGAGAAATTAGATTAGAAGAATATGCTGCTTTTGAAGAAAAAGAAGAAGCCCCCGGTTAGTGTCTTAAGCGGGTTTTTAGGAGCAGGCAACACCACCTTGACAAACCACATACTCAATAATCGGGAAGGGTTAAAAGTTGCAGTGATAGTAAATGATATGAGCGAGGTCAATGTTGATGAGAAGCTAATCAAAATGGATGATCGGAATATTCTAAACCTACTCACTGATCAGGTAGAGTTTGCTAAAGTCATTATTCTAAATAAATCAGATTTAGTATTCAGAGAACAATTAGGATTACTGGAAAAAACCCTTAGCAAATTAAATCCAGCAGCCAAGATTATTCACACAACACATAGCAACGAGTAACAGTCTGATTGATGGTGCAAACCAGCTTACTGTTTAAGGCTAATTGCTAATTTTTGGATTACAAAAACCTGACCAAATCTTCATAAAAGATGAAAAAAAGATTACAATAAATCTATGTGTGAATTTTCACCAACTGTTACTATAATTTTTGTTATCGTTGGATGATCCCAAATGAAATGATAAGATTACAACAAGGAAGCTTTGAATTGATCGAACTGATATTAATCACAAGCCTAAAAGCAGCACATCATATACAATACGCAGCTATCTTTTAGCTTCGCCCGCATAATAGACGGTTTGATAAATTTGCTAAAACATGTCAAAAATTAACTTATGCGCCTCACGCTCATTCTTTTCTCTTTCCAGTTGGTTATACATTGCTCTTATTTGTCTCAGGCCCAGGACAATAAGCTAAGAATAAACCTGGACGAATCGGGGCAAACCTACATTAAAGCAAGCTTCAGGGGACAGTTCTGGTTGCGGTACATGGAAATGAACCCGGGAACCCATATCGACAATGACTCCATTAATAGCGCAGTGGATTTCTCCATTAGGCGGGTGAGAATAGGTGTTTCCGCCCAGCTTACACCCCGCTTGTTTATCTATTCACTCTTGGGGAATAACAACCTGAACGTTAAGAATGAACAGGATTTCATTATTGATATCCTTGACTTTTATGCAGAGTATAAATTCTCAGACATGGTGGAGGTTGGTTTGGGTGAATCTGCATGGGGAGGTCAATCGCGATGGAATGTTCGCTCCACACTGTCTTACATGGCGTTGGATGCTCCGCTTTTTGTGTTGTCGACAGTAAATAAAAATGATGACTTGGCACGGACCCTGGGTATTTGGGCAAAAGGCCAAATCGGTAAATTCGATTACGTAGCGGCTATAAAAGAACCTGCCTCGTTTGGGGTAACTGCACAGGAAGATGTAACCGATTATGCCCTGGGGCGTGAACAGTTCAGGTATTCCGGTTATATAAAGTATGAATTTCTAGACAATGAAAGTAATAAAACACCCTTTAGTGGTGGAACGGGGACTTACCTGGGGAATAAAAATATTTTTAACCTTGGCGGTGGCATCATGTATCAGGGCGATATGACATCCTCACTTGTGGATGGTGCAGAACGTTTCTATGATTTTAAATGCTGGACAGTGGAATTATTCTATGATGCGCCCCTGGATGAAAATAAAGGTACAGCGATCACCTCTTACCTGGGATACTTCAGCACTGATTTTGGGCCCAATTACATCAGAAACCTGGGTGCTAATGACTATACTGAAGGGGGGACCTCCTTTAATGGATCAGGAAATGACTATCCTATGATGGGTACGGGTGGCACGGTTTTTTTCCAATTTGGCTACCTGATGAAAAAGTTGAAAACGAAATATTACCGGCCTCAGTTTCAGCCCAATATTGCCATACAGTTTTCAGACTATGAAAAGCTGGACGAACCGGTTATTGCCTATGATGTAGGCATTAATTTGTATTTAAAAGGGCATGCCAATAAGTTGACGCTGGGCTGGCAGAACAGACCGGTATTCCAGGAAAATGCCAATGAATCTTTTAAAGTAAATGAAAGAAAAAATATGATGGTGCTTCAGTACCAGATAACGATTAATTAAAGCGGTGTTTTTAACCACCTTACAACGCTCACCTCTAAACTGTTTCTCGATTTCTCTGAATTAATTATCTTTTCAATATATTGAAATTAAAATGGGTAGTTAATTCAAATTCAATATAATGCAAGAATTGCTGATTACCTGGTACAGCCAATCCTGATCTTCGCTTCTGCTTTTCTGGCATTTTGGTTGACGGAAAGAAGAGAAAATCTTAAAAAAAAAAACTCGAGGTTTCATTGAAGAAAAATGCTCTGGAGATGAAGTATAATCACGACCACCTGGAAGAAGCTTATCATTATTATAAAGACATTATCTTTCAAGTCGATAGTGTGAGAGAAAACACGGACCTCAATCTATGCTCTCCCTGGTAGCTGCACCCATAGCGATGATCCCATTGTTAATCATTAGCATCAAATGGATCGACCAGGTTAAAAAAGAACTTGAGAGTAGGTAATAACCGACTCATTGCCCAATTCTGTGATTTATTACTTAATGCTTCCACTGCCAACAAACCCATCTTCGCGGGACCTAAAGAGTACATTGAAAGAAGTAAGGCTACCATAGATCCTGGTGATGTATTGTTGCAAGTTTACTTTTTCTTCATCGGTTAATTTTGAAGCATTTACCCGTTGCTCCATTACCCTGAGCCGGTCCCTCACCATTACGATCTTGTGAAAGAAGGTGTCTATTGGTAATTCATAGGATTTTAAGCTCGTATTTCCCGGTTGGAATATCAACTTACCACCTTCCCACTTATCACCAAGATCCGTGATGTCAACCTCATCAAGTACAGGTTTCAGTAAATTTTGTAAGGCTTTTTCCACATCCCCAAGGCTGACGAAGTCTTTCCTTGGCTCCACCTGCTCCAGGATTTCCAATTCTTCGTCAACTTCCTGGTCGGTCATTTCCATTACCCCGTGTCTGACAAAGGAAATTTCAGTCATGTTGTTTGCATACTGAAGTACCACGCCCACCCCAAATTCTTCATGTTTTACTCTTGAGCCAACACCTAAATTCATTGCTTAACGATTTATTAACCTGTAAGACTAAATATTTCTTCTGAATTCTCCAATTCGATTTTATTTCCCGGGCCGGTATTGATTTGCCCTTTCATTTTTGTCAGCAAGAGCTGCTGTTTCCTCTATTCTTCGCTGTCGTGTTTCCCGGGCCTGAGCATTGAATATCCACTCAAGTATGCCCCTTTTTACAGACCGTGGAAATGCACCAAAATTTTGTCTCGCATTTTCATATCTGTCCAATGCTTCACCCAGGTCTTTTGGAATGACCAGGTTCTCAACATCGTTGAGCGCATCCCATGTACCCCTTTTTTTGGCCTCTTCGATTACTTCCATCCCAGCAGGAGTCATCATGCCTTGTTTGATGAGTCGTTCTACTTTGGCTTTATTAAGTTTGCTCCAATTACTTCTTGGATTACGTTGGGCAAAGAACTGGTAATGGCTTTGATGGTCACGGGTATTTGGTTTACTATCCACCCATCCAAAGCAAAGCGCCTCCTCCACCGCTTCCTCATAATAAATACTGGGGATCTCACTGTTTTTGTTGAATATGATTAACCAGACAGACTTTTCTCTGGCATAGTTTGCCATTAACCATTTTCTCCATTCAGTTCTGTTCTTTGCATGATAGGTGTTGATGCCCTTATGTCTTTCCATAAAATATCATTTTGTATAGGTCACAAATTAATTTCAAATATTAATACATCTTTTACAGTGTAACTATCTCCGGACAAGGGGTACCATTAAATTTATCAAAACAGAAGCATCCTAATATCTATTTTTTCTTCAATATTTTTTTATCATCTTAAAATATGACAGTGATGGCTTCGTGATCGGGTTTATTTGAATGGTATCTTAATTTCATTTCTGTTTATTTCTAAAAAATCATGCTTGGTTATTAATGAGGGAATCATCTTAACACACGATTTTATTTTCTCTATCAAATCCGATTTATTATCTAATCCATAGAGGTAGATCAATTTATCCGGGACTTTCCTTGCTATGTAAGATTTTACAAAGTCATCATCTTTGGTGACTATGATATAATCCTTGTAGATAGAATATTTCCTCAACTGATCATCCTCTATGCGTTGATTTTTCTTTGTCTTCATTTCATTTACATGATATGCTTCCATGCCGATGGACCTAAAAATATCAGCTATCACCGGGGAAATATTTTCATCGATTATGAATTTGTGCATTTAGGTCACTTCCTAAATAATATCTTTCCTCCTACAATTGTCATTACAACATTAGTACGCAAGATTTCTTCTTCGGGGATTGTCATTATATCCTTGTCAAGCACTGTAAAGTCCGCTAGTTTTCCAACTTCGATGGATCCTTTAACATCTTCCTGAAAAGCTCCATAGGCTGCATCTATGGTGTACGATCTAAGGGCTTGTTCCCTTGTCATTTTCTGGTCCGGCTCATATCCCCCTTCTGGTGTTCCTTTTAAAGTTTTTCGTGTTACTGACGAATAAAAACATGCCAACGGGCTTACCGGCTCAACCGGGGCATCCGTACCATTAACGATCCTTGAATCTTGTTGTAAAAATTTCTTCCACACATATGCCCCCTCTTCGATTCTTTCCTTGCCGAGCCTGTCTATTGCCCACGGGCGGTCCGATGACATGTGAATGGCTTGCATGGCAGGAATGACATTTAGGTCAGCAAATCGCGGGATATCTTCTGCTGATACATGTTGCGCATGCTCGATCCTGAAACGGGGATCATTCAAGCCAAAGTTTTCTATAGCTTTTTCATAGATATCCAGCACTTCTCTATTTCCCCTGTCGCCAATGGCATGGGTGCAAACCTGAAATCCTGCTTTTGCCGCCCTCATGGTTTTTTCTTCAATCTCTTTCATTGGTGTTACGTTATGGCCAAACTCACCGGGTGCATCTGAATATTCTTCAAGAAGCCATGCCCCGCGAGAACCTAGCGCCCCATCTGAATACAGTTTAAGCGACCGGATGGTTAACCAGTGAGCCGTATCGATCTCAGGGCCATTAGCAAAATATTCATTCAGTAAGGTCTCGTCTCTGCCACTCAGCATTACGTAAAGCCTTACTCTAAGGGAATCAGAAGATCTGAATGATTTAAAAAGATCTATATGTGTTTTCGGAGAGCCTGCCTGATGAAGACTGGTGATCCCATTAGCAAGGCATTCATCCATGGCCAGACTAAGTGCTTTTCTCATCCTTTCATTTGTATCTTCCGGGATACTTTCGATGATCAGGGCTTGTGCAGTTTCATTGAATATGCCGGTTGGTGATCCGGAGACTGTTCGAAATATCTCTCCTCCCTCCGGGTCTTTTGTCTCTATATTTAAACCTGCCATCTCCATCGCTTTTGCATTTGCAAGGGCTGCATGTCCGCTGGCGTGCTTTAAGAAGACTGGGTGGTCGGGTACTGCCCGGCTTAACTCATCATGTACAGGAAAGCCGCTGATCATATTTTCAGGTTGCTTTATCCATTTATCCTGATGCCAACCCCTTCCCAGTATCCATTCCCCTTTGGTGGTGCTTTTAGTCCGCTCCGACACTACTTCTATCAGTTCATCGTAGCTTTTCGTATTCAGTAAATCAACATTTAAGTGATTCTCACCAATTCCCATGATGTGCGCGTGACCTTCAATAAAACCAGGATAAATAAACCTGGCCTCGAGGTCGATTACCTTAGTTTTATCCCCTATGTACAATTTTATTTCATCATTTTTTCCGATAGCAATAATTTTCGCATTTTCGATGGCTATCGCTTCTGTTTTTGGGTTACCATCATCTGCGGTGTAGACGGTGCCATTCATTATTACCATTTCAGCTTTCCTGGATTTCTGACATGATGTAAATAGGGTGATTGCAGTAGAAGTAAATACTAAAAGGTACAGGTTGAAGTTATTCATATGTAAAACATTTGAAGCATAAACATAAATAATGCAATCCACTTATTGTATTTAATGCCAGGCCGTCAATGGTCAGTCATAAAAATTTTGTAGGTTTTACGTATTTTTATTAGGTGATTACCCTAAAGGATTATTAGAACTGATCCATCAACTTTATATCATCATAGTAGTCTGTTAGGGTAATTTTATTCTGTTTTTAGGGGAAGGTGGATAGCACCTCCCCTTTTTTTAATAAATATTCTTACAATACAACTTTTTTATTTACTTTCGTAGTGTATTAATGTAATATAACACTATGATAGACATTCGAAATCTACATTTTAATTACAAAAAGTCAGGTAATGCGCTTTTTAATAATCTAAACCTCAACTTAAAAGAAGGGAATATTTATGGACTTTTAGGAAAAAATGGGGTTGGTAAAACTACCTTGTTGAAGATTATGGCTGGGTTTTTATTTCCTTCCTTCGGCATCTGTTCCGTTTTAGGTGAAAAGACTATAAACAGATACCCGGAGATACTGGCGGAAATTTATTTTTTGCCGGAAGAGTTTGAATTACCCGGCATTTCTGCAAAATCTTTTATTAATCTTTATGCCCCGTTTTATCCGAAGTTTGATTATAAAGAATTTGAGCGGATTGTTAAGGAGTTTGAAGTTGATCCGGCCAAAAAATTGAGTTCTTTATCTTTTGGTCAAAAGAAGAAATTTATGGTTGGGTTTGCCATCGCTTCAAGGACTTCTGTTGTTTTGATGGATGAACCGACCAATGGTTTGGATATTCCTTCCAAAAGTAAGTTTAGGCAAGTGATTACCTCTTCTTACTCTGAGGACAGGATATTTTTTATTTCCACTCATCAGGTGAGGGATTTGGAAAATATCATTGACCCGGTAATTATTCTTGATAATGGTGAGGTGATTTTCAATTATTCTTTATCTCATATCAGTCAAAAACTTTCTGTACTTCGTGATGATCGGGCAGCAGAAGAAAAGGATGTACTTTATAGCGAGAAAGTTTTTGGAGGCCATGTCAGACTGGTTCCAAGTAACCTGGGCAGTCATTATCCTATCGATTTAGAGTTTTTATTTAACGCTGTGCTTGAGAACAGGTCAGCCATTGTAAACCAACTAGGCTAATAATTATGAACAGGTATTTTAATATAAACAGGATTAACCTACACGCGAGGCAAAAATTCTTCCTGATCCTTCCAAATTTCTTAGTTTTTGTTGGGGCCTTATTTGGTGTGGTAGCCATTATTTTTGTTGGGATAAGCAATTTTGGGGCACCGGCATTCTTTCCTAAATATCATGATTCGGTAGTCTCTGTATTGTTGGGGTTTATCACCACCATAATTGCAAGCCAGGCTTTTTTTGATATTAAGGACGAGATGAAATCACAGATTCACCTGGCCTTGCCAATATCCAACCTGGAACGGTTTTTAGTGCCTTTTATCATAACCTCCGTAGGCTGGATAATATTTTCCTTGGGGTTTTATTTAATCCTTGCCAACCTGTTAAATCTTTACCATGCTTCCTCACGGGGCATAGCATATGTATATTTCAATCCTTTTTCCGCTTTGACACCGGAGATATTTGGTGGGGCTATTTTTTACCATTCGATATTTTTTACAGGGGCAGTAATCTTTCGTAAGAACCCATACTTCAAAACCATCTTGTTGCTGATCATCATATTGTTTGCGTTTGCGGTATTGAGTTTTATTATTCCCGGTAATCTTGTTTTTACACAGGGTACGGAAGATGGTGCTGTATCTGTACACATCGGTGCTTTTAAATTTGATTTAGAGGATTTTATTGAC
The DNA here is from genome assembly GCA_964429655.1 of uncultured Roseivirgaceae bacterium. Taxonomy (GTDB): domain Bacteria; phylum Bacteroidota; class Bacteroidia; order Cytophagales; family Cyclobacteriaceae; genus CAYSCZ01. The sequence continues at coordinate 9,274 of CAYSCZ010000039.1, forward strand.
CGGTATTTACCAATAGTTGGGGTGGTAATACCAATAGCATTATATACAGCCAGTTTTTATTTGTTACAAAAAAGAAGTTTATGAGGGATGGAATTTAATAATCAAACTGCCATTTATATTCAGATCGTTGAATATTTCTACGAAGCAATCCTTCAGGAAAAATGGAAATCCAAAGACAGGATTCCCAGTGTACGGCAATTAGCCGTAGAGCTGGAAGTTAATCCGAATACTGCCATGCGAGCTTATAATCTTTTGCAGGAACAGGGGATTATTTATAATAAAAGAGGATTAGGGTTCTTTGTATCAGAAAATGCCAAATCTGAAGTGCTGGCACTTATGAAGAAATCTTTCCTTACTAATGAATTACCGGATATTTTTAAAAAGATGGATCTGTTAGGGATTTCACCTGAAAACATAAAAGAGAAATATGCTGATTGGAGGAGCCATTAGTACTCGTATAAGATGCTTATTCAATCCGCATATTTTCCATTCACCAAATAACCGTAGTTCCTGATATTAACTTGAAAATCAAATCATATTTGAAATAATACCAGAAAAGGTTCCTTAAAAGCCAGTATTGACTCAATAATTTAAATGTGTTTGAGAATCACCATCAAGGCAATCTATAAAGAGAATTAAAAAGGGATAGGAGTTAATAAAAGTAAGTAAAAGGAAGACAATTAAGATCTTCTTTTTACTTCACTGCTGTAAAATGATGATTTTGTATGTCTTCAAGAAGCACTCCGCTGGCATGTTCTTTCCATTTTACAGAATTGGAAGCATGCTCCTCGTTAATGAAAGAGATGATTGAAAATAGCAACCCTAGCGCAAAAGCAACCATCAGAATGTTTAAATACTTCTTGAAATTGATATTTATGTCTGTATTTACAGTGTGATATAATGTCTCCATAGCTGATTGAATTAATATATACAAACATAACGGTCATAGTGGAGAAAAGTAATAGGGGAAAATACCTATATTACTATTTGATGCAGGAAAAGTGATGTTTTTAAATTTTTAAAAAAAGAGCCATGTGGTTGGCTCTTTTTCGAAATTTTTAAGCTGCTTCGGTTAATTTTACAGTTCTTTCAACAGAATTAAATGGTCCAGGTATTAGAGTACCCTCTGCATCAATTAATTCAAGTTTGATGGTCACTTCTCCTTTTGGTAATCCTTCAACATGGTAAGGGGCCCAATCATCCAATAGGAAAGTTTCACCATTGATAGTTGCTTTTACTTTATTGCCATCAGGTGATAAACTCGTATTTAAAAGGTAAAAATCAAGTAAGAGTTTATCTGTATCTTTTACGGAGTATGTTCCTTTAGGTCGGCTATAGAACAAATGTGGGGCCGTAAAATCTACTTCCATAGGTTCCGGGTCACCGACTACGAATTTCTTAATTACAAAAGCATCCTGATTTTTAACGGATTCATGATATGATCTTGATAGGAAAGCAAGGACCACATAATTTCCCTCTTCCATTTCTTTTTCAAACTCAGGTTCATAATGCGCGGAATATGGTCCGTTATTTACAATAAAATGGATGTGCTGACCTTTACCTGAATTTGCCAATCCTTTTGTTTCAGCATCAGCTGTTTGAACACCCAATTCATAATCACTTACTTCAAACTTAAAATTGATTGTTCCCGGTGATAAGGTTTCAGACATTGGTTCTACCATGCTAAGCTTTGAAGTCTCATATTTTGGAGAATCATCAACTTTATTGACCGTGATCTCCGGTGACTCTACTTCGGGTTCGGTGTTTTCCTCGGTATTTTCCTGCTTTCCGCCCCCACAACCTGCTGTGAAGACTATAGCTATTGCAAATAATAAATAAATAATTCTAAACTGATTTTTCATAATTTTTTAAGGTTATATTCAAAGCTACTTAAAATTAACTAATTGATCAGTAAGTTGTTTCCCCAGTCTGATTGACCTGCTTCAAATATTTCAAAAGCTTGAAATAAAACAACTTAAAATAAACAAATGAAAATTTTTTAAACTGGATTAAACCTTCTTACTCGCTGCATATCTAATGACCAAATTGATTAAGAAATGAATGTATTAAAAACCATTAAAATCATGAAAAAAGAAAAAATGAAGTTTTTGAGATTGTTAGTGCCTGTTTTAGCAGGTATTTTACTGATTACTACTTCCTGTTCAGATGATGAGGAAGGCATAGCTAATGAATTTCAAGATGGCATAAGCGAAACAGATGTGTTGAATACTGAGAGTGAGACTGTTGTTGAAACAACTTTCGAAGATGTGGATGTGGTGACTGAAGCCGGTATGGATAACCTGGACCTTTTTCGGGCTAATGGAAGACCGGGTATACGTAACCGTGATGAGGTACTGGATTGTGCTAATCTGGATTTTGACACGCTAAACCATATTATAACCATCGATTTTGGAGATGGTTGTGAAGGGCCGGGTGGAAGAATTAGAAGTGGAAAAGTTATTATCGAATACGACGGAAGAAGATTTCAGCCAGGATCTTTCAGAACTGTATCATTTGATAATTATTTTATAGATGGAGTTAAAGTTGAAGGCGTACGTACCATCACCAACATCTCCGAAAGCGAGCTGGAAAATGTGAGCTTTGAGATCACATTAGAAGGTGGGAAGTTAACATTTGAGGATAGCTCTACCATTACCCGCGATGTGAGAAGGGTTAGAACATGGATAAGGGCAGAAAATCCATTACAGGATGAAACGGTAATCAGTGTTTTGGATGCCAGTGGCACAAATATTGACGGCACCTCTTATGAAGTGACCTTATTGGAGCCTTTGGTTTATAAGCGTCAATGCCAGCTGAGCGGAAATTTCATAGCAGTTGAAGGGATCAAAGAAATAACAATTAATGATGACTCACCCATTAGCCTGGATTATGGTGATGGGTCTTGTGACAATTTTGTGGACATCACCAAGGATGGGGAGACAACAACCGTCAAGATTAATCCCAGAAGAAGGCGTTTCCTTAGAAGGAATGGTTAAGTAAGTATATATAGTGTTTTAGTTTTTGGCGATGCCGGGCAATTATGTCCGGCATTTTTTATTGATAATAAATGAAGGCATAAGTAATGATATTAGCCCCCATCTGTAGGGCCTGCTGTCTGATTTCCTCCGGGTCATTATAAACTTCCTGGTCCTCCCAGCCGTTTCCAAGGTCAGACTCATAAGAATAAAAACAAACCAACCGTCCTTCATAAATGATCCCCAACCCTTGCGGCGGTTTTCCATCATGCTCATGTATTTTTGGTAAGCCATTGACGAAATCAAATTTTTGGTGATAAATGGGGTGATCAAAGGGTAGCTCAACGAAATTCAACGCCGGGAAAACTTTTTTCATTTCCAACCGAATAAATTGGTCTAATCCATAATTATCATCAATATGAAGGAAGCCCCCGGCTATCAAATAATTTCTAAGGTTTTCTGCTTCCTGTAGGCTAAAAACAACATTACCATGGCCCGTCATATAAACATATGGGTACATGAATATCTCAGGACTACCCACTTCTACCATGTCTTCTTCTTTGTAGATATTGGTCCCTATTTCTTTATTACAGAATTCTATAAGGTTCGGAAGTGCCGTTTTGTTGGCATACCAATCCCCACCACCTTCATATTTGAGTTTTGCTATCTTTAGATCATTTTGAGCAAACAAAAATGTGTTTACTGCAACAAAAACCAAGATTAAGATTATTCTCATAAGCTCAGAAACGGACAGTTATTAGATTTGGTTAAATAATTCATTGGCCTTTATGAGGTCAAAAGACTCAAAATCTTTAATGGTCAAGTGTGTTTCAGCTAACTCTCCTGCGCTATGGGTAGTTGCCACCCCAACTACTTTGCAGCCAGCGGCCAATCCAGCTTGCACACCAGAAATCGCATCTTCAAATACTATACAATTATTTGGGTTCTTTTCAATTTTTTCAGCACATTTTAGATAAACCTCCGGATTAGGCTTGCCCAAATGAACCATTGTAGCATCAACAATTTCATCAAAATATTTCCGGATGTTCAGGCCATCGAGTGTGAAGGTTACATTCTCCGGAGGGGCAGAAGTCCCCACGGCAATCTTTACATCCTTTTCTTTTGCAGCTTCCAGAAATGGAATTAATCCATCTAGCGGTTTGAGGTAGGGGGCATAGAGCTTTCTGTAAACGGATTCTTTTTCATCTGCCAGCATTTTCGCTTTTTTATAATCAAGGGCCTCCCCGAAAAGGTAGTTTATGGCGGATTTCATAACCGTGCCATTGATATTTTTTTTGTAATCAGCTTCATTTAAAACGAATCCATATTTTTCTGCGAATGCCTGCCACGATTTAAAATGAAAAGCGTGATTATTTACTATTACGCCATCCATATCGAATATAAGTCCTATTTTAGCTAAGTTCATTACAAATTAATCAAATAATTCAATGATAGGATTGCCATGAGCACCACCAGGCAACCTGATATTTAATAGCATGGATAGTGTGGGTGCAATATCGGTTATTTCAATTCTACCAACAGACCTTCCCTTAGGAATTTTCCAGCCATAAAAAACCAAAGGCACATGACTATTATAATTATAACCAGAGCCATGTGTGGTTCCTGCTCTTCTACTACTCGATATATACCCAGGGTGTAAGATATTTAATACATCACCAGATCTTTTGGGATGATACCCCAGTTGAAATTTTTTATTGTAACCATAGCTATAATTATTTATCTGCATATCCAGCGCTGATATGGAAAAGCTCACCTGTTCTAATCCCATCGATAATTGTGCTACCTTTCTTTGGACGGTGAAAAGATCCAGTCCGTTTTCAGAAATCAAGTCATAATTTAGAACTAACTGGTCATTGCTTGCAGTCTCTATCCATTGGCCGCTGCCATTAAAACCATAATTCATTAACTGTTTAAAACCACCTTCCGCAAATTTATCATAAAACCTTACGAGATACTCATAGCGCATTTGATCCACTACTATTCCCACAATTAATTTGGGTTTTGGTGTTGGATTTATTTGCGTTAGTCCAGAAAAACTGGAAATGACCAATATTAATATCAGACCTGGTCTCATCTGTTTTTTAATTTTCATTGATTAAGAATGTCAGTAATTTTAAACCGATTGCTGATTATTTATGGTCTAAAATTATTGTATTTATTCCTGATCAAATTCATGATATTTATAGATTATATCCGCAATTAATGCAGTCCAACCGGTTTGGTGGGCGGCACCTAATCCTCTCCCGGTATCACCATGAAAGTATTCATAAAATAAAATAAGATCTTTAAAATGGGGATCATCCTGCATTTTCCTGGATTCACCATAAACGGGGCGATTTCCCTTTTCATCCAACCTGAATATATTCATAAGCCGTTCACACAATAATTTGATAATCTCCATGATGGTAAAGTGTTTACCACTGCCTGTAGGATATTCTATCTTAAATTCATCCCCATAGTATCGCTTTATTTTTAATAAGGATTCCAAAATAAGATAATTTACAGGGAACCATATTGGCCCTCTCCAGTTGGAATTTCCACCAAAGAAAGAAGAATCAGATTCCCCCGGAGTGTATTCTACCTTAAGTTCTACATCTCCGGCTTGAAGCGTATATGGATTTTCTTTATGAAACTTTGATAATGCCCTTATCCCAAAATCTGATAAAAACTCCTCGGGGTCGAGCATTTTTTGCAATATTTTCTTTGTCCGGTAACCCCTAAGTAATGAAAATAAACGTCTTTCCCCTCCTCCGGGAATCTCCCACCGGTGTACCATAGCGGCCAATTTAGGGTTTTCTTTCCCATACTGTTCCAGGTAATTCCTAAACTCATCTAACTCCTCGTATACCTCTGCCCTTAGTGTTTCAACCGCAAATAATGGGATTAAACCCACCAGCGAACGGATCTTCATTAATTGATTGGGCATATCCGAGGTGTGCATCACATCATAATAAAAATTATCCTCCGGATCCCATAAGTCAGTACCGGGACTACCATCTCTATTCATAGCGCCACTAATGATCAGGAAGTGGTCAAGAAATTTTTTAGCTGTGTCCTGATAAACAGGATACTTAACCGCCAGGTCAAGGGAAATTCTTAACATATTTAAAGCAAACATTGCCATCCACCCAGTACTATCTGCTTGTTCCAGTCTTGCATCCTCAACAACAGGGTCATTACGATCAAATACGCCAATGTTATCCAATCCAAGAAAACCTCCTTCAAAGACATTATTACCGTCCTCATCCTTTCTGTTTACCCACCAGGTAAAGTTCAACAGCAGCTTGTGAAACGCTCTTTGTAAGAACTCATAGTCGCCATTGCCATTATTTCTTTTTTTGTCAATTTGAAAAACCCTCAGCACTGCCCAGGCATGTACCGGAGGATTAACATCACTAAAGTTCCATTCATAGGCTGGTATTTGGCCATTTGGATGAAGATATCGCTCACTTAAGAACAACAATAATTGTTCTTTGGCAAAGTCAGAATCAATCCTTGCGAAAGGGATGCAATGAAAGGCAAGGTCCCAGGCTGCATACCATGGATATTCCCATTTGTCCGGCATGGAGATGATGTCATGATTATAAAGGTGCATCCATTCTTTATTTCTGCCATACTTCCTGGACTCTGGTGGGGTTGGTCTTCCCGGATCACCAAGTATCCAGTTTTTGATGTTGTAGTAGTAGAATTGTTTACTCCACAGCAAACCGGCAAAAGCTTGTCGCTGTATGTTTTTCAGCTCATTGGTGGTTATTTTTTTCTGAAAATCCTCATAAAACTCATCGCATTCATTTTTCCTTTTTTTGAGAATATCATCAAAATCAATGAAAGGATAAGATAACTGTTCCTTAGAAAATCTGATCCTGACAGTAGCTTTTTCCCCGCCTCTGATCTTTAGTTTGTATAAACCAGCACCCTTCGTTCCTTTCTTTTCCGGGTTGATGGTGTCAAGGTGATTTATCACATAATTATGGAAGCCATCTTTTAAATACTCAGAGGCGTTATCTATGTTATACAACAATTGTAGGTTGCTTTCATTATTACAAAAGATAAGTTCTTCAACTTTAGCTTCTTCAAAATAGATGTTGTAGTTGCCCAGATGATGATGTCTGAGGGATATTTTGTGATTGCCCTCAGCTTTTAATTCAGGTATGAATTTATCCTTACCCGGTGCCCAGGTATTTCGAAACCAGATGGTGGGTAACACATGTATTTCAGCGGCTTTTTTATCCCTGTTGATTATTTCAGCCTGGAAAACGAAGTCTTCTGTTGTGTTTTTTGCATATTCTAAATAAATATCAAAATATTCATCCTTATCAAACAAACCGGTGTCTATAATTTCATATTCTGTTTCAGTCCGTTCCTTTTCTCTGTTTATTTTCACAAGATCGTTGTAGGGAAACTCATTCTGCGGATACTTGTAGAGCATTTTCATGTAGGCATGTGTGGGGGTGTTTTCAAGATAGTAATACAATTCTTTAACATCTTCCCCATGATTGCCCTCAAAGCCGGATAGTCCGAATAATCGCTCTTTTAAGATAGGGTCTTGGCCATTCCAGAACGCCCATGCAAAACATATCCTTTGATTTTCATCGGAGAAACCACCAATACCATCTTCTCCCCATCGGTAGGCTTTGCTTCTTGATTGGTCATGCGTTACACCATCCCATGCATTGGCGTGGTCTGTGTAGTCTTCCCTAACCGTTCCCCATTGCCTTTCAGACAGGTAGGGTCCCCACTTTTTCCAGTTGGTACTCCCTCTGCATTCTATTAGTCTTTGATTTTCAATATTCATCAATCCATAACTTCTAATGATAAAACCTGAATTTATTCAAATTGTGTAGTTTAACAGAAATGTTAAAATAAAATTTACTCTATGATTTGAATGGATCTATTGTAATACCTTAATCTTGTAGTCGCAGCCTTTCATTTTAAATACTATTTTTGTCCAATGCTTGATAAGATTATCATTCTTGATTTTGGTTCTCAATATACTCAGTTGATTGCCAGAAGGATAAGGGAATTGGAGGTTTATTGTGAAATTTATCCATTTAATCAACTTCCTGAGCTCACGTCTGATGTTAAAGGTTTGATCTTATCGGGTAGTCCTTCCTCGGTTAGTGATGGTCAGGGGCCGTCTCTTGATGTAAATAGTTTTTTAGGAAAGGTTCCATCATTAGGGATTTGCTATGGCGCACAAATGATCGCTAAACAACTGGGAGGGGAGGTCTTGGCATCATCAATCAGGGAATATGGAAGAGCAGTCCTTGGAGAAACTTCTAAGTCTGATCTGTTGGTTGATGTTGATCCCGGATCTCACGTATGGATGTCTCATGGTGACACAATACTTAAAATACCGGAAAACTTTGAGGTCATTGCCAGTACGGAATCAGTGAAAATGGCTGCTTACCGAAATATTGAAAAGAAAGTATATGGTCTGCAATTTCATCCGGAAGTTACCCATACGGATAAAGGTAAGGAATTATTAAGGAATTTTGTGATTGATATTTGCGGATGTGACCAAAAATGGACGCCTGAATCTTACATTGAAAGTGCTATAAAAGATATTAAAGAAAAAATTGGCGATGGTCAGGTAGTCATGGGGTTATCGGGTGGTGTGGATTCCTCAGTAGCTGCTACTTTGATTCATCAGGCAACAGGTGGCCGGCTTCATTGCATTTTCGTTAATAATGGTCTTTTAAGAAAAAACGAATTTGATGAAGTGCTGGAATCTTATAAGCACGCAGGGTTGAATGTAGAAGGTATAGATGCGAGCCAGAAATTTTACAAAGACTTGGAAGGCGTCGTTGATCCTGAGGAAAAGCGCAAAATCATAGGACGTAATTTTATCCATGTATTTGAGGAGGAAGCAGAGAAAATTGAAAATGTCAAATGGCTTGGTCAGGGTACTATTTATCCTGATGTTATAGAATCGGCTTCCGTTAATGGGCCATCAGTAACCATTAAGTCGCACCATAATGTTGGTGGCCTTCCCGATATTATGAAGCTGAAAGTCATAGAGCCACTTAAAAGCTTGTTTAAAGATGAGGTCAGAAAAGTTGGCAGGACACTTGGCCTGGAAGCGGTCATCATTGGTAGGCATCCTTTTCCTGGACCTGGTTTAGGCATAAGGATTTTAGGTGATGTAACTGAGGATAAAGTTAGGCTGCTTCAAGAGGTTGATGATATTTTTATACAAGGTTTGAAAAAAGAAGGATTATATGATAAGATTTGGCAGGCTGGGGCAGTCTTGACGCCGCTTCAATCGGTGGGTGTTATGGGGGATGAGCGAACATATGAAAACCTTGTTGCACTTCGTGCTGTTACGAGCGTTGATGGAATGACTGCTGATTGGTATCGGCTGCCTTACGATTTTTTAAGCAATATCTCTAACAAAATCATAAATCAGGTGAAGGGCGTGAATAGAGTAGTTTATGATATTAGTTCAAAACCACCATCTACCATAGAATGGGAATGAGACTATTAATAATTATTTCAATACTTCTTTTTTTTGTAAATCCAATATCTGGACAGGATTTCCAAACCAAATACTTGGCAGCAAAAACCAATCTTGAGAATGGTCAATATGCTGAGGCTATGAGAGGATTTAAACCACTCATATTAGAATCACCCTATCATCCATTTGAGCGCTATGCCTCATTTTATTTCGGGCTATCAGCATTTAAAAATGGAACCCTGCAATCGGCTCGCGATATATGGAAACAAATAATCGATAAATACCCTGACTGGGAAAACATTAATGAAGTAAAATATTGGTTATTTCTTTCCTATTTCAAGGAAGGAAATTTTGAGCAAGCTTTGGGATATTCAGCTTCCATACCCGAACAATATAAATCAGACCTTCAACAATTAAAGACTAAATATTTGGAGAATCTTGAAATAGAGATACTCGAAACACTCAATAATAAATTTCCTTCCGACCGTTCTGTTGCTTTGGTTTATGCTAGAAGACTTTACGAAAATAATAAAGAAATTGACCTGGTTAACAGTTTGATTAAAGCTTACGATTTGGATGTAAGGGATGTTGGTTTGTTAGACTTTAGGAACATTAAAAAAGAATCATACAACATTGCCATAATGCTACCATTTTTATTTAATGGATTAAACAACACGTCATCCATTATTCGAAATAGTTTTATAAACCAGTTATATTTCGGAATGGCTATGGCACTTAATGACTTGAATGATGAGGGTATTGAAGTTAATGTTTATCCATTTGATACGAAGCGCAGTGGTCAATCTACTGCTTCACTCATAGAAACTGAAAATTTCTCATCTGCAGACCTGATAGTTGGGCCACTATATTCTGACCCATTCGATCGGGTAACGGATTATGCTGTTGAAGAAAAAGTAAATGTGATCAATCCTATTTCATCTAACCCCAAAATACTTGCCTCAGGTCCTTTTTCTTTTTTGTTTATGCCATCTTATGAGACACTGGCAAAAAGACTGGCAGAGTATGCGGATGATAACCTTGAGAATAGAACACTCATTGTGCTCACTACTGATGAAGAAAAAGACCTAAGTTTGGCAAGGGCATATTTAAAGTACATTAAAGATACTGACCTGGATTTGATTGCTTTCAAGAAAGTTGAACCACTGGAAGATGGTGAAGAAAATTTTGAGGTGATTGATTTTCTTGCACATCGAGAGGAGGTGGTTTTAACTAAAGCAGAAGCAGATTCCTTACGTGAGATGCCCGGAAGAATGGTGCGTACCCGTAAGAAATTATATGAAGAAATAGACGGAAAAAAGGTCGAAATCCAATATGCTGAGGGAACTAAAATACCGGAAGAGGCTTATGAATTAAGGCTGGAAATGAAGGAGGATAGCATAGGCCATATTTTTGTAGCTTCAGATAACCCATCTCTAGTGGCCGATGTAATTTCAGCAGTTGAGATTAGGGGCGATTCTACCCAGATATTTGGGTTGGATGATTGGTTAAATTTTCAGAATGTAAACTATTTACAGTTGGAAAGACTTGGCGTTAAATTATTGGCCCCCCGTTTTTATGATGATGAAGCCGAAGCTTTTAATCAATTTGAAAATCGTTTTATTAAAAAATATCAAATGGCTCCTACCATTCAGGCAGTCATAGGCTATGAGTTGATTTATTTAATGGGCAACCTTTTGAATGAATATGGAAAATATTTTCAAATAGAGCTTAGAGAGGATTACATACCCGGTAAATTTTTCTGGGGATATGATTTTTCAAACGCCAGGGATAATCAAATTGTACCTATAGTTGAATTCAAAGATGGGGAATTGATAAAAATCAATTGATAATGCAAAAAGAAAAAAGCAAGGGTTTATACAAAGAAGCTTTAAATTTAATTCCAGGAGGTGTAAACTCACCGGTAAGGGCTTTCAGAGCAGTAGGAGGGGATCCTTTATTCATCAAGAAAGCAGATAAATCAAAGATTTGGGATGAGGACGGAAATGAATACATAGAGTTAATCAATTCCTGGGGGCCAATGATTCTGGGTCACAATTATGCCCCGGTAAAAGCTGCTGTAAATGAAGCCATCGAGCATTCTTTGTCTTTTGGTGCTCCCTGTGCGTACGAGGTTCAAATTGCTTCACTGATTGTGGATATGGTTCCTTCGATAGAAAAAGTAAGGATGGTAAACTCAGGTACCGAGGCAGCAATGTCAGCAATAAGGCTGGCAAGAGGATATACCGGAAGAGATAAATTCATAAAATTTGAGGGGTGCTACCATGGACATGGAGACTCATTTTTAATAGCAGCCGGCAGTGGTGCAGTGACAATGGGTACACCAGATAGCCCAGGCGTAACAAAAGGGACCGCAAAAGATACGCTCCTGGCTGAATATAATAATTTGGATAGCGTTGAAGATTTAGTTAAAGCTAATCCGGGATCGATTGCAGCAATTATGCTTGAGCCCGTAGCTGGTAATATGGGATGTGTGCCACCAGAACCTGGTTTTTTGTCAGGCTTGAGGCAATTATGTGATCATTATTCAATTATCCTGATCTTCGATGAAGTGATGACCGGATTCAGGTTGTCTAAAGGTGGTGCACAGGTCATCTATAACGTGATACCTGATATGACCGCCTTGGGTAAAATAATCGGAGGCGGAATGCCGGTAGGTGCTTACGGAGGCAAGGCTGAAATAATGGATTATGTTTCACCTGCGGGACCAGTTTATCAGGCAGGCACCCTTTCTGGAAACCCAATCGCCATGGCTGCCGGAATAGCAGTACTTAAGGAGTTGAACATGAATCCATCCATTTATGAAAAGATAGAATCCTCTTGCAGAGCGATAGCAAATGGATTCAAAGAAAACTTAAAAGCCTTGAACTTGAATTATACCATAAATCAGGTTGGATCTATGCTTACCTTATTTTTTACGGACCGTATTGTTTCAAATTTTCAAGATGCTAAATCATCTGACCTTCAAATGTTTGGAAAATACTTTAATGCCATGCTTGATAGAGGGATTTATCTGGCTCCATCACAATTTGAGTCGCTATTCATTTCAGAAAGCATCAATAATGATGATATACAACATATCGTAGAGGCTAATTTCGAAGCCCTTAAAGCGATCAGTTAGTTTAATCATAGGATGTTTTTAAGAAAGTAGATCAAAAGCCTGATACCAAACCCAAAAAAAATCAATCCTACGATAATATTTACCCGCCTGAATAGCTTTACACTTATAAGGGTTTTGAGTCTGGTTGCTAAATAAGCTTTAAGTATATCCATACTCAAAACCAAAGCCAGAAGGCTTGTAAAAAAGTATTGTTTTTCTTGTGTACTGTAATCAAAATTTACAGAAATCATACCAATGATACCCACCCAAAACACCAATAGTAAGGGGTTTAGCCCATTAAGAAGAAACCCTTTAAGCACATACTTGTATAGCTTACTCTCATCAACTTTGGCTATTTCGTCTCTTTTAATTGTCACTTTTTTGAATATAGTATAAATGCCGTAAATGATTAAAACTGCGCCGCCAACCGCAGAGATATAACCATTAACCTGCTCATTTTCAGTCACTGATGATACGCCTAATAAAGCAATAGAGACATACATTATGTCACTGATAGATATGCCTAACGCCAGGAACATGGCAGGTTTGAATCCATTCTGCAAGCTTGTTTGGATTAGTGCAAAGAATGCTGGCCCTAGTGAGAAAATAAATAATAATCCAAATAATATGCCATGACCTATAGCAATCATTTGGTAGATGTTAGGTTATTTTCTTGTAAATAATTTTTCCAGTGGGAAATTTTTTCTTTTTTAAGCACTCTTGGAAACTTATTTTGCCCGCCTTCTTTCCCCTGAATTTTCAGCCAATTGTAAAATATATCATTAGGCAAAGACTGTACAAATACCTCCTTTAATGCTGACGCTCTTTCAACGCGGTAATCATCATTGATTTTTTTTAGATTTTCATCAAGGGTATCTTTTAAATGACGGTCATCTATCGGATCATCTGTACCGATAAACCAACGGTGCGCAAACAAGGTACCATAGTTTTCACCAAAAACTGTAAATTCCCTAATTCTTATACCCAATTCACCGGCGGTTAATTCGATTGCTTTATTCATATTTTCAAGCGATAAATGCTCACCGCAAAGGCTTAAAAAATGTTTCGTCCGTCCAGTAATAACAATTTCACATTCCGATGTAGAGGTAAATTTTATCACATCACCAATCAAATACCTCCAGGCACCTGCATTGGTCGTTAATAACATTGCATATTCCACGCCTTGCTTCACTTCATCTATTTTCAGAGTTTCTGGTTTTTCAAGGATATTTCCATCTGAATCAAAATTTGATTCATTAAAAGGTATAAACTCATAGAAAATACCATTGTTCAGCACCAGTCGCATAGATTTCCGGTCTGGCAGTGATTGAAATCCAATAAACCCTTCTGAAGCCAGATAGGTCTCCATGTAGATGAGCGGCTTTGCTAGAAGAGACTCAAAACTTCTTTTGTATGGTTCAAAACTTACACCACCATGTACAAAAATGGATAGGTTAGGCCAGATCTCATGGATGTTATTAAGCTTATAATGGGTGATTATTTTTTCTAAAAGTATCTGTAACCACGCGGGTACACCGACGATTATTCCGATATCCCAATCTTTGGCTTTTAAGGTTATTTCGTCAAGCTTTTCATTCCAGTTGATAGTTTTGGCTATCTTTTTACCGGGTTTATAAAAATGTTGAAACCAAAATGGAATTTGTCCTGCGGTTATACCACTTAAGTCGCCTTCGAAATAATTTCCACTATATCTTAAATTGGTGCTGCCACCAAGCATTAAAATACCTTTAGTAAATAGTTTGACAGGTAGGTTATATTTTGACAAGGACAGTATCTGACGAATGCTTGTCTTCTTTATAGACTTCATCATCTCCTTGGTGATGGGGATATATTTAGAAGAGCTTTCAGAAGTACCCGAACTAAGGGCAAAGTATCTTACTTTACCCGGCCAGGAGACATTAGATGCCCCTTTTTTTGTTCTACACCACCATTCATTGTATATTTTTTCATAATCATGGACCGGAATTCGTTTTGTGAATTCTTCGTAAAATGATTGATTGTCAGCATTTTTAAATGCGGACAAAACAGAGTTAAGATCATAGAATTTACCGAAATTCGTATGTCTAGCTGAAATTAGTAATTTCCTGAGTTCGGATTTTTGCAGATCAATAGCTGATGAAAACTGTTGTTCCAGGCTTTCCCTCAGTATAATTCCCCTTTTCAATAATGAGCCAAGAATTGCCATTAGCTAAATTTATCAAATTAAGTCTAAATTATGGCTAATCGATAAATGAACAAAAATTATTTCGTTCTGAAAACATAAGTTTAATAATTAGTTTTTCATTTTATGGTAATAAATATAGCCGCTAATTTATCCAAAGTACTAAATCAGCTTGAAGAGCAACATGTATTGGTGGCAATTAGCAAGAAAAAAAGTGAAGAAGATATAATGGAAGCCTACCATGCCGGTCATAGAGACTTTGGAGAAAATAAAGTTCAGGAATTGCTATCAAAATATCAATCGTTGCCAAAAGATATTAGGTGGCATATGGTGGGCCATCTTCAAAGAAACAAGGTGAAACTCATTGTTCCATTCATTCATATGATACATGGCGTTGATAGTTTGAGGTTGCTGAACATCATTAATAAAGACGGAAAAAAAATCGATCGTAGGATCAATTGTTTAATACAGGTACATATAGCGGATGAAGAAACAAAATTTGGCTTATCAGATTCTGAAGTGATGCAGGTTTTGTCAAATATTGATAATAGCGAATACACGCACACCAAAATATGCGGATTGATGGGTATGGCAACCAACACTGATAACAAGGATAAAATACATCATGAATTCAGGTCATTAAAGGTGCTGTTCAATGAAATAAAATCCAAAGATTTTAACTTCCTGGATAATTTTTCACAGTTATCTATGGGCATGAGCAATGATTACGAAATAGCACTTGAAGAAGGCGCTACAATGCTTAGATTAGGAACATCTATATTTGGACCAAGGAACGAATGACCCATAAGACAATATTTTTAACAGGTTGTGTTTTGTCTTTTTTAAGTATTGTTATTGGTGCCTTTGGTGCGCACGCACTCGAAGATATCTTGATTGAAAGGGGATTGAAGGAAACCTATCAAACCGGCGTCTTTTATCATGTTTTCCATTCTATAGCTATTCTGGTCCTCGGTATATTACAGAAATCATCACCACACAGACTTATTTCACTGGTCGCTTATTTGATGATTTTGGGTATATTATTCTTTTCAGGATCCCTTTATGCCTTGAGTATAACAGGTGTAAAACAATTAGGCATTATTACACCCTTCGGAGGACTAGTATTTATGATTTCCTGGTGTGTGTTGCTATTGTATGGATACAAAAAATTTTAAAAAACTATCCGCCTACTCTTTCCTCCGGTGGAAGCACATTAGCCTGAATCTTTACCCGTTCCGGATTGTTGTGGGCATTAGAGATTACTGTAATAACCTTATTTTGTCTCCCCATTTTCCCTGCGCTGTTGAAACGCACGACTATTGAACTTTCATCACCGGGTTCGATAGGTTCTTTTGGCCATGATGGAGCAGTGCATCCACATGTGGTCAAGACATTGGAGATAATCAAAGGTTCATTACCTGCATTCACAAATGCAAAAGTATGTTCTACTTTATCGCCTTGTTTAATTTCCCCAAAACGTTTAAGCTTCTCTTTAAACTCAATAAATGGCCCTTGAACTGCATCTGTGGAGTCGCTTTCCTGAGCCAGGATTACATTTGTTGTGATTGAAAGAATAATTACTGCAAGAAGATTTTTGAATTTCATGATTTAGATTTTTATTACAATTTATGAAAACCTCTGATTCTATAAAACAAACGTACGGAAAAAGAATTAGATTACGTGTTTGTGGAATTTTAAGAAAAGCAGATTCTATTTTACTGCTTGAACACACAGGGCTTGGGCCCAAAGGTAAGCTGTGGATTCCTCCCGGCGGTGGCGTGGAATATGGTCAGCCGGTAAAAGAAAATCTGAAGCGTGAGTTCGCAGAAGAAACTGGTTTGAGTGTTAAAATAGGAGCGTATATGTTCACTTATGAATACTTCAACAAGCCGCTACATACCGTGGAATTATTTTTTAGAGTGCATGAAATAGGGGGTGCATTGAAACTAGGTTATGACCCTGAGTTGAAAGAAAAAGATCAAATCATTAAGTCATTCGGGTTTTATAATTATAGTGAAATAAAAAAAATGAGAGAAAATAGGATGTTACATAACGCTTTCGACTTTATAAATGATCCCATAGAGATATTTAATTTAAAAGGTTTTTTAAATTACGAAATATTTGCCTAATATCGATTGCATGTTCATTGTGTTAAATCATTCAAAATTTTAATATTGTAAAAAACAACTTAAAATGCTTGTTACTAGAATCCTAACCTACGTTTTCTTAATTGTATCTATTGGTCTTGCTGTTTATTTAGTTAATATTATTCGTGATAAAATCATGGAGGAGGAGCGGATAGAAAGAATGGAATCCAGGATAATAAATAAATTAAAAATGATTAGAGAGGCTCAGATAGCCTATCGGTCCGCGAAAGGTAAATATACCAGTGACTGGGATAGCCTGATTGGTTTCGTCGATTCGGGATATATTTATATTACAAACAGAAAAGAGACAGTAATTACGCTCGATTATGGGGCAGATAGCGTATATATCGAAATAGATACTATTGGGAGAGTGAGTGTAAGGGATTCCTTGTTTAACAATAAGAGGTATCCAAATTTTGAGCTAGGAAAATTACCAATTATTCCGGGTACTGAAGGTGAAAAATTTGTCATATGGGCTGATAAAATAGAAAAAAGTGGTGTTATGGTAGATGTGATTGAAGTTAAGAATACGATTCCTGTAGATCCTGAAAGAAAGGAAAGTAATGAATCCAATACAAAAAAACCATTAAGGTTTGGATCTAGAACAAATGTAACAACGGCTGGTAATTGGGAATAATATTTTGGAGATAACTGAAGAAATTAGTTTTAAGCTTCTCAAGAGGGTCAAAGACAAGAAATTTGATATTAATTACCTTGAGAATTATTGTCTTTCCATACAAATCGGTATCAGAGATATACAGATCAGCATCACTGACAAATCAAACAATTATTGTCTTTTCTTAGAAGATTATAATTTTGAAAATGTCAAATCCGTTAATAGCAGGATAATAGGTTTCAGAAAGCTTTTTGATACGCATCAGTTGCTTTCTGCAGGTTTTTGGGATAGCATTAAATTATCAATCAAAAGCCATAAATTCACATTAGTACCCACCCATTTATTTGATGAATCCTCTGCCGAGGATTACCTATCGCTCAACTGCACCCTTAAAGAAAATGTTGATCAGGTATTCCAATATGAAAATCCCAGAGCTGAATGCGTAAACGTCTTTGCGGCAGACAAAAAATTAGTTAGTTGGATAAAATCTTCCTACCCAAATAAGGAAGTGATGGTGCTGCATCAGGGAAGCGCATTTATTGAGGGTATTCTGGAACAAGAGGGCAGGACTGGCGATAAGTCGATGTACTGCCTGGTAGACAGGGGTATTTTACATGTTGTGGTTACTAAAGAAGACTCATTACTTTATTACAATCAATTTGCAGTCCGAAAAAGCCCTGATTACGTAAAATACATCCTATTAGTATTTAAAGAGTTGAAACTTAGTCAGAAAAATACCCGAGTAACTTTTTGGGGTAATATTTCAGAAAAATCCCCCCACTTAGAGACGGTAAAAAAATATATTAGAAATGTAGCCCTGGGAGATAAACCATCGTTTCTTAGTTTTGGGTTTGTATTTGATCAAATTGCTGAACAGCGCTTTTTTGATACGTTCAGTATCTATACCTGTGTGTAATCTTTTAAAATGACATACAGGGCAGCAATTTTTCCAGGTTCCTTTGATCCATTCACCCGAGGCCATGAGGATATCGTGCTTAGAAGTCTGAAACTCTTTGAGAAAGTGGTTATTGCCATAGGCCACAATTCAAATAAAGACCGGTACTTTGAGGCTGATTTCATGGTAAAAAAAATTGAAGAAGCTTTTTCCAAAGACGGTTCCCGTGTAGTGGTAGTGCTCTATAATGAACTGACAGCTAACCTGGCAAAAAAGTATAATGCAGATTACTTGATAAGAGGTTTACGAAATACCACTGATTTTGAATATGAGAACAGCATATCCCAAATCAATAAATATTTAAATCAGGATCTGGAAACTGTATTTCTGATCACCTCTCCCCATCTGGCCCCTATTAGCTCATCCATTATTCGGGAAGTTCACAGATATGGCGGCGATGTATCAGAGTTTTTACCTTACAAATTATAATATTGACTAATCACGTGATCTATTGATCTGTAAGTTTTTTTGGCCGCTTCTCTGGCTTCATTTTTAGTCATCCATCTTAGGGCTGTTATCTCTTCCTCTATTTGTGGTTTAATATTTTTATCATCGAGGCAATCCATAGTATACCAGCTTGTTTTTTTGAGGTAATACTTGTCACTCCTGTAATAGGTATGCCACGTAAAGCCAATCAATTTTCCCAGTTTAGCTTTTACTCCTGTTTCTTCCTCAACCTCTCTGAGTGCTGCTAATTCCGGCTTTTCTTTTTTTTCTATTTTCCCTTTAGGCAGGTCCCATAAATTCTTACGATAAATAAAAAGTATCTTATCCCGCTTGGTTAGAAGGCCACCCGCGGCATTGACAATACTTAATTTTGATTGGATAAAGTCAAATGTCTTTATTGGATCACTGGCGATTAATGAAATAGTTTTTAGTGTGTCTATTTTTTCATAGGTTAATTTTTTAATGATCCCAACCATGTAACCATTAGTAGCATTACTTACTACAATATGCGCTGGCAATTGATTTATCTCATGGAGATTCTTTTTTAAGCTCATTTCAGATATACTTTGAGCTTGTGAATCGGCATTTTTTTTACTTATTTCAACAATGATATCATTTATAAATATTTTCACACGCAAGTCTTTAAATCATAGGCCTATAATTTAGCCATTCAGAAATTATTCAAATGCAAAAAATGATAACAATATCCAACCAATCAAAAGAAATTGCTGATGCCCTACTGGATGTGAAGGCTATTCAATTAAAACTAGATCCACCTTTTAAATGGAGTTCAGGATGGTTATCACCTATTTATTGTGATAATCGCATCACATTGTCCTATCCGTCATTGAGGACAACCATTAAAAAAGCCTTAACTGAAAATATTCGAAAATACTATCCCGAAGTTGAAGCCATAGCAGGTGTTGCAACTGCTGGCATACCGCAAGGAACTTTAGTTTCCGATGAATTGAACCTACCATTTATCTACGTAAGATCTAAACCAAAAGCTCACGGTATGACCAACCTTATAGAAGGATCACTCGAAAAGGGAAAGAAGTATGTATTGATTGAAGACCTGATTAGTACAGGCGGAAGTTCTCTTAAGGCATGTGAGGCAATTGTTGAATCAGGTGGTGAAGTGCTTGGCTTGTGCTCAATATTCACATATGATTTACCCATCGGAAGAAAGAACCTTGAAGATGCGGCTGTCCCACTTATTTCTTTGAGTGATTACAATACTTTGATTGAACATGCACATTCAAAAAACTACTTCAAAACGGAAGAGGTTCAAATGTTGAAAGCGTGGCGTTTGGATCCGGAGCATTGGAATATTTAAAATTTTTCATCTCTCCAAGCCCGTATAAAGCAAAATCATATTTTACAGGATCATTTTTATCAAAGAACCTTAGGTTTTCTTTTAATTCAATGCTGTAAGCCAGTCTGTGTTTTCGGCTGAGTCCTAATTTTCTTGATATACGATCAACATGGCGGTCGCAAGGGCATATTAGTTGTCGGGGTTTAACCCAGAATTGTCATTAGACTTTCTATTACATGGTTAAATCACTTTAAATCAGA
>CAYSCZ010000040.1:0-29697 GCA_964429655.1 uncultured Roseivirgaceae bacterium
GCCTGATTTTTTGGGCTTTAACCCTTCATGACAAAATTCCAATGACAAATCTGGCATTATTGGTGCTCAGCTTATCTTTGCAGCTCAAAAACGAGGAGTCTCTTTTCAGATATCTGGCAAAAAGGTTCGGTGTTGAGAATGAATGAAGCCTTTTTCTACCCTTAATATTTCCCTTTAATAACTATCCGGATACCTATTTGTGACTATCTGCACCATTAAATTGTTGTATACCATGCGCTTATTGTTTTACCAATCTCATCGGGTTGATCTTCCTGAAGAAAGTGAAGACCTTTTCCCACATTCACTGATTTTGTGTTTGGGAAATCAGATTGAAGGGTCTCAGCCTCTTTTTTGCTGAGTATGGCACCTGGGGAGGCATAAAGACAAAGTTTCGGTATATCATTGGATTTAAGCCATTGATTGTATGCATCTGCTACTTCGTGAACTGTTCTGGGGTTCTTATTAAAAGGTATCTCCCTTGACCATACCAAAAGCGGTTTCCTGCTTTTTATTGATGCGTAAGGGGCCTGATAATGGTTCATTTCTTCTTCAGATAGCTTTCTCATTATATTTTTCGGAAGCATACTTTTAATAAACATATTGGCTACGCATACCATCATCCACCCCAGATATGGTGTGCGCATCATCCTGAAAATGAATCTGTATTTGGCTGGCAGATAACTCCATCTCCAGGGCCTGTAGATGGCTTCCATAAATGCTATCCCTTTTATTTTTTCGGAGTGTTCTTTTGCATAGTGAAACCCTAAAGCTGATCCCCAATCATGAATAACAAGTGTTAAATTTTGTAAATCAAGGGAATCGATGAAAGTTTTGATGTACTGATAATGTTCGAGGAAGGTGTATTTAATATTCGGCTTGTCAGACTTTCCCATCCCGATTAAATCTGGTGCAATACATCTCCCTTTATCACTCAGATAAGGAATAATGTTTCTCCACAAATAGGAAGAAGTAGGACTGCCATGTAAAAATAAGATTGGGTCCCCCTGGCCTTCCTCAATGTAGTGAACCTTAGAATTATTGATTTCAATGAACCTGGATTGATAGGGAAAATCTGCTGCGATGCTCATAAGATTAGTTTGTTAGATGTCCAATTTATCAATAATATTTATAATATTTTAATCAACCTTCTAACTTTCGATTGTCGTCAAGATGGTTTTTCCTGCCAGGGTTATCAATAACTCCATTTCATCCTTAAGAAAAGCACTTTTGCTAAACTGCCATACGCACCAAATAAATCATCACCCCAAAAAAACTGTCCGATCAAATCCAGGTCAAGGTTAGTAATGACAGAATAAGAAAGGTTTGGGTTAATGAATAATCCCTGATCACCAGGATAGAAAATCGTGGAAACACCTCCGGTAATCAGTGGGTGAAATTGAAATGAAGTTTGTAGGAAAGTATTCCATTGATAGGGTGATAAACCTCTTACATCCAATGATCCAAGGCTGAGATCAAATAACGAATTGCTGCTGAGCTGGTTAGCACCATCAGAATTGTACAATATGGATCCATTTAGGTATAGGGAGTTAACGAATGAGTAATCAAACGTTATGGATGATAAAAATTGACTTGAGTTATTGTCCATAAACCACGATACTTCTCCTTTAAACCCTGCGCCACTGATGTTTCCTGCCCAACCTGCCCCAAAGATTCCAGATCGCTCCATCTTGCCGGCTATGACTTGAAAATCATATCCCCAATGATTTAAATTCCATTTTCCGGCAATTACCGTTTCATTAAAATTATTAGCCATTGTGCCTGCTAATTCAATGCTTGAAGCAAATCCCGTGTACCTGGTGATAGATACAGCGTCACTACCGGGCCTTTCTTCATAATCGAAATCAAAGAATGAATATGAGTTAAAAATATCATTGGGGTTCCATACCAGGTTCACGCCCCAGTTTATCCGTTGACGCCCTGCTTTTATTTCCCAATCACCTTTTATCCATTGCAAGTAAGCCCTGTCAACCATTAAATGGATAACCGGGTTGTTTTCAGCAGGAATGTATGAGAGGTCAAAATGGTCATTATTTACATCTATCAACGCTTTATAGTTCGGAACATTCTTAGCAAAATCACCGGATATAATTCTGTTTCTTAATTCCAGCTTACCGGTTAGATTATGTGTAGGATACCATTTGAAATTAAGACGATGATGAATAAGGTTTTCCATTAAAAGAGAATCACTTTCACTGAAATTAAAGGTGACCATATTTTTAATATATCCATTAATGAATAATTTTTTGTCATTTTGCTGGGGCAGGGAGATAAAAGTGCAGAAACATAAAACCAGTGTAATTATCTGCCTCACGGATCTATGTTGTTAATACTTTTCTCTTTTCGTCGCCTACAACCTTACCATCTTCTAATGTAATTATCCGCCTTGCTTTGTCGATTACCCGTTGATCATGGGTTGAAAAAATGAAGGTAACCTGCTCATAATCATTCATCTGTGCCATTAGGTCCAGCAAGTCGCTTGTGGATTTTGAGTCGAGATTAGCAGTAGGTTCATCAGCAAGTATGAATTTAGGTTTAGAAGCCAGTGCGCGGGCCACTGCCACGCGTTGTTGTTGTCCTCCTGACAATTCTGCCGGCCTGCGATTCACCTGATCGTGAAGCCCCATTTTTTCAAGTAATTCGAGGGTTCTGTGTTCGCGTTCCTTAACATCCATATGTTGAAGTAACATGATGAATTCCACATTTTCCTTAGCTGTAAGCACCGGGATGAGATTAAATGATTGGAAAACAAAACCGATATTTTTCAGACGAAATTCCGTAAGGGCTTTTTCTTTCAGTTTGCCAATCTCAGTGCCACCTACTTTTACAGACCCTTGTGTTGGTGTATCTAAACCGCCGATAATATTAAGTAACGTGGTTTTACCACAACCTGACGGCCCAACGACAGCACTAAATTCCCCCTGATCCACAACCAGGTTAATTTTGTTTAGTGCATGAACCGGAATAGTCTCTGGATTGTATACTTTGCTTAATGAATTGGTTTCAATAACTGTCATTTTAAATTTTTCTAAGTGCTTCTACAGGTTTTAGTTGAATGGCTTTATAAGCAGGATACAAAGAGCCGATCAGGGCGGTGACTATTACAACCATCATCAGTAGAGGATAATATAAATTATCTAATATGGGATAGAATACAGTGTCAAAGCCCAAATCTTGAAGTGTTTGGGAGTACCCTGAAAGGTCCAGTCCACGTGTGCTTAAATATGTGTTGGTAAGCATGCCCAGCAACAAACCAACAGGCCCCCCAACCATTGAAAGCATGATGGTTTCCACTACAAATAATTTAAACACACTTTCCTTACCCATACCGATGGCTCTTAGCATACCAATTTCTTTAGTGCGCTCGAGCACAGCCATTAGCATGGTATTAATAATACCAAAGAGTAATGCCAGCATAATGATGGTTGTCAACATTTGTTTTGAAACCTGTGATTGTTGTTTCAATAGATTAAACTCTGGAGAGCGCTCGCTAAATGATTGAATGAGTAAATCTTTATGCTTTTGCTTGAGTATGCCTTGTACAATAGGCACTTCTTCAAGGTCATTAAGCACTAAAGCGATCTCATGGTATTGATCCAATTTGATGAGTTTCTGGATATCTGTATCGCGGACATAGACGATACTTTCATTTACCCTTGATGCTTTCGAGTTAAAAATTCCTTCTACCCGAAAAGCCCCAGCTGTAAGGTTGCGATCTTTATCCTGAAATGTTAAGACTACTTTTGACCGTACCTTGACACCAAGCTTATCTGCCATTTTTTTACTGATCATGATTGGGTTTCTGTCAATTTTCTGGAAATATGAACCACTATCTACAAACTGGTTTAAGGTAGTTACTCCAGCTTCCTCTTTAGGTTCAATTCCGGTTATTTGGATGCCCTGTGTCGCCCTGGATGAGGCAATCATACCGTTTACGATAACCCTGCGGGAGTATGCCTGTACCTTATCTAGTTGATTGATTTGAGATAATACTTTCTTAAAATTCCTGATGTAGTTTTTAAGTTCTGGCTCTGAGCGGAATTTAGAGTCATGGATCTGGATATGGGAATATTCATATTTTACCGCGTGCTCAATGTATGTTTCATTAAAACTGTTTAGAAAAGAAAACATAAAGATCAAAGCCCATGAACCAACAGCTATGGCACCAATAACCGCCAGACTTCTTTTTTTGGTCCGCCATACGTTTTTCCACGCGATTTCAATTATCATTCTCATTGTCTAAGTGCCTCCACCACTTTCATTTTCTGAATGATATACATTGGATATAAACCAAGTACAAGCGTTATTAAAAAAACAAAAATTGCCTGCAGATAGAAGATTTCCGGATCCAGGGAAAAAGGCAGAATAGGTTCAAAACCAAATTTTTCAAATGCAGCCGCAGCCTCCCCATAAAAATTTACAGGGTTAAAATAAAGGTAGATTAATACTGGGAGGCTAATAATAATACCCGCAATCACACCAAAAAATGCCAGCATCAGCATCTCCAGCGCAACAGTAGTTTGTAACTTTATCCGTTTCATGCCTAAAGAAATGAGCATTCCAAATTCATAGGTTCGCTCATTAGTCATCATCAGGAAAGTGCCAAAGATGCCAAAGGCTGTGACTCCATAGAGGATCAACAGCAGGATCAACCCACCGTAATAGTCTAACTCGATACTCTGAACCAGTTCAGGCATTAGCTCTTTCCAATCCATTATTTCGTAGTGCTTAGGGTTAAGCTTTTTCTTTAATGAGCTTTTTAGTTTTTTGACGCTGGCAGCATCATCAGCCAGGATGGAGGTAGAGGTTACCATTCCGTATGCACCGTAAAATTCCTGTGCAGTTTCTAAATCAACATAAACAGAGCGCTGATTAAGTTCAGGGCTGGGAAAGTTGAGAATTCCTACCAATTGGTACTTGCCGGCAGCATTAACGCCATGATAGCCCTGACTTATTAGAATAATCGTATCACCAACTTCAGCATCCAGGTATTTCACAAGGTCTTTACCGGCTAAAATTTGATTTGTTGCTTTGATAAACGCTCCTTCAACGATTTTCTTATTTAAGCTGGTGATTCTATTTTCCTTTTCAGGGTTTATTCCAACCACCATAACGCCCTTTGTCATTTCTTTAAAAGCAGCAAGTGCGAACGACTCCAATCTGGGGACTGATAATTTAATATCGCTCGTATTCGATAAGACTTTTTTTATAGCCTGATTATATTCAAAACTGTTGTTAAGCACTTTATCATCCCAATATCCTTGTTTATGGATTTGAATGTGTCCGGTATAAAACCTGACTGCATTATCAATCATACGCTCATAGGTGCCCAGTTGCATAGATTGCATTAGGCAAGCGAAAAACACCGCAAATGAAATCGATGCCAGCGTTATTAAGGTTCGCTTTTTATTTCTCCAAATATTTCTCCAGGCCAGCGTAAAGGTCATAGACTTAAGGTCTTATCTGTTTAAGGTTTCTGATAGAGAAAAATGACGCTTCAATATCAATATTAAATTTCAGGTCTTCATATTTGATGACTGTTTTATTACCGGGCTCATCAGTTGGTATCATTTCAAGTAGGGTGGGGATAACCCTTCCATCCATTTTTTTTATTTCGGATAACGCCATGGTATTTACCAGAAATCCGTCTTCGTCAAAATATTTTATCAGTAATTGTAAGAATTCTTCCTTTTCAATGTAAACTATAATTTTCCCCCATACCACAGCAGCATCTTCGTATGGCAACAATTCTATTTTGTAGCAAACGTAATCATTGATAATAGTGTCCGATAATAATTTATGATCGTAATCTTTAACAATTGAGGATTCTTTAACCAGATCGTCATTAGTAAAATCAGATCCCATCCATGACTGCATCATCATAGAAGGAGGTAGTTTAATAACCCTTTCTATTTTTGGCTGCCAGTTCCAGATCTCTTTTTCCCTTTTTAAGAAGGCTGTGCCTTTATCCCGTGCCGGCGCTGCGATTAGAATCAAACTATGTTCATCCCCATATGACCATGATTTAATGGATATCTTCCTCGACCAGTCCGGCCTGACGATGGTCATGGTCATATTAGCTTTGGATGAATTACCCCTCATTTTTTTATCTGCTTGTCGAATGATTTCTTTTACATCCTGCGATATAAGAGTGTTAGTCAATAAGTATGCGACAAGAAAAATTATTTTATGCATGTTTTAAATATTTACTGATCAAATAATCCATGATTGAATGGATAGGGAGCGTTTTACCTAACACTTCATGCTGCAATGCTAATCCATCCATTATTGCAGTCAATAGGTAAGCTTCTTCTTTATGGTTGTCAATACCTAGTTTTTTTAATGTTTTCTGTATCAGGTTGATGTAAAGCTTGTATTTTTTTTGTGATAGCTCATTCGCAAACTGAAATCTGCCAACTTGTAGTGCCAGGAGGCTTACCAACCTCCAAAGCTCATTGTTTTTGGTGAGTTCCTCAAAATAAAGCTGCATTAATTTAGTGAAGGTTTTTTTAGGATCCTCCTTTCCGGAAATGTGTCCAAATATGTCTTCACCTTCTTTTAATAGCGATTCCAGCGTGCCTTTGAGCAACAACTCTTTACTATCAAAATGATTGTAAACATTTCCTTTAGATATGCTTGCTCTCCGGGCTATTTGATCCATCGATGTTGATTCAAACCCCTTTTGGGCAAATAGCTCAAGCGCTGCATGCAATATTCTTTCCCTGGTCTGGGCTCTGGTCTGTTGGTTTTGCAGTGATGTTTTAGGACTCATATAATGACTAAACGGTCAGTCACTATTAAAGTTAATCCAAACATAATCTTTCAAAAAGTTAAAAAAGCTTCATTAAATTGAGGTCAGGTATTTATTTGTATCATGGTTCGAATAGTATTTATAATTCAGTTTATTTTCGGTGCTCTTCTAATTTCCAATGCCCAGGAATCACCATCTAATAGAACCAAAAAACCTGTTATTTTTGATACGGATGCTAATAATGAACTTGATGATCAACATGCTTTAGCTTATTTGTTCTGCAATGGCAATTATTTTAATGTACTGGGAATAACCGTTAATGCTACTAAAAACGGCGGGGATATTGATCAGCATTATGTGGAGGCAGATAGGATTCTAAAGCTATTCGATCTACAGAAGCAAGTACCATTGTTTAAAGGGGCGAACGGTGATTTTAATGGTATAAAAGAAACTTTGAAAAATCTTATATACAATGGGGTGGAAGCTTTACTGGTTTTATGAACACCATGTGAACTTTATATTTTGTTTCTTGAGTTGTAACCGTAATCATACTCGAAGTATATAAACGGTCAATGGGTTGTTCAAAATGGAAGCCGTAAGATTAAAATTTGGGAAAATTTTAACTGAGATGAAATAATCTCCTACTTTTATGCTTCCCTAAAAAATTTCGTTTTGGTTAAATGATTTTTATCTCAAAAATTACAGCCCGTACATTAATACGTGGATTCCAACTAACATAAAAACTGCTGTGACAGCAAAAACAATGTAATTAAGTATCTTTTTCATAATTAATATTTTGAATTGATTTATTATTTTCAAAGATAAAGGAGCCAATCAGAAAGAGGGAAGTACAATTATGAAGGTTAGGTAAAGCTTTTAGATCACGGTTTTATAGAGGTTTATTTAATCCAATACATCATTTGTTTTTAATCAAATAATTGGTATTCAGTAAATTATAATTATTGAAGTCATTTTTCATCATTTTGTACCTGCTACACTTGTAGTTATTTAGTAAGACTAACACAGGATATTTTTAATTTTTTTTTTGATTTCACAATGCAAAAGCCACATACTCATCCCCTGATTTTTTCATCCAACGTTCCGGCCATAATCATAATGGATGCAAGAAACCTCTGACCATTATTTCACAAATATCGTAATAGCGTCTTTTGGATATGATCATATTCATATGGTTTCCTGAAAACATCTAAAACGACTTTTTCTTTCAAGGCTGATTTAATTTCATCATCTACATTGTAGCCAGTTAGTAAAAAACATTTTACCTCCTGCAGGTAGGTATTGTATTGTTTTAAAAACTCCAGGCCATTCATGTCTGGCATTCCAAGATCAGTGATCAATGCATCGATTTTTTGATCGGGATTTTTAACTATTCTTTTTGCCTCGGCAATTGTGCTGGCTGTCAAGACATTAAAAGTTTTCTCAAATCTATTTTCCAGCACAAAAAGATTAATCTCCTGATCATCTATAAATAAAATTGTTTTGTTCATAAAATGGTGCTTACTACGTTATGGCATCGTATCCTGAATAATATATTAATAATATCTAAATTAATGTAGGTAAATTGATAAAAAAATCGATTTACATTAAAATTCATAGATCTTATTTTGTTGACCGGGAAAAAATTATATTTCTCAAATAATCTAAATTGTTATAACTTCCAAAAAAAATACCATGGATGAATCAACAAAAGGTCAGGTAGAGGAACTATTACAGGAATTAGGAAAGAAAATAGATCATTTAATAGAAGAAGCAAGAGGGGCGAAAGATCACGTCAGGGATGAGGTTGAAGAAAAAATAGAGGAATTAAAAAATCGCAAAGAAATAATAGAAAAAGAAATTGAAGCCTATAAAAAACAAAGTGAACCAAAATGGCATGAATTTAAATTGCATTTGAACCACGCACTTGAAGAACTTAAAAAAGCTGCAGAGGTGATCTTTAAAAGTGACAATACCAATAAAGGCACTCAGTAATGAATGAATTATTTATCGGTTGAAAGTATCTCCAAAAGTTTTGGGGACAATATACTTTTTGATGACATTTCTTTTGGGTTAAACAAAGGCGAGAAAGCCACGTTGGTGGGCGTAAATGGTTCTGGTAAATCCACATTGCTTAAAATAATTTCAGGGGATGAATCTCCGGACCATGGAAATATTTCGTTAAGGAAAGGAATTAGTGTTGCATACCTGCCACAACAGCCAATACTTACCGGAACTCAATCCATCATGGATTTTATCTTTGACTCAGAAGATGAAAAAGTAAAATCAATAAAAGCATATGAACAATTTATCACATCCGGTATATATGACCCTGAGGCACTGCAGATGCTCATTGATAAATTGGATGCTACCAACGCATGGGATTATGAAAGGCTTATTAAGGAGATATTGGGAAAGCTTCAGATACATGACCTCACGAGGCGAATTAATGAATTATCTGGAGGACAACAGAAAAGGGTGGCCCTTGGTAAATCACTTGTTTCCCAGCCAGATCTAATCATCCTCGATGAGCCAACCAACCATATTGATCAGGATACTATTGAATGGCTGGAGGATTATCTGCAAACTTCCACCATCTCTATCTTGATGGTAACACATGACCGATATTTTTTAGAAAGGATAAGTAATCAAATTCTTGAGTTGGACAACCATAGAATTTTTCAGTACAAAGGGGGTTATTCCTATTTTCTCGAAAAAAAATCTGATCGGGAATCAATGCTTGCCCAGGAAGTATCTAAAGCAAAGAACCTATACAAAAAGGAGATAGAATGGCTTAGGAGACAGCCAAAAGCAAGGGGCACCAAGGCAAAGTATCGCGTAGAGAATGTAGGGAAAATTAAAGATAAAGCGACGCAAAAACAAGGTAAAGCCCAGGTTGAATTGAAGGTCGAGGCTTCCAGGCAGGGCAAAAAAATCCTTGAATTAAAGAATATATCAAAATCATTTGAGGAAGAGAATTTATTTTCAGGGTTCTCATACACTTTTAAAAAGCAAGATAAGATAGGCATTGTTGGTAAAAATGGTACCGGTAAAACTACATTCTTGAAGATTTTGACAGGATTAATCAAACCGGATAATGGAGAAATAATTGCCGGGCAAAACACTAAATTTGGATACTACACACAGTCAGAGATCGCCTTCAAGCCAGGCCAAAAAGTAATCGAAGCGGTACAGGAAGTTACTGAAGTAGTTAAAATAGACAAAAATAATGAGATAAGTGTTTCTCAGTTTCTTAATCATTTTTTATTCAGTCCAAAGAGGCAATATGATTATATCGAGAAACTCAGTGGTGGCGAAAAAAGAAGGCTACAATTACTTCTTGTCCTTATAAAACAACCCAACTTTTTAATTCTTGATGAGCCAACAAATGACCTGGACATTATGACTTTGAATATACTCGAGGAGTATTTGGAGCATTTTCAGGGGAGTGTATTAATTGTTTCTCATGACCGCTATTTTCTGGATCGGTTAGTGGATCATTTATTTGTTTTTGAGGGCCATGGACTGATCAGAGACTTTCATGGTAATTATAGTGACTACAGACAACTCATTAAAACTAATAGGGAAGAGGATAACGATATTGTTAAGAAAGAAGATAATGTCAAAAAAGTTAAGACCAAAAAGACCGGCTTGAGTTTTAGTGAACAACGCGAAATAAAAAACCTGGAAAGTGATATATCCAAACTGGAATTGAGGAAAAAAGAACTGGAGGAGAAGCTTAATTCAGGTGAGCAGAACCATGTAAAACTGTTTGACTGGTCTGAGGAACTAGAAAAAGTTAATGAGGCACTGGATGAAAAAGAGCTTAGATGGTTGATTCTGGAAGAGAAGGGAAATGAATAAAAAATAGTGTCTCAATATTTCTGAGACACTAATTTACCTTTAAAATTATCCACCAAAAGCAATCTGATCACGATATTGTTGATATTTAACCTTCATTTCCCCTTTTACTGCAGTTCTCACCGCCTTGTAAATTGAGGCACTCCCGAGCATTTTGGTAGCCAGGTCACTGTTCACACTTTTTATCGCTTCTGTTCGACTATTTTTCAGTTTATCAACAGTGGCCATAAATTGTTTTTCCCAATCTTGTCCTTCGGCACCTCCGGCTAATTCCTGGTAACGCGCTCCAGTCATTCCTTCTTGTTTTTTAATTAAGTCATTTACAGATCTGCTCAAGTCTGACTTCATTTGATCTATGACCTCGGTCATAAGAGCATACTTCCACAGATGCTCGTCTGTCACTTCCTGAGCTTTTGAGTAATTAACAAACAAAAAAAGCATGAAGCTGCATAAAATCAATTTTCTCATCTTTAAATTCTTTTTTTAGAGTTTAACAAATAATTACAAATTCAAAAATATATAGATGCCCATAAAGAAAACAGGGCTATTATTTTTTTAAAATAGTTTATTTTAATTAATCCTTTAAAACACAATTTCTGTTTCAGATGATGCAACCTATCCATATTATTTTTCATTACCATAAAAAATACGCAACGTCGTTTCGGCTGTTAAATATTTCTATCTTTGCGGCTTTTAAAATATAGCGTGATGGGATTAATGAGAAAGAGCATTTTAGTATTATTACTAATTACAATCATTAACGATCTGAATGGTCAGGATTCTGAAAGACTCTCTCGTCCTGATTTACCCGGTGATTTATTGATAGACATTGGTTTCAATTTTGTGCCCGATATGCCAGATACCCTGGATATAGGTTTTTGGGGTTCAAAATCTCTTGGGCTATACTATTCCCGGTATGTTCCATTATTTGGCAAGTTTTCATTTCATCCTGCTTTTGGATTAGGACTGGAAAAGTATAATTTCAGGGATGATAATGTTACCCTGGGGTTTGATGATGAAAATCAAGTTATACCAATTGACATTTCACCGTTAGAGCCTGCTAAGTCTAAGCTGGCAATCACATACCTTGACTTTCAGGCAGAATTCAGGTTTTATCCTAAAGGCACAGATCGTGGGGACGGATTTTTTATCGGTGCTGGCGGTTCGGCAGGCCTAAGGTTGGCCTCTCATACAAAAGTAAATTTTGAAGATGATGGCAATCTGGTAAAAGAAAAGATAAAGAGGTCGTTCAATTTATCGGTCGTAAGATATTCAGCGCATGGAAGGGTAGGATGGCGGGGTATAAACTTTTTTTATAAGGCTTATCTTTCTAATCTATTTGATGCCGGAGAAGCACCGTTAAATGAAAACTCAACCACTTTTACCATAGGTCTGTCGTTGAATGGTTTTTAGATTAATATCATCCCTAAATAGCCAACCAACGATCCCAGAAATGCACTCAGCGTAATCTCACTGACATCATATCGTTGAAAATATAGCCGGGAGGTCATTATCAATCCGCACATAATGATTAATAAAATAAGGGGGTATAATAAATCATAACCGGGATAGTGCCGTGTCAGGCCAAATATTATGCCTGGGGCGGCACAATATGATATTGTATGAGCGCTAAATTTTGAGATAAAAAGAAGCACGGTCAATAGGAGAGAGAGCATGCAAAAAACTATGAAAATACTTGCTATGTTTCCATTTATGCGGAATTTATAGATCAAAAAATAAGTAGTTATCCCATAGAATACGGTTATAAATAAAAATGGCACAAATCTTTCTTTATGGTTTTTCAGTGAAAAACTATGAATTACACTGGTTAGCCAAAGAGACGTAATGCTCAATAAGGGTATAAAAAAGGTGGTAAGGAAAATTGTAAGTAGAAGATATGGAAGGTTATCATTGCTTATGGGTTCATATAACTCCGGCATATTAAGTATTAAAATTGCGTTGAGATATGTCGGGACCAATAAGGGATGTAGAAGATAAGGAAGTATCTGCATTAGTTTTTGAATCACAATAGCTCTTTTCTTAGACGCGCAACAGGAATGTTTAATTGCTCCCGGTATTTGGCAACGGTTCTTCTGGCTATTTGATAACCTTCCCCTTGCAGTAATTTTTCAAGTTTGTCGTCAGATAAAGGCTTCTTCTTATCTTCATTATTTATAAATTCTTTCAGTTTATTTTTTACTTCCCGGCTACTTACATCCTCACCCGTATCAGTTGATATGCCCTCCGAAAAGAAATATTTAAGTGGGTATATACCAAACTCTGTTTGCACTGATTTGCTGTTTGCCACACGTGAAACGGTGGAGATGTCCATATTTATTTTATCGGCTATATCCTTCAGTATCATTGGATGGAGCTTGGATTCATCACCATCCAAAAAGAAATCATATTGAAATTCAATGATCGCTTCCATGGTATGGAGGAGTGTTTGTTGACGTTGTTTTATAGCATCAATAAACCATTTTGCTGCATCTAGTTTTTGCTTAACAAATGAAACGGTTTCCCTTAGTTTTTTATCTTTCTTTTTTGCCTTATCGTAAGTGTCGAGCATCTCAGAGTAAGACCTGCTTATATGAAGCTCAGGAGCATTTTTAGCATTAAGGCTCAACTCTATCTTACCATTGTTGTTGGTAACTATGAAGTCCGGGTGTAAATATTGATTACTTGCATTATTTTCCGGGTTATAGCCCGGCTTTGGATTTAAATGCGTGATGGCACTGATGGCTTTTTTAAAATTTTCCTCAGAACCCACATTTAATTTTCTTTTTATTTTGTCAAAATGTTTTTTGGTGAATTCATCAAAGCAGCCTGACACAATCCTGTGCGCTAAAGAAATAGAAGAATTAGATTCATCGTCTTCTAATTTTCTTTCAAGTTGAATAAGAAGGCATTCTTTGAGGTTTC
Source organism: uncultured Roseivirgaceae bacterium (assembly GCA_964429655.1). Classification (GTDB taxonomy): domain Bacteria; phylum Bacteroidota; class Bacteroidia; order Cytophagales; family Cyclobacteriaceae; genus CAYSCZ01. Next base: position 13,550 of record CAYSCZ010000040.1, read on the forward strand.
TGGCGGCAATTCCCGAAGGATCAAAGTTATGAATCCTGGATAAGATATTTTTAACCTCGTCAAGCTCAACTTCGAGGCTTTGTGAGAAGGCCAGGTCATTTACGATTGCCCCCAGATCACGTCTTACGTACCCATCATTATCGATGCTTCCAATGATCTGCTTCCCAATCATATATTCCCTTTCAGTCAATCTAAGAAATCCTAACTGATTGATCAATAATTCCTGGAGGCTTGAACCAGAGGGCATCGGCAGGGACTTGTCATCTTCATCAGCACCAGGTCCGTCTCCTTGCATTTTATAGCCGCTATAGTCATCATTTAAATAATCATCGACATCGAAATCTGTTTGTTCACTTTCCTGTTCAGAAGTTTCTTCATATTCCTGGGATTCATCCTGCTCGAGGCTTCCTTCTTCCAGCGCGGGGTTGACTTCTAATTCTTCTTCAATCCTGGATTCCAATTCGGCCGTTGGAACCTGTAACAATTTTATAAATTGTATCTGCTGAGGACTCAGCTTTTGGCTTAAGGATTGTGTTAGGTTAAGTTTCTGCATATCACCACAAATCTTATACCAAAGTTATTAAATATAGGTTTCTTTGATTATGTATTTAAATGTCCTTTTTTTGCCGCATATAATTAAAAACCGTGGATAACAAGGAAAAATTAAGGATAAAAGGCATTTTAAATGCACCCCAAATCAAAGATGAAATAATGGTTAACGGTTGGGTAAAGACCAAACGTGGCAGCAAAAATGTTTCTTTTATTGCCCTTAATGATGGTTCTTGCTTATCCAACCTTCAAGTGGTGGCAGATCACCAGTTATTCGATGAGGAACTATTAAAAAGGATAACTTCAGGAAGTTGTATTTTAGCCAAAGGTTCATTAACGGAATCAGCCGGTGCCGGCCAAAAAGTTGAATTATTAGCCAAAGAAATAACATTGTTGGGGGAGGCAGATCCGGAGAAGTATCCTCTGCAACCCAAAAAGCATTCCATGGAATTTCTTAGGGAAAACGCACACCTAAGGGTTCGTACAAACACTTTCGGAGCTATATATAGGGTACGCCATCAAATGATATTTGCTGTTCATAACTTTTTTCATAACAGGAATTTCTACAATATCCACACGCCAATCATCACCGGTTCTGATGCAGAAGGTGCCGGGGAAACCTTCCATGTGACGAGTTTCAATTTAACTCAAGTGCCGCTTCAGGATGATGGATCAATAAACTATGCAGAGGATTTTTTTGGGAAGGAAGCCAACCTGACCGTCTCTGGCCAGCTGGAGGTGGAGACAGCCGCTTTGGCCCTGTCAAATGTCTATACCTTTGGCCCCACCTTTAGAGCTGAGAACTCTAATACAACGAGGCACCTTGCAGAATTTTGGATGATAGAGCCGGAGATGGCATTTTATGATATCCATGATAATATTAGACTGGCTGAAGAATTGGTGAAATATGTTGTGGATCAGGCACTTAAAAATTGCGAAGAGGACCTGAACTTTCTGGATAACCGTGCAAAGGAAGAAGAAAAATCAAAACCTCAGCAAGATAGAAGTGAATTAGGATTGTTGGATAGGTTGAGATTTGTCATAGAAAACGAATTTGAAAGAATCACCTATACAGATGCCATTGATATTCTCAAGAACTCAAAGTCCAATAAAAAGAGGAAGTTTAAGTATTTGATTGAAGGCTGGGGAACTGACTTACAATCAGAGCATGAGCGTTATCTGGTTGAGAAGCACTTTAAAAAACCGGTCACTGTTTATGATTACCCAAAAGATTTAAAGGCCTTTTACATGCGTCAAAATGACGATGGTAAAACAGTCGCAGCCATGGACCTTTTGTTTCCGGGAATAGGAGAAATTGTTGGTGGTTCACAGCGAGAAGAGCGCTTAGATAAGCTTACGCAACGAATGAAGGAAATGGATATACCGGAAGAAGACTTGTGGTGGTATCTTGACACCAGAAGGTTTGGTTCGGCCCCTCACAGTGGCTTCGGGCTTGGCTTTGAACGAATGATACAATTTATCACGGGTATGAATAATATCAGAGATGTAATACCATTTCCTCGTACACCGGGAAATGCTGAATTCTAAGGTCAATATTTATTACTCAAAAATTAATTTTCCCTCCTATAATCAATCTTTAGCGATGCAGATATTGTTATTAAAGGGATAAAGCCTTTATTTAACCTAAAAAAATATTGAGATATGAATCTGTTATCTGAAGTAAAATATAAGTTGGGCAAGCCTTACCAGGACCTTGAATACATTCTCTATGCTTTAAAAGAGGTTTTGGATGAAAACGGTGAAGAAGAAATTGCAAAATCTATTCCATGGATCAATGACTTACCTGCATTTGACCCGAATCAGTTTACCGATAAACAAATCCAGTTGTATAGTATAATATTTCAAATTATCAATTTGGTTGAAACAAATGGTGCTGTACAGCAAAGAAGGAGAAAGGAAGACGAATCACTCACCAGCATCAACGGCCTATGGGCAAGATCATTTCAAAAGTTAAAAGATGCAGGTATATCAGAAGAAACTATACTGAATGAAATTAAAGACATACGTATTGAACCGGTATTAACAGCGCACCCAACAGAAGCAAAACGGGCCACCGTTCTTGAACACCACCGGGAGCTTTACCTTTTGATGGTACAACGGGAGAATACCATGTTTACCAAAAAAGAGAAAGAAAATATTCACCATAACATTAAACTTACGCTTTACAGGTTGTGGAAGACAGGTGAGATTTTTGTAAGCAAACCTGACATCGAATCGGAGTTACGGAATATTTTACACTACCTGATTAACGTATTTCCAGAAATTGTCCCCATTCTTGATAGAAGAATGCTTCAAGCCTGGGAAGAAGTTGGTTTCGATTCCCAAAAAGTCAGTGATCAATTTGCTTTTCCACATATCAGTTTTGGGGATTGGGTAGGAGGAGACAGGGACGGACATCCGTTGGTTACCGCAGAGATAACAAAATCAACATTAGAAAAATTGCGTTTAAATGCTTTTGTGGTTATAAGAAGACAACTTACCAATTTGGTAAAGCATCTGAGTTTTAGTTTAGAATTAGCAAAGGCACCACAAATTTTAAAAGATATTATTCAACAGAAAGTAGAGGAGTTGGGGCCTAAAGGTGAGGAATCTTTGAGTCGCAACGAAGGGGAAGCTTTCAGACAAATGGTGAATCTAATGCTCACAAAACTACCATTAGAGATGAAGCGAGGCCATGCTACACAAATACATGAGTTTAAAGGGGCATACCAGATACATACAGAAATGGTGAAAGATCTACGGGTATTAAAAAAATCTTTACTGGAATTTGGGGCTTTATCGGTGGCTTATGATGACGTAAACAGCGTGATACGTACTGTGGAAACTTTTGGTTTTCATTTAGCAGCGCTGGATATAAGACAGAACTCTAATTTCCACGATTTAGCCATAAGTCAACTTTTGGAGGCTGCCGGATTTCAAGACAGTGACTACATAGACTGGACGGAGGAGAAAAGAATTGAATTCCTGGATCACGAACTAAAATCCAACAGGCCTTTTACCCATCCGAAAACTGAATTAGGGGATAATGCAAAGGCAGTTGTGGATGTTTACACCGTGGTTCGAAAACATATTGATAAATATGGTGTACATGGTATCGGCTCTTTTATTGTGAGTATGACGCGTAGCTTGTCGGACCTGCTGGGTGTTTACATTCTTGCCAGAGAAGCAGGGCTGACCTTTGTTGAGAATGACCAGATCGTTTGTAAGGTTCCGGTTGTTCCATTACTGGAAACCATTGAAGACCTTGCAGCCGGAAGGGACATCATGGATAAATTCCTGTCTCATCCAAGTACAATTAAAAGCCTGAAATACCAAAAAGATATTAAGGGGCTTGTGAAAGAAACCCAAATGATAATGGTTGGATATAGCGACAGTAATAAGGATGGCGGCATTATGGCCAGCCAATGGAACCTATTTACATCTCAGGATAAATTAATGCAAATCGCTGACCAGCATCATGTGAAAATTAGGTTCTTTCACGGTAAGGGCGGCTCTATTAGTCGTGGCTCAGGACCGACACACTACTTCATAGAGGCCTTACCGCATTCAACGGTCAATGGGGACATCAGGCTAACCGAGCAAGGCGAGACCATTGAGCAGAAATACGCAAATAAAGTAAACGCTGAGTATAATCTTGAGCTGTTGGCAGCCTCCACTGTTCGAAAAACAATCATGGACAGGTATACTAAAAGAACTACCCACCCAAATTATGACTTGCTTACCGAAATAGCGGCTGAAAGCAAGAATACTTATAGCAAACTACTCAAAGAGGAAGGCTTTATCCAATTTTTCAGGCAAGCAACACCTATCGATGCTATTGAAAACAGTAAAATAGGTTCAAGGCCTTCAAGAAGAAAAGGTGCCAACACACTGGATGACCTTAGAGCCATACCCTGGGTGTTTAGCTGGAGCCAGGCACGCTTTCACATGACCAGTTGGTATGGTGTTGGTACAACCTTAGAGCGTTATGCCAGGGAGCAACCGGATAAATTTGATTTACTTAAAAAATCACTAAAAACTGATCCTTTCATTCGATATGTTTTAACCAACGTGGATACAAGCCTGGCAGCCACGGATAAGGATATTATGATTATGTACGGTGATTTGGTTAGGGATGAAAATATTAAAGAAAAATTCATGAAACTATTCATGGATGAATTAAATAGGACGCTGGAAGGGCTTGAGAATGTATTGGAAGTAGATATAAAGAAAAGACGTCAACAACACTACTATAGCAACAAGCTCAGGGCCTCCATTCTGGATAATCTCCACCATAAACAGATTGATCTGCTTACCAAATGGAGATCACAAAAAGACGATGGTGGTACCAGGGAATCAGGAAAAATATTGATCCCATTGCTAATGAGTATCAATGCAATTGCAGGAGCTTTAAGAAATACTGGCTGATAGTAATTAAATTCTCATAGACAGTTGTGACTAACGTCATTGCTTTATAACTTGAAAACGAAGAATTTTGCTAGATTAAATGCAACCTAATGGCTATTCAGACCAAAATAAAAATCGAAGACGATAGAACAGGACTTGATATAGAAACCCTGAAAAGAGCATTTCTGGATAACTTATTTTATATCCAGGGGAAATATCCCGACACAGCTACAAAAAACGATTTGTATATGGCATTGTCATATACCATCAGGGATAGAATTATAAACAGATGGCTTAGTTCCAGAAAAGCTTATAATGATGAGGACTCAAAAACGGTTGGGTACTTATCTGCAGAGTTTCTTATGGGCCCTCATCTGGGGAATAATTTATTAAACCTCGGATTATTTAAAAAGGTAGAAGAAGCAATGAGGGATATGGGACTGAATCTCGAGGAATTGATGGATCAGGAAGAGGAGCCCGGACTGGGCAACGGAGGCCTCGGCAGGTTAGCAGCATGTTATTTAGATTCTATGGTTACATTGAACCTACCTTCTGTTGGGTATGGCATACGCTATGAATTTGGGATATTTGACCAGGAAATCAAAAATGGATGGCAGGTTGAGATTACTGATAAGTGGTTAAAATATGGTAATCCCTGGGAAGTGCCCCGGTTAGAAGCATCTGTTGAAGTTAGTTTTGGTGGCCATACTGTTGCCGGATACGATAAAAATGGTAAGTATTATGTGATATGGGAGCCAAATGAACAAGTACTTGCGGTTCCTTATGACACACCTATTTTAGGTTATAAAACGAACAACGCCGGTCTGCTTAGATTGTGGAAGGCAGAAGCCGATGAAGCTTTTGATTTTCAGCGATTTAATACCGGTGACTTCTATGGAGCAGTTGATGATAAAGTGAAGTCTGAAAATATCACCAAGATATTGTACCCAAATGATGCACAGGAAAGTGGCAAAGTCCTCAGACTTAAGCAGCAATACTTTTTTGTTTCGGCTACTTTACAAGATACCATACGTTATCACCTGGAAGTGAGAAAACACCCTTTAAAAAACTTTCATGAAAAGATAACTTTACAACTCAATGATACACACCCTGCCATTGCTATTGCAGAAATGATGCGCCTACTGGTGGATGTTCATAAGTTTGAATGGGATGAGGCCTGGGAAATTACAACAAGGACTTTTGCTTATACCAATCATACGTTATTGCCCGAAGCATTAGAGCGCTGGCCGGTTCCAATGATGAGAAAAGTACTACCACGTCATATGGAAATTATTCTCGAAATCAATTACCATTTTCTGAATGATGTGAAAGAGAAGTTTCCAGATGAACCTGAAAAGCTTTCTCAATTATCCATAATTGAAGAGGAGGGTGAAAAGTATGTCCGCATGGCTAACCTGGCTTCTGTTGGAAGTTATGCGATTAATGGGGTTGCAGAATTACACACCAAGCTATTGACTTCTAATGTATTAAAAAACTTCTATGAAATGTGGCCGGAGAAGTTTAGTAATAAAACCAATGGTGTAACCCCCAGAAGATGGATGGCCTTATGCAATCCTAAATTAAGTGCCTTAATCACTGAATCCATAGGAGATGAATGGCTCAAAGATCTTTACCAACTCAGGAAATTACAGGATCATGTAGAAGATACTAATTTCTTGCTTGCCTGGCAACATTGCAAATTGGAAGTAAAGAAAAAATTAGCAAGGTATATTAAGGATCATCTTAATATTGAAGTAGATCCTCATTCGATGTTTGATGTGCAGGTAAAACGAATACATGAGTACAAAAGACAACACCTTAATGTACTTCATATCATAACTTTATTTAACCGCATAAAAGAGAACCCTGATTTAGAAGTTGTTCCAAGGACCTTTATTTTTGGGGGTAAAGCAGCACCGGGATATCATTTAGCTAAGTTGATGATCAAATTTATAACCGCTGTGGGGGATATTGTAAATAACGATCCTGATGTTAACGGGCGTTTGAAAGTCGTATTTCTGCCAGATTATAATGTCACCAATAGTCAACGTGTGTACCCTGCTGCCGATCTTTCTGAACAGATTTCTACTGCCGGTAAAGAGGCCTCAGGAACGGGAAATATGAAATTTGCCATGAGTGGTGCCCTAACCATAGGTACACTGGATGGCGCTAATGTTGAAATCAGAGAAGAAGTAGGGGAGGAAAATTTCTTCTTATTCGGAATGACGGCGGACGAGGTTCAACAGAAAAAAGATTTTGGTTACAATCCCATTGATTATTATAATTCCAACGGAGAGCTAAAGAAATGTCTTGACATGGTCTCCGGAGGATACTTCTCACGGGATGACTTTGGAAGATTCAGGGATTTGGTTGATTCCTTAAAATATGGCGACCAGTTCATGCTGCTGGCAGATTATCAGTCCTATATTGAATGCCAGGAAAAAGTGAGTGAAGCATATAAAGATGAGGAAAGCTGGACAAGAATGTCACTCCTAAACACAGCCAGGATGGGTAAATTCTCCAGTGATCGTTCTATCAGCGATTACTCACGGGATATATGGAAGAATAAACCTGTTCAGGTCGACCTACCGGAATACAATCCTCACGATGCAACGGATGTGGACTTTTCTGGTAAGTTTTGATCGTTTAGGGTTATTCTTTATACCTGTATACTTTGGTCTCCGGATGGAAGGTGTACCAGGCAAACCAAAACAATGTTAGGGCATAAATATCATCGTTTTGTATAGAAGCCGTATTTGCTTCTTTATCAAACCTGATATTTATGTTTTTTCCTTCGATTCTGTCAGAAATGATTTCCTGACCGGTTTTCTTAAGTTCAGAAAATGGATAGGCTTTGCTGACTCCCTTATAACTGACTCCCAATACTTTTTCCTTTGCATGAAATTTATCTGAGTAATCTGATACGCCAAACATGATTCTGTCAGATCGCACATACTCCTGGTATGGGGTGTGACTATAGTCTCTGGGAAAACCAGTATCTGTAGAAAGCACTTGTGTATCAGGATGTCTTGATTTCCAATCCGCCCAGGTTGAAGTTACCAGTGAATAAAATTGTAGTTCCTTACCTTTTTCTTTGCCCGAAATTGCTTTTCCCATTAGTTGAGACCAAAGTGATCGGGTTTGTCTGTCATATAGTAATACGTCACTATTGTAAAGTAGTCCGGATACCCCAAAACTCTTAAGCTGACCAGCTACCACGCTCGAAAAGGCCACACCACTACCACATAAAGGACAAAAAGTAATTACCATCGGTAAGTCACCAATTTGATCATTTACAATTTCATGCCAATTCATGATTCGGATTGGGTAAGCTTTGGCCTGGCCATTTAATTCCAATCCTAGGACCATATCTTTGGATTTGAGATAGGAAGCTCTGCCGACATCTAAAAATTTAGGATTGTCAATAGGAGGGATGCCATCGACTTTAACACCTCCCCATTTAATTTCATTTAAAGGAATTAGAGCATTGCTCACATCAAAATCATTGAAATGTTGTAATGCTGAAAACAAAAAAAAGTAACTAAGAATAAATGATAACATAAGACCCGAACATATGCGAAAAAGACTTAGTTGCCTGTAGATATCTTTTTTTATTAGCAGGACAACTTATTTTACCAGTTTGTTTGTCGGGTGACAAAAGCTTACAGTGATGAGATCAAAGTCTTAACCTGTCTTTCCAGCCTGCTAAGTGCTTGAGCGGGCAACAAATGAGGGACATCAGATACATCCCAGTAATTGATTCTTTCAGCCCATTCAGGAAACTTACTGGTCATCATGGGTTTGTGCTCTTTTTCTTTTACTGCAATAGTTAAACTGGCATTTTCCAAATCTTTAATGGTGAGCTTTTGAGGGTATCGTAATTCACCGTCCAAAATGACCCCTCGTTTTTTCAACCCTTCCATTGCAAAAACCGACATTGGCCCCACATTATTAGTATTGTCGGCATTTATTCCTTTGGAGACTGCCCGCCATGGTTTATCATTTACCATATGGTTGAAATATTCCTCGCAAAAGCGGCTCCGATAATAATTGCCGGTACATATAAATAAGATTGTCTTCATCCAATTACTCTAATTGATTTGCTAACCATGCATTTATCATAGCCAATAGGTGATGCTTGTTAAGATCATTGTGTGGCTCGTGTTTCGTATTTTCCAACATATGAAATTCCACTTGATTTTTATGGATTGAATAAAATTCTTTTGATGCTTCGATGTCTGTAAGTTGATCATTATCTCCATGAATGAGCAGTACCGGCAGGTTTAAATCCTGACCATGGTTAAGTATCCATTTACCTGCTTTATCTGTCTCTAAAAAAGCCCGGGCAGAGATATAAGAATGAACCAGGGGGTCTGTGTCATATTGCGATACTATCTTAGGATCGCTACTCAACACATCAGGTTCAATGTTGGTGCTTTCAGTATAGGATGGGAAAATTCCGGACATGAATTTGGCAAGTGTTAACTTGCTCTTGGAAGGGGGGCTTACTAATCTGAGCCAGGGGCTGGAAATTATAGCGGCTTTTACTTCCTTTGATTTTCTTTTAAGGATATAATAAGCCGTTAGACAACCTCCAAAGCTATGCCCATAAATACAAAATGGTGTGTCCATGTAATAACGTAATCTTACGTGTTTCATCACCTCTTCCACATCTTCTAATAAGTAATCAAATTTACGAAAATGGCCTCTTTTACCTTCAGATTGACCATGGCCTCTATGATCAAAGCGGACAACCGAATACCCATGGTCCACAAAAAATCTAACTACATGGTCGTACCTGCCACTATGCTCACCGAAACCATGTACAATAAATATTATCGCTTTTGGGTTATTGGAGGAAGGAAAATTGATATCAGCATATAACTTTAATCTTTCTTTGTTCAGGATACTAATATTTTCTGATACCATTTTTTATCTTGAAGTTTAAGCGTAGCAAATAAGGAACATGGCCGAGCACAAAAAAATAAAATTATTTTCAGATCAATTTGTTTATTCTTTCCCGGTTCAAATATTTTTTTATCACTGCAAAAGAAACCTTGCTTTATTAGCAGGTTGGTTTATATTGATTCTTTCCATCACAGAGAACTTTGGACTTGTATATGGCATACCTTATCTCTACCTCGATCCTGAATATTTAAACGAGGTTGGTTTTTGGAGTTTTTTTATAGTCGGCATCACCTTTGGTGGGTTAACCATGGCTTTTAACATTACCAGTTATATCCTCGACGGTCATCGTTACCCATTTGTTGGGATTTTGGAACGCCCATTTGCAAAATTCTCCATTAATAACAGTTTTATTGCAGTCATTACACTTGTCATTTATATTATACAGATCATTAGGTTTCAGATAGACAATGAATTCACAGGCTCAAACGATATTATCTTGATGATCGCCGGTTTGTTAGCAGGTATTTTTATAATGATTGCCGGCCTAAACATTTACTTTTCACTCACCAATAAAGATATATTTCAATTTCTAGCAGGCAGTGTAGATAAGCGACTTAGAAAAGCGGCACTGAGCAGGGTGCGTGTCATGAACAAACTGAAAGAAACCAGAAGAGGAGAAATAAATGTGACAAACTATCTGGATCTTAAATTAAAAGTAAGATCTACAGTGGGATTATTGGATTTTTATGACCGTAGTGCTGTTTTAAAGGTATTTGACCAGAATCATTTCAATTCAGTGGTTGCTGAGTTATTAATAATCATCGTTATTCTTCTTTTAGGCATTTTCATGGAAAATCCATACTTCCAGATTCCAGCGGGTGCCAGCACCATTTTGATGATCACCATCTTCATTATGCTAACCGGTGCAGTATCTTACTGGTTTAGGGGTTGGAGCATAACGTTTGTAGTGGCACTATTTATCTTTATCAATGTTTTGGTTAGGTCTGGTGTCATAGAAGGAAATTTTACAGCCAGGGGATTGGATTATAACACGGGCAAAGCCGAATATTCACTAGAAAACCTTAATAGAATTAATAGTCACCAAAATTTCGTAAGAGATAAGAAGGAGACGCTTGAAATATTAAATAAATGGAAAGCCAAGTGGCCGGTAAAAGAGAAGATGATATTCCTGTGTGTAAGTGGCGGTGGGCAACGGGCTGCCTTATGGACGGTAAATGCACTACAAAATATAGACCGAAATTTAAATGGGCAGCTAATGAACCACACCCAGCTTATAACTGGTGCCTCCGGGGGAATAATCGGGGCGGCCTACTATCGGGAACTCTACCTTAGAGTACTTAATGGCCAATTGCAGAATCAAAATCACGTTAAATATTTAGACCAAATATCAAGGGATAATCTAAACGCCATCATTTACACCCTGATGGTTAATGATCTGTTTATCAGGTTGCAGTCCTATGAGTATGCAGAACATCAATACGTTAAAGACCGTGGATACGCTTTTGAAAACAAGCTGAACGAAAACTTAGATTTTGTGTTTGAAAAGCAACTGATGGATTACAAATCCCCGGAGCAAGTGAGTGAGATCCCCATGATGATACTGACCCCAACCATATTGAATGATGGGCGGAAATTGTTTATATCCCCTCAAGGACTCACTTACATGGGCATCTCCCAGGAAATCGGGAAAAAGGCAGAGGATTTTAAAAACCGAGGCGTTGATTTTAATCGTTTATTTCAATCACAGGGCGCTTCAAACCTACATTTTCTCAGTGCGCTGAGGATGAGCGCCTCCTTCCCTTACATTACCCCCAATGTTAACCTCCCGAGTAATCCTGAAATTGAAATTATGGATGCAGGGATTTCCGATAATTATGGGATCAGTGACGCCATTAGGTTTCTATTTGTTTTTCAGGATTGGATATCAGAAAACACATCGGGTGTTGTTTTTTTAATTATCCGGGATACCCGGAAATCCGGCCCGATTGAGGATAGGCCCAACCCTTCCATCATTGACAAGCTCACTTATCCAATTGCAGGGGTTTATAATAACCTGGCGAATGTTCAGGACATTAGAAATGATGAGCGGCTTGAAACTGTTAAAGCATGGTTTAATGGTGATTTAGATGTTGTGGAACTGGAGTATGATACCTATAGCTTGTTTGATGGTGCCACCAATGTTATTGATAAGCACGAAAAAAAGATAAAAAGGGCTTCTTTGAGCTGGCACCTCACAACCAAAGAAAAAAAGAACATCATCGAAAATATCGAACGAACCAAAAACCAGAATGCTTTGAATAAGCTTCAACGGATAATTAATAGTCGTTAAGCATATTTAATTGAGCACAAGCTACCACGCCTGCTGTCTCTGTTCTTAGAGTGGTCTTTCCAAAACTGACGGGTTTGAATTTAAAGTCTTTAGCAAGCTTAATTTCTTCCTTAGAAAAATCTCCTTCAGGGCCTATAAGCAGGGCGTAGTCTTTACCAGGTTCTGTTGAGGACCTCAAAAGTTCATTTTTATCATTAACATGTGCAATAAATTTTTTCGACTGGGGGCAAATTCTAACAAAGTCTTTAAACTTAATTAACCCATTGATCTTTGGAATAATATAACATTTGCTCTGTTTCATGGCGCTGACTGCCTTTTTATGTAACCGATCCAACCTTATTCTTGACCGCTCAGAATGATCTGATTCAATAAATGTGATGGCATCTACACCAAGTTCCACAGCCTTTTCAGTGAACCATTCCATTCGATCCATATTTTTCGTTGGTGCAATAGCCAGGTGAATGTAATGACGCTTGTTTATGCTCTGAAATTTTTCCATCAATTCAAAATTAAATTGTCCTTTTTCCATTACGCCCAGCTTTGCTTTATAAGCATTTCCTGATCCGTCAGTTAGGCTAATTAGGTCTCCCTCAGCTAACCTGAGTACTTTACTGGCATGATTCGACTCTTCTCTGGACAAGTAGTTTTCTGAAATGTTGGTTGAATAAAATAGGTACATTTAATTAGGTATAATTGAATAATTTGGTAGTTTTTTTCAGTATTTAGGTTATTTTTTTAACGTTTATATTGTATTGATGCAAAATATCATAATTTTACCCTTTATTTTTAATATAATATTGAAATTTAAACCTTAACCAATTCGATATGGCAAAACTCAGATTCGATGCGCTAAATACAGTGCAGTCAAGACCTCAAATAGAGGTTGACCTTCCTTCATCAAAGATAGGTGAATTCTTTGGTGAACTTGCTTTCGGATACGAACAGATGAGATCTACCTTATCTCCTGACGTTTTCAAGAAAGTTGATCATGCGATCAAAAACAGAAAAAAAATAGATACTGATGTAGCTGATGCTGTTGCAGTAGCTGTAAAATCATGGGCTTTAGAAAAAGGTGTCACACATTATACACATTGGTTTCAACCCTTAACCGGGTCAACGGCTGAAAAGCACGATACTTTTTTTGATTCCAATAAAGGCATAGAAAATTTTAAAGGCACTGAATTGGTACAACAGGAACCCGACGCTTCTTCCTTCCCAAGTGGAGGTATCCGGACTACTTTTGAGGCGAGGGGATACACAGCCTGGGACCCATCATCACCAATTTTTATTTATGAAACAACGCTTTGTATACCTACAATCTTTGTAAGTTACACAGGAGAAGCATTAGACTACAAAGCACCATTATTAAAAGCACTGGATGCAGTTGACCGGGCTGCTACAAAGGTTTGTAAATTATTTGACCGGGCCGTAAACCAGGTAGATGCCTCTCTGGGTTGGGAACAAGAATATTTTGTGGTTGACAGGGCTTTATATGCTGTAAGACCAGATTTGGTTATGTCAGGCAGAACGGTATTTGGACACAATCCTGCAAGAGGTCAACAGTTGGATGATCATTATTTCGGCAGTATCCCTACCAGGATTTACAGGTTTATCAAAGACTTTGAAATTGAGGCCTGGAAACTAGGTATTCCTGTAAGGACAAGGCATAATGAGGTAGCCCCTTCCCAGTTTGAAGTGGCTCCAATGTTTGAAAAAGTTAATGTAGGCACTGATCATAACCAGTTGATCATGGATATCATGGATAAGGTTGCACTAAGGCATAACCTGAAAGTACTGTTTCATGAAAAACCTTTTGCCGGACTTAACGGCAATGGTAAACATAATAACTGGTCATTAATTACCAACACAGGAGTGAACCTGTTCCAGCCAAGCAGCAGTGCGCGCGAAAATCTTATGTTTCTGACATTCTTCGTTACTACTATAAAAGCGGTATTCGAAAATGCAGATTTGCTCAGGGCAAGTATCGCATCTGCGGGCAATGACCACAGACTTGGCGCTAATGAGGCTCCCCCGGCAATCATATCGGTTTTCATAGGATCAACACTATCTAAAGTGTTGGATGAATTGGAGCATAATGGTAACGTGGTGATTGAGAAAGGAGACAACATCTATATGAAGCTGGGCATTGATCAAATTCCACAAATCATTTTGGATAATACTGACAGAAATAGAACCTCTCCATTTGCTTTCACCGGAAATAAATTTGAGTTTCGTGCAGTTGGTGGCGAGGCCAATGTATCTAACCCAATGATGGTATTGAACCTTATTGTCGCTGATCAACTAAACAAACTTCATGAAGATGTAAACAGTGCCATTGAGGGCGGTAAAGAAAGAAGATTAGCCATTGTCGATGTGCTGAGAGAATATGTAAAATCTTCTAAAGCCATACGCTTTGAAGGTGACGGATATTCTGATGAATGGGTACAGCAAGCAGAAAAAAGAGGCCTGTCAAATGTAAAAGATACCCCCAGGGCCCTGGACTTTTACAATACTGATAAAGCGAAAGATATGTTTACCAGGTACGGAATTCTTAATGAGTCGGAGATGAACGGTAGACATGAAACATTACTGGAAAACTATATACTGAAACTTCAAATTGAAGGACGCGTAATGGGAGATTTGGCTTTAAACCACGTCATCCCTACAGCTATTGCCTATCAAAATAAATTGATCCAAAATGCAAAAGGATTGAAAGAGCTTGGTATCGAGAATTCTGAGATTGTTAAGACCATCGAAGAGATATCTAAATATATCTCTGAATTGAGGGCGGATATATACTACATGACTGAAGAAAGGAAACGAATCAACAAAATTGAGGATACCAGGGAAAAAGCCATAGAGTACTGTGATAGTGTTAAAGGAAAATATTTTGACCGGATGAGATATGCTGTGGATAAACTTGAGTTATTAGTAGATGATGAGGATTGGCCACTGGTGAAATACAGGGAAATGTTATTCCTACGCTAAACACCTGGCTTTCACAATTCGTTAAAGCATTCATGTTAGTAAAGAGGAAAATAATCATAAGGGTCGCTATTGCTGTAGCGACCTTTTTCGTATTATCAAACCTTATGTCCTCATGTCTTTCTTTTCGCATGAATGAGAGTAAAGCAAAAGAATATTATGAAGATAGTTCAGTGTCGCCGGAAATTAATCAAATAAAGGTTGAAGGCCGAACCATAAACTACGCACAGGTGATCAACGGTAAAGATAATCTGGCTGTATTTGTTCATGGGTCCCCCGGAAGCTGGTCTGCTTTTAAGCACTTTTTAAAAGCAGATTCCCTGATACAAGCTACCGATATGATCTCTATCGACAGACCGGGTTTTGGATATTCTGATTTTGGTAAGGCTGAACCATCAATAAAACAACAGGCCTTTCTTATGGTAGAGGTTCTACAGCAGTACAAGAACAAAAACATCATACTTATCGGACACAGTTTGGGGGGTCCGGTAATTGCAAGGATGGCTATGGATTATC
Organism: uncultured Roseivirgaceae bacterium; assembly: GCA_964429655.1. GTDB lineage: Bacteria > Bacteroidota > Bacteroidia > Cytophagales > Cyclobacteriaceae > CAYSCZ01. The sequence continues at coordinate 29,265 of CAYSCZ010000040.1, forward strand.
CTGGCCTGATTGGTGGATTGGTGTTGGTTGCCCCATCCGTTGATCCTGAACAGGAAAAATATGAATGGTACCGTCATGTGATGAAAAGCAGTATTTTTAAGTACATTATTCCAAAATCTTTCCGAGTATCCAATGAGGAGATTCTGCCTTTAAAAAAGGAATTGGAGCTCATGATTCCTTACTGGAAGGATATACAGATTCCTACCATTGTAATACATGGCACCGAAGACCAGCTTGTTCCGAAAGAAAATGCCGATTTTGTGCAAGAGATGGTACCCGAAGAATACCTGGATGTATGGATGATTGAAGGTATGAACCACTTCGTCCCCTGGTCCAGGCCGGAATTGATCGCTAAAGGAATTGTTAGCTGTTTAAATTAATTAATCCCAGATTTGTCATTGGAATTTTGTCATGAAGGGTTAAAGCCCAAAAA
>CAYSCZ010000041.1:0-29385 GCA_964429655.1 uncultured Roseivirgaceae bacterium
CCTGATTTACATAGTCAATGACGATTCTTTTTGATCTTTCCAAAAAAGTGAGTTAATTACAACAAATCCACTAATCTAAGATTTATGAAAAACTTATTAAACAAGCTAAAGACATTTGCCATTGGCATCTTGCTGATCTCTTTTTTCATGGCTACTGCGGTGAGTTCTTGTACTAGTCCAAAAAAAGGAGAAGAAGAAACTGACGGCACAGAAGTAAAGGCGTCCGAAAAAAGTAAAGAAGGCGAAGGCAGTGAAGAAGCGGAGCACCCATCAGGCGGTGAGCACCCATCAGATGCTGATAGTGTGGAAACATCAGACCACCCTGCAGACTCAGAAGAGCATCCATCCGACAATTAAGTGTTTGGCTGGATTCTTTTAAATGAGAATTTGGTTTCGACATAGCCGGGCTTTCCGTCAATTTCAAGGACGGGGTAGGCTAAAAAATTGATTGGGCCGGACGCTGGCGCAGGGTCGGGGAGAAGATGCCTGCCACGGCTCAATTCGATGCGGTTTGCCGGATGGTGTCCGAAGAAATACGTGGCTAATGGGGTGTATTTATTTGCCTCACTAATGTCCACTGGCCACCATTTGCCCTCGGCATAAAATTCAGCCCAGCAATGATAGCCGTTCACCCCTCCTTCATTTCGAGAGGATGGTATGGATGCGCCAACAGCAAAGCGGGCAGGTATTCCGGCTGACCTGGCCAGGGAAATGAAAAAAGAGTGAAACTCGGTACAGTTTCCTGATTTTGCGTCGCAGGCATAGTTAGCATCTCCCGTGCCATAAGTCCCCTCTTTTGCATATCGCATGTTATCAATAATATAGTCATATAGGGCCCTTGCTTTGGTCAATGGGCTATTGGCTTTAGCTCCATTTATTGTTGCCTCGGCTATGAAACCGAAACGGTCGCCCACAGGCATGAGGGGGGCAGCCTCCAGAAAAACTGTAGGGTCAGCTCCTTCTTGCCGATAGGCGCCTTTTTCCAGGCGCTGAACACGGTAGTGTATGTTTATTTTCCTTTGACTATGCCCGGGAAGTAATTGAAGATATAATATCTTATTGCCATATTTTTCTTCCTCTATGATCTCCTGCTTCCCTGGCGACTCGATAGCGAGCACCTCTACCACCTGAAACCGATCTGTTTGGGCAATAGGTAGCCACATTTTGGCCGGGCCGGTTATTTCAGGCAATTGTGCTTCGTATGTGAAAGTGAACTGGTCCTTGCCTTCTATCACACCCAGGAGGTCATTGGTGGCATCTTCCACCGGCACGGTGTGCCAGGTCTTGTCTCTTGCCTGCTTCCAGGTATAGTATGGTTTCCCGTTTAGCTTATGAAAATCCGTACGTGTAACATCCATATCACCAGGCACTCCTTTTAGGAAAAAATCCACATCGTAAACATCCCCTCCTGCTGTAGCCAGATCCACACAGGCAAAAAATGTATTGGACCCCAGGACAGAAAGGTACTCGGTATGTACGCGCACCAACTTTAGGCGAAGTTCCAGGCTGTCTTTTTGAAAATGGAAATAACCACCACCTTCCTTGACCTTGGCAGCAATATGGGCACGTATCCCCTCGTCCACATCTTCGATTGTCACCTTTTTGTCGGGGTTTGGTTTCCCCTGATCTGCATCGTTAGGCTCCCGGGGTTGGCAGAGCGTAAAGAGGAAAACAAATATGGATGTATGCAAAACGATAGATTTGCCCATGGGAATGTAATTGATTTTTTCTTTTATTAAACCTAAATTAAGTAATAGAAATCGGAATGAAGGTATAAAACGCAAAGAAAGAGGTGCATCCGACCAAGCACTTATGTTGATTAGGCATAGCACAGCTATGGAGATTCAATAAGTTAACGGTAAGTACCTATTTTAAAGTGTTGTCTGTAATAGATTTTCTATTGCTCATTACAGGCTAAAATAATCAAGCGGTTCGTAATTATAAAAGAAAGGAAAGATTTGTAGTAAACCGACAAAATTATACCAACCAGAGATGAGCCGCATCGGCGAACCAGAATCAGCTATCACTTTAATCGGTTATAGAGCTACGGAAATGAAAGAAAAAACATATAGTTATCCGATAACTAATTTTAATTTCGATCAAAACTTTTATTAACATTAGCAGAAGTTATTTCCGTGAAAAACTTTCAGTAAAAGACGCACTTTTTGGGACATTACCTACAAATTTTAAAGCCAATCCAGGCTTCATTTTGTCAGCATTGGGGATCGGTTTTTTTCTTTCTTGCTACAACAGTTGTTTTGCCATCTAAATTAGGTCTTCTAGTTTTAACTGAAGAATCATAACCCAATTTCCGCATCCACCGTAGCAACTGACCATGTTCTTCTTGCTGTCCGGTATATTTTTCCCAAATCTCTGCTCTAGTGCAACCGGAATCTAATAATTCCCGAATGATCTGATGTTTTTCTGTTTCGGTGAAATATTTATTTGGCTTTTGAATGATGATTTTACCGCTTCCTAATCCTGAAATAACTTTACTTTTTATATCCATTTTTACACGTTTTAGTGTAAACCTATTTTAGGACAAGACAAAGAAAGTGATCCTTATTTCTGCTACCCCATTAAATAACCGCCCTCAAGATTTGTACTATCAATTGTTACTTTTTCAGGATGCACGAAAAAGTACTCTACCCATTACAAATCTTCAATCCTTTTTTGGACCGATTATTCGAGAATACAGAGAAATCATAAGAGCGGATGATCCTAACATGGAGCGTATCAGGGAGCTTTATAATATCATTCGTAAAAAGGTTATTTCTCAAATTACGGTTCGAAGAACAAGACGTGATTTAGCAAATTATCCCAAATACCTTACAGACCTTCATGAACAAGGAATTAAGCTCCCTGAAATTGCCCCATTGCGCCCATTAGAATATGACTTTGACACAAAGTTGAGCAAGCTTTTCTATCATACCGTCTTTTATTTGACTGATGACGATGATTTAGCCCCAATACATTGGCTTTATACTTGTGATTCTATGCCTCCTGCAGTTTCTTTTTCTCCAGGTATTCATCGTATGTGCTCAATGTATCCAAAAAGCCATCTGGTCGTATCTCCAACACACGATCAGCAATGGTTTGTGTGAACGTGTGATCATGTGAAGTAAAAAGTACTGTGCCGGGGAAATTAATCAATGCATTGTTCAGTGCGGTTATTGATTCAAGGTCAAGATGGTTGGTTGGTTCATCCAGGATAAGAAGGTTAGCGCCTTGCAACATCATGCGGGAGATCATGCATCGTACTTTTTCACCTCCTGATAGAACATTTGCTTTTTTTAATGACTCCTGACCGGAAAATAGCATCTTACCTAAAAATCCACGGATATAAACCTCATCATTCTCTCCTTCTGCAAATTGCCGCAGCCAGTCGATAAGATTTTCATCTGTATTGAAATAGTCGTCGTTATTATTGGGTAAATAAGCGGTGGTAATGGTTTGGCCAAACCTGAAACTACCGGAAGTTGCTTGTTTTTCGCCCATCAACACCTGGAAGAATGAAGTAATGGCAAGACTATCATCGGCTACCACTGTTATTTTATCCCCTCGATTCACAAACAAATCGACATCCTTAAAGAGAAACGCGCCTGTTTCAGTCTGATAGCTAAGTTTTTCCAGTGACAGTATTTGATCGCCCGCAGTTCTGTTCTGGGTAAAGATGATTGCGGGATATTTTCTGTTCGAAGGCTGTATGTCCTCTACATTTATTTTATCCAACAGCTTCTTTCTACTGGTTGCCTGCCTGGATTTAGCGGCATTTGCACTGAAGCGGGCAATGAATTCCTGAAGTTCTTTTTTCTTTTCCTCTGCTTTTTTGTTGGCAGAAGCCCGTTGGCTAAGTGCGAGCTGACTGGATTCATACCAGAAAGTGTAATTACCTGTGAACAGCTTGATGGCACCAAAATCTATATCCGCAATGTGTGTGCAAATAGTATCTAAAAAATGTCTGTCGTGAGAAACCACGATCAGGGTATTATTAAACTTCAGTAAATGGTCCTCCAGCCATGACACTGTCTGTAAGTCCAGATCGTTGGTGGGCTCATCCAATATGAGGACGTCAGGGTTGCCAAAGAGCGTCTGGGCCAGTAGCACACGTACTTTTTCGCTGCCATTAAGGTCTTTTACCAGTGCATAGTGCTTTTCTTCCGCTATTTTAAGGCCACTTAATAAGGAGGCAGCATCCGACTCTGCATTCCAGCCATCCATGTCAGCAAATTGTTCTTCCAGTTCAGATACCCGATGACCATCCGCTTCATTGAAATCAGTCCTTGCATAGATGGCATTCTTTTCCTGCATAATATCCCAAAGTTTTTTATGGCCCATGAGCACAGCGTCCATAACAGGTATCTCGTCGTACTCATGATGATTTTGCTTTAAAACGGCCAGGCGTTTCCCGGGCTCTAGTTTCACCTCACCTGAATTTGGTGTCACCTCACCGGACAGTATTTTTAAAAAAGTAGACTTACCGGCACCATTAGCACCAATGATGCCATAACAGTTACCGGGGGTGAAATTGACGTTCACTTCATCAAACAAGACTCTCTTTCCGTATTGCAGGGATATGTTGTAGGTTGAAATCATAGTTATCTTTAATTAGCCGCGAATTTAAAAGATTTGTGGTAGAGGAAAGGGTTAGTTTTATGATTTCGATTGACATTATCAATAATGTCTTATGTTCTCTGTCTCAGCCATTATAACTTCAAGCCAATAGATTAGGTACAAAGTACCATAGGCTGTAGAATTGAAGGAATTCTGAGAACAAATCAAATTGGAGACTGTTATAAGATTTATAAAACGTCCCTAAGATATACGATATGAAATCCTCTTTAAAATTACTAAAACATCATCTATGGATGTTTTTAAGCTGTCTATTTTTAGTCATAATCTTTAATACTAATGCTCAGGTAAATTGTGATGCTACTACGCTTGAAGAGTTTTTTGATTGCTATGGGGGGGAACAAAATTTCTCACTTCATTACAGGGAGGCACTCAAGACATTTATTAATACTGAAGACGCTATTAAAAAGGGAGATTACTCCTCAGCCAGGAAGCTGCTTGATAATTTGTGGGAACAATATCCCATTGGTAGCTCAAGTTGGGGACGTTCCTGGTCCAGTCAGTTAGGAACTAACATTGGAAGTCCTTACGGGTATTACGGTCTTCGTATGATGGACGATATCGTTAATTTTAACCTTGAAAATGACCCTGTTGATACTGGAGTATTAACTGCTAAAATGAAAATTGTGCTTGTTGGATGTATGCAAAGTATCCAACCAAGAACCCAGGAAGAGCTGGATAACGGTGGTGGGGAATTTGTTACAAGAACAATAGATCGATCATTGTTTGAGTCAGATTATAGAATAATCAGGCAATCCATTGATCTTTTTGCTGAGTATTCTAATGCTATCGCAAAAAGTAAACTTAATGTGGATATCGGGTTTATAGAATTGCCTGAGTTATGTTTAGAAACAAACATTAATTCTTTTGCCACTGGTGTTTATGATGCAAGGCCTGACCTTGGACCCGTTTGGGAAGCAATTGATGAAACGACCTTTAATGAAACAGACTGGTGGATGATTATTTCACCTTCAGCTGTTCCTTTAGGGGAAGATTTTGAGGACGATGAATTTATTACTGGTGGAATGGGTGCTGATAGTAAAGGAGGACCTTTATTTATTGCAGATGATCTATGGTTAACAAAGAAGCCTTATCATCTTGGGGAAGGAAATTACAGCGATATTGAACGCAGGGCATATCTACCTCAATGGTATCAACATGAATTTTACCATCACCTGTTTCGAATATACCCTGAATTTGCCTTAGAGGTCAATGGTCATGATTGGTTTAATAGAAATTTTTGGCCGGATGATTTTGTTGGCGCCTATGAGCCGGACTATTATGCTGAATCTCTATATAAAAGACTTCAAACGGCCTGTGACCCACTGGAAAATAAACTGATTATCAATATTAATAATACTGACCTTGCACTGTTTAGTGAGATTGAAATAAATGATATTATTGGTCCGTATTCTTTGGATAACATTGGAAACGAGTGGCACGTGGGGGAAGTACTGGAATCAGGAAATACTTTTTTTTGGAGGAATTCTGCAGGTGTTCAGTGGGAATTAACACCTCGATTGAGTGAAGGATATTTAGAGACCGGGCCTGACTGCCCATATCCCGGAATCGACCACATGATCGAATTATCTACCGATGAAAGAGGTCAAATGATCGGTGTTGTTAAAGGTTTAGCCTTCAATGGTGATTTTTACAGAAAGAGATTTAATACATTTTTCGATGAGATTCCTGTCGAACTAACATTTGGTGAATATACAAGTTCAATCAGTTCGAATGTAGTAGGAGATCTGTATGAACAGAATCAATTATATTATTGGAGAGACCAGGATGATAATGAATTTCAATTAGTGCCTGATTTCAACCAGGGTTTTTTTGAGGTGGAAAGTACTGAAGAACAGCGTTTGGAACTAATTACGTCAGGTGGTGACTGTGCAGGAGAAATTGTTTTAGGACTTAAGACATCTGATGAAGTATTTACCGCAAAATTAATTGATGTTAACAACCAGCCCCCACAGCTGCTAAAATCATTTGAAAACATTGATATTGATAATCAATCTGTTTCGATCGTTTTATCTGAATATTTTGAAGACCCGGAAAGTGATGAGTTGACATATGTTGTTTTTTATGATGAAAGCACTGTCGCAGCAACTGTTGATGTTGATGTTTTGAATGTTAATCCGATTGGTGTTGGAAATTCAACAATTACAATGACAGTCATAGACTCCAATAGGGGAGCAATTACTACTGAATTTGAAATTACAGTTACTGATATTGTACTTTCAATTGATCAAGCCATTAATACTAAAATAAAACTATATCCAAATCCTTCTCAAGGACAACTCAATATTACAGGGCTGGCAAATCCTAAATCATACAGCATCTACAACCTGTCAGGAGCTAAGGTGAAAAATGGGGTTGTTAAAGATGAAATTGACATATCAGATTTAAATTTAGGGACATACCTTTTAGATGTTGATAATATTTCAAAGCCGCTAAAGTTTGTCTTAATGAAATAGTTTAGATTAATAGTCCATGCAGTAGGGCTACAGACAGATATTATTTTTCTACAGAAATAAGAAAACAACAAGTAAATCACATAGAGCGCAAACTAAGGTCAATCAGGTTTTGTAAATTTTTGAAGTGTCATAACGCCTAAAAAGCCTGAGAGAGTAGTATAAGTGAGGGTATTATAAAAAACACAATGAACACATACAAGATACCATAAATGCGATTTTTGTAGGATAGTTCTCTTAGTTTTTCAGCAAACCATACAGGTATATAACGTATATGTTTGATAGGAAAAAGTAAAAATACGCCAAACAGATTGAAAAACAAGTGGCACATTGCAATGGCAATTGCAGTTTCACTTTGTGATAAAGCGGCAACCATGGCCGTAAGGGTTGTTCCCACATTTGCTCCAATCAAAAAAGGAAATACTTTGCGTAAGGATACTCTATCCGATGCCACAAGCGGTACCGTTAAAGATGCTGTTACTGAACTGGATTGAACCCCCGCAGTAATGACTGCACCCCAACACAATGACCGCACTGGATGTGCAAATACGTATTTATCAATGACCTTCTGAGATTTACCAACAATAAAATTCTTCAATACCAATGTAAAGCTTCTTAAGGACACAATAAGAAGAACCAATGCTGTAGAAAGGATAAGAAGTGTATTATTACCTACCATGGAAATAATGAAGTTGGATATTGGATCTATGACTGAACTCATAAGACTGAATTCTCCAAAAGTACCAGTAAATAAGGGGATAGAATTAGCGAAATAGCTCGAGGCGGCACTTAGATAGCCAGTTAGAAGCTCTAGAGGAAAAAGTATTAGGACCACCAGGATATTGAAAAAATCATGAACTGTAGCGGCACTAATAGCATGTTTGAATTCGTCTTTTCTATGAATGTGTCCCATTGCGTTTTACCCTCAGTGATATTGACATAAGCAGGCAGGTTGCCATCATAATCTAGCAAAGTGTGCATCTTGATAGCCCCTTTATTGGTTTTGTACCTGGCCCAGTCGAACAAACCCAGGCAAAGACTTATCACTGTAGCATCTAACAGGAATATTTTGGACTTGATCCTAAACTTGGTTTGTCTGAACCCTGCCAGGTGACTCAGGTGGGATTGCATTTCCGTCCCCTCAGAGTCATCGGCACGAGACTCTGAGATAACAGGCTTCAAGGTTTTCGGCGCATTTTACAATTAACTACATTTGGATCGTGTCCACCCATAGTATCCATGAAGCCAAAGAGTCATTTTACTTTGTGACCTTCACGTGTCATTAGTGGCTTCCACTAATGGAAAAGACAAAGATTTATGAGTATTTACCCAGTTGGACAGAGCAACTTGCCAAAAGGGGAATAGCACTAAGCGGATATGTACTCATGCCTAATCATCTGCATCTTTTGGTATTTGTCCAGCCAGAGTGTGAGGGTTTGAACAAAGTTCCGTCCCCTCAGAGTCATCGGCACGAGACTCTGAGATAACAGGCTTCAAGGTTTTCGGCGCATTTTACCATTAACCGGATAGATTTTATTACGGGCCGGTATAATCAGAAATTCATATCATACGTATAAAGCACTGCCAAAAGGAAAAAGCCTTGAAATTTATGCTTGGTGCATTACGCAAGGCCCTACTCAATTAAATATTGGTACGTATGATAAACCAATGCAGGATATTTTCAGAGAAAAGCTCACCGCCTCAAATTTTATCAGCAAAGTGCAGATAAATAATAAACAGTCATGTTGCTTTCAATTTTACAATATATTTTTGATTGTAAAACACTTAAACGACAATATTAAAGGTCGGGAATCTTACTTTATCAAGTATTACTTTAAATTACGATTTGAAGTAAATCTTTTGAGTCTCCGACTTTATATGACATTTTGAAATGAAACATACTGGCCTTTCATCACAACAAGTTAAGGAATCAAGGGAAAAATATGGAAGTAACGAATTAAGTGAAATCCAGGTTGAGGGTTTTTGGTCTAAACTTTTAGATAACTTCAAAGATCCCATCATTTATATCCTCTTGGTCGCCCTGGTAGTTATTTTATTACTCTCATTTTTCGGAATGACGGAATGGTACGAAGCAGTGGCGATAGCAGTGGCTGTATTGCTTGCCACCGGGATATCAACCTTTTCAGAATACAAAAACGAAGCCTCATTTCAAAGATTACAGGAAGAAGCATCCAAGATTGAAAGTAAGACCTTTAGAAATGGTGAAATAGCGGACATACCTTTTACAGAAGTTGTAAAAGATGACCTGGTCCTTTTACAGTCCGGAGATAAAATTCCTGCTGATGGGCACATTATTGAGGGTGATGTTAAGGTGAATCAGGCTTCGCTAACCGGTGAAAATGAACCTGTGGAGAAAGTTATCCTGGAAGAAGGGGTGACGTTTGATGAAACCGATTTAGCAAATCCTTACAGCCTGCTTAGGGGAACTGTTGTAGAGGATGGAGAGGCAGTAATGAAAGTCGATTCAGTGGGTGATCAAACCTACTATGGAAAACTATCTAAAGAACTATCCCTTAGTGATGACCGGTTATCACCACTACAGGTTAAACTTAAGGATCTTGCAGATCTGATATCAAAGTACGGATACATCGCAGCCGGCTTTTTATTTGTCGTTTTCATGTTTCAAAAAATTGTGATTGCCAACAATTTTGAAGGTGCCGCCATGATGGAATACCTGTCTAATTGGGGATTGTTGCTTACCGACAGCCTGGATGCAATAGTTTTAGCCATAATAGTACTTGTAGCTGCCGTACCGGAAGGTCTGCCGATGATGATCGCAATTGTGCTATCACTTAACATGCAGAAGATGTTGCGTGAAAAAGTATTGGTAAGGAAATTACTGGGTATTGAGACAGCAGGCAGTTTGAGCATTCTTTTTTCTGATAAAACCGGTACTTTAACCAAAGGAAAATTAGAACCCCGGTTTTTTATAACCGGTTCAAACAATACTTACGAAACGTACAATTCTATCCCAGATCAATTAAGAGAATACTTAAAATTAGCTATAGCAGGAAATACCGCCAGCCATAGAACCCATGACGGTGAAATAACCGGTGGAAACTTTTCTGAGCGGGCCTTATTTGGTTACATACATGCTGAAGATGATCTGAGCTTGATCAAGAATGCCAAGTTAATCCATAAGATCCACTTTAATAGCACGCGCAAATTTTCAGCTACAGAGATGAGGCTTAGTAGTAAGCTTGGCGCCTTTAACTCCGATCAAATTGTATTCATAAAAGGAGCTCCCGAGCTATTGATGAAAGATATCAATAATGCCATATCCGGGAAGGGGGAGATTATTCCTATTAAGGATAAAGAGGCCTTGACTACATATATGGACGGTTTAGCAGACGCCGGTATGCGGTTACTTTCTATAGCTATTTCCAAGGATTCACTTAATCAAAAAGATGGCATACCTGATGAACTTGTTCTGGTAGGTGTGATCGGAATGCAGGATTCAATTAGGGATACAACCAAAAGCTCCGTTGAACTGGTTAAAAAAGCCGGCGTTCAGGTAGTTATGATTACCGGGGACCGAAAAGGGACCGCAGCTTCCATCGCCAAAGAGTCCTCACTTTTAGATAGTGATTCACAAGTAGTGCTTGAATCTACTGATCTTCAAAAGATGTCCGATGAGGAGATTGCAAAAATACTCCCAAATCTCAGGGTAATCGCCAGAGCCCTGCCAACGGATAAAAGTAGAATGGTTAGAATATCCAAAGGGCAGGGAGAAGTGGTTGGTATGACTGGTGATGGCGTAAATGATTCTGCAGCCCTTAAGCAGGCGGATGTTGGAATAGCTATGGGTAGCGGTGCAGAAGTCACAAAAGAAGCAGGGGATATCGTTATCCTGGATGATAATTTTAACTCAATCAGTAATGCCATCAGGTACGGAAGAACCATCTTCCAATCCATACAGAAGTTTATAACCTTTCAGCTTACAGTTAACCTTGCGGCCGTTTCTGTTACTATTCTCGGGCCAATTATTAACGTGGAGTTTCCACTAACCATTATACAACTCCTATGGATAAACCTTATTATGGATACCCTGGGAGCCATTGCATTAGGTGGTGAACCTGCGCTAAAAAGGTATATGGAAGATGAGCCCATAAAACGGGATGATAATATCCTGACCAAGCCGATGATATCGGCCATACTGGTTAACGGATTATTTATTACCATATTTGCTGTGCTATTCCTAAAACTACCTTACTTTAAAGAGCTGTTTGCCAGAGGAACGTCGGAAGACAATGCCGTCTTTCTGACCGCTTTTTTCAACATTTTTATTTTCCAGGTTCTATTTAATATGCTAAATATACGCTCCGAAGGACTTAACTTTTTCGAGCATATCAGTGAGAATAAGCGGTTTATTCAAATTATCCTGTTGATTATCGTAGTCCAGATTCTTTTTACCTTTATCGGCGGACAAATCCTCCGAACGGTACCACTGTATTGGGAAGAGTGGGCATTAATATTATTATTCTCTGTATTAATTATCCCTATCGACTTCATTCGTAAACTTTTTGTGTCCGGGAAAAGAATTTACAGGGATACGTTTAAAATTGTTTTTGGCTATAGATAAGCAGATATGGGTGCCCATGTGATGAATGACAGCTGGGGTACGCATCCTACCTTATTTTATGCCGCATTATATAGTGGGGCTTTTATTGAATCAGACATACAAAAGCTTTATCAAATGGGCCTAGATGCTTTGCCAAAAGATAGCCCCATGCTCCCGGCTTTAAAGAATCTAAGGAAATGGCATAAAGAATATAGGGATTGGCGAGATACACACAAACTGCTCTATAAAAATTATTTCAAGTATCCGGTAGATACGGACGTCCATAATTTCGTGAACGCCATCATTAATGGGCTGTATGGCGCCATGGCCATTCTTTATGGCGAAGGTGATTTCATTAAGACGGTAGGTATCTCGGTGAGTGCCGTTTTGGATTGTGATAATCAGGCTGCTACCTGTGGTGGATTTGTTGGAGTACTTAATGGAAGTAAATCTATCCCAAACCATCTGATGACTGATATTGGTGGTGGAGAGGTCTGGGACGAACCATTCAATAATCAATACATCAACTATTCAAGAGATAAGCTGCCCAATATGACCCCCATATCAGAAATAGTAGATCGTATCTATGCCATGGCTGAAAGTGCCATCCTCGAAAATGGAGGTAAAAAATTGCGAGACAATAGAGCGGTAATTTTGCAAACCCCGATAAAATGATCCGCAAACCAGGTGCCAATTCTGTCTATCTATTTTTTATTATTATATTCCTGCTCATCAACGCTTGTAATATGCAAAATAAAAAATCATTGTCAATTTCTAAATCCCCATTTGGGAAAACCAAAGATGGACCGGTAGATATTTACACACTGAAAAATAACCAGGGGATGGAGGTTGTGATTACCAACTTTGGAGGCACCATTGTTTCAATTAAAGTGCCTGACAGGAACGGTGATTATGATGATGTTGTCCTTGGTTTTGATAATATATCAGGCTACGCAGGACCAGATAATCCTTATTTCGGTGGGATCGTGGGCCGTTATGCCAATAGAATTGCTAATGGTAGATTTACTTTAGAAGGTACTGAATATGGTCTTGCCCGAAATAACGGACTCAATCATCTGCATGGAGGAGAGAAAGGCTTTAACCTCAGAATCTGGGATGCAGTTGAGATTGAAAATGATGATCAGGTAGGCCTATTGCTACAATACCAAAGCAAAGACATGGAAGAGGGCTATCCCGGAAACCTATCCGTAACTGTAAAATACCTGCTTAATAACCGTAATGAACTGGAAATTCAATACTCAGCAACCACAGATAAAACAACGATTATCAACCTTACCAACCACAGCTACTTTAACCTAGCTGGCGAAGGGAAAGGAAATATCCTTGACCATGAATTAAGGATTATGGCAGATTCCATTACGCCCGTCGATGAAAACCTGATCCCAACCGGTGGTCTATTAAAAGTAGAAGGGACTCCTTTTGACTTTAAGCAAAGCAAATCCATTGGCCGTGATATTAATGCAGAAAATAAACAGATTAAACTTGCAGGCGGGTATGATCATAATTTTGTGTTGAATAAAGATTCCTCCAAAATGTCGCTGGCCGCTGAAGCTTATGAACCTAAATCTGGAAGATACTTACAAGTATTTACAGAAGAGCCAGGGGTTCAGTTTTATTGCGGGAACTTTCTGGATGGTTCATTTACAGGAAAAAATGAACATGTTTATGGTTACAGAACCGGGTTTTGCCTGGAAACACAGCACTTCCCGGATTCACCAAATCATGAATCCTTTCCGTCCACCATATTAAAACCTAATCAGACTTATGAGACTTCGACAATATTTAGATTTTTTTCTAAGTAAGCATATTCCTGTCTTATCAATTCTGCTGGCCATTTATTCATCCCAGAATTCCTGCAGCTATTCCAGCACATGCCGAATATTTAATAATGCTTCCCCATACACCGGTAGACCAAGACCATCTACGCCTTGAATTATGATTTTAAAATTGCCCACCGCATCCGACGTTTTGAATGTAACCGTCTGGGAGCTATTGGCCTGGATTTTTATCTCAGGGTCCCAATAAAGCATGGCCCTGAAATCAGGAATTTTTTCTTCCTCTTGTGGCTGAGGCAGACCAAACTTATTTGGTTTATTAAATCCCTGCAAAGTGGTTTGGTTAATGGTGGTCCCGATATTTTCAAGTGGCTCATCGTCTATCGTGTATACTGCTATGACTCCAGACCTGGCCATTAGCGGTTCAAACTGCTCCCTTACCGAATTGCGGTTATTGAATAGCTCTACCCTTTCAATTTCATCTGTCGGTAGTTCCAGGATTTTTGATTCATCATATATCATATAACCATTTAAGAAATACCATGGCCTGGCCGGGAATAATCTAGTGTTTTTTCGATCATACAACCGAACGGTAGGTGTGCCGTTTTCCTTTTTTATGACCGTCTTGAAAAAAAGTTCCGTAATGAATTCTGCCAGGTCTTCCACCAGCCGATAATCTTTCATATAAAAAACTCTGTCGGGCTTCAGGGCAATCTTTTCTGGTTGATCGGTAAAATACCGTTTAGTTTGGACCTGGAATATTTCATTCAATTCCCGCTTTTTTCTGGTTCTGATTAGATAGTCTAGTATATCCCTGGATTTTGGGGGCTCCTTGTTAATCGATATTGAAGTGTTCAGTGGATATTCTTCACGCAATAATACAGGTAACAATGTGCCGGCAGGGTGAAGGTTTTGTATTTGCAGGGTTCTTTGCCCATAAAAATCTGGTAATTCTAATTTAAAGACGCCGTTTATGCTGGAGTTACGGTAAAATCTATGATCCTCCACAGAAAAGATCGAAAGTAAGGGCGTGTTCAACAGTTCCCCTGAAGTGGGAACTTCCAATCGTCCCCTAATAAATAAACCATTTTCCGGTTTGAATTCATCCCCTGATTTTTTCTGATCGATGGATTGATAGTTGCTATTTTGTTCAATGATAGACCAGCTCCTATTTATAAGGCTACGAATGAAAACACTGGCCGAAAGGTTTAATAACTGGTCAGAATTATTTTTGATGGTTACAAGCACATCATCCCGACGACTATATTCCGCTTTATTCAATTCAATTTGAATTTTCTCATAAGTGCGTGGGCTAACTGCACGGTTATTTACTGTTGTGACTGTAGTATCAAAATTAGGTTTTTCGCCCCAGATGTTGTAAACCGGAATATCCCGATGATAAATAAACCCGGAGTTAAAATTTCTATTCCACTGGGTATAAAATCTAAATCGATAGTATCCTTCTTTCCATTCATATGGGATAAGGATATCTCCCTGGGCGGTATTTTCTGAAACAGAAAGCTTATGGCTGGCTAGCAGTACGCCTTCAGCATTTAAAATTTCTAGATACAATACCTTACTGAGAATGGGTTTGGCGTTTAAAAAGTATACCTTATACCAAACCCTTTCTCCGGTCACATAAACGGACCTGTCAAAATGGACAAATATTTTGTCCGGTGGTTGGCCCAACAGGGGCAACTCAGCAAAGGGCTGCATTAAAATAAAAAAGAGCAATACTTTACTTAAGAGCATCATTATATACTTTCCCAATATTCAGGTCTTATTACATTGGAGTTGGGTATAACACTACAATCACAGCACACCTTCATCCAAAAAGTAGTGTCACATACTGTTGAATCACAAGGCGGACATATTCTTTCAACTTCATGGGGCTCAAGCAAATCCGGTGTGGTAAAAGTCCTCACCGTATCCACAGAAGCTACCTCAAAAAAACCGAGAACCGTCTCCTCAGGATCGTTGACATTAAAAATATTTCCTCGAACGCTACCAGGTACAGGATCGAAAAATGTTCCCTGTTGGTTACTCAGCTTATTTATATTATCCCAATAATTAAAAGCTTCTTCTGTAATGGAATATTGAAAAGCTGTAAAATAGTGTTGGTAATTATATTGTTGATGGGGCAGCAGACCACGTTTGCTTAAGCGGAAGTTTCTTAACTCCCGGACGCTGGATGATTCGGAATGATAGATAAATATTTTATCCCGATCTATGGGGACATCAGTTACATAACAGGCCCTTACATTGTTAATGGTGTCGCACTTTTGCTCTGTAAGGAAGTTAAATGCTTCGTTGACTTCCCAGCGAAACCATACTTTGTCAGGTCTATCACCCAGAGGTGTGGTTAAAAACAAGTTTACAAAGTTTAATTCGGAAAACCTGTCATCGATTTCCAGCTCAAAGGTCATGGTATCGGGTTTAATGGATTCAGGCATGGTTTGAGGCACAGATTCATATATTTCTCCATCATTAAGTTGTATTCTTAAGTGGTAGGTTACCCCTATACCTATGCTGAAATTATCCGAACTTAAAATATATGTTCCGGGCATATTACTAGCCTCTTTATAATTAGCAATGTTACCCAGGTTATCAATCAAAGACACATTGGCATTAAATTCATTTTGTCCCACCTCACCGGGATCGAATGACCTGAATAATTTTACTTTTTGTGGTAACCCTGTATTGTCTATCCTTCCGTCTACTACTAATAGATCAGGTTGTGTTCCAGTATCAAAGTCGAAAGGTTGACTACAATAAAAAAACGTTAAAAAGACCAATAAGCAATATTTCGACATTTTTGTACTTTTCAATGCCTAATTAACAGATTTATCAATCAAATGATTTGCTCAGTACTTTTTCATTTATAGCTAATAAATAAATCATATTTTCAAAATTCAATATTATAAGTAACCGAAGGAAAGACTCTTTCCAACACGGTTAGTTTAAAAGCATTGGTTACACTTGTATTATCCTGTCTGAAAAACACAGAAAATGCATTATCCCTTGAGTACAGGTTATAAACAGAAAACGTAAGGCTGGATTTAAATCGCTGTCTTTTTACCCTACCCCTGTTGATGGTATAGGCTACATCCAAACGGTGATAGTCCGGTATCCTGAATTGATTTCTTTCTGAAAAATGCGGGATCACTGTTTGCCCCTGTCTGAAGCTGGCGATTGGTGCAGTGACCGGTCGGCCGGACCTGTAGGTGAAATTAACCGACAATTCGTTCTTCTTATTAACATTATAGTTAAGTGTAAGATTGACATTGTGCGGTTGGTCGAAATTTGCCGGGAATGCCGCACCGTTGTTGATTACTTCATCCTGGAAATCACCGTTAATGGTATTTTTTGACCTGGAGTAAGTATAAGCAAAAGATCCGGTTAATCTTCCGGTTGCTTTCTTAAAAAGTAACTCGGCACCGTAGGCTTCTCCATCCCCTGCCACTAGCTGCGTTTCAATTTGATTATTAACAAGCAGGTCAGCAAGGTTTTTATATTCTACGATATTGTCAATATCCCGGTAAAAGATCTCCAAAGAAGTTTCATAAGTGTTCAGCTTAAAGTTTTTGAAAAAACCAATGGAATAGTTATCCGCCTGGCCGGGCGGTATAAAACCGGTACTTACCTGCCATACAGCCGTGGGTACAGCTGCCGAGGTATTGGATATGAGATGGATGAATTGGTTATTCCTATTATAGCTTAATTTAACCGAACTCGCGGACCCCAGGCCAACCTTAAGGGACGCCCTGGGCTCAAGACGTGTAAAGGTGTTAATGACGTCACCCGCTGAAAAAAAAGTGGTATCAACAATGTTATCTGCGGTTCGGGGTTGCCCTTCAGCATATGAAAAAACAGAAGCAGTACCCAAATGCTGAAATATGGCATATCTGAGACCAATTGACATCGAAAAGCCTCCAATAAGGTCAAATTCATCATTAATATACAACCCTATCTCCCTGCCATCATCTTTTTCCACCGAAGCGCTGGCGATAGAAGACTGGTCATTGAAGGGGGTCCGGGATTCAGGATTCATGATGTAGCTCGTTACCTCCCCTCCAACATTTATTTTATGTCTTGAAGGACTCCAGGTAATATCTTCTTTAATTTTAAAGTATTCTATCCCATTGGTCAGGTTAAATGCATCGAAGCCCTCCTCATCAAAAGATTTATTATCATTCCGCCCCCAATTGACTGTCAAATTTGAAAAAAGACTTTTATCGATAATATAGCTCCAATTAAGGCCAAGTGTTTCATTGTCCCAGTCAAAACCTAATTGGTTAGAAAATTTGAAGCTATCATGGCTTCGATAATAGGTCAGATAGACTTTGTTATTCCCATTAAAGAAGTGCGTAACCTTAGCGTTGATGTCAAAGAAAAACGCCGAACTTTCTTCATCATCGGTAAATCGCCTGACGATATAATCTGAGTATGAAGACCTGCCACTAAGTAAAAAAGAAGTCTTACCTTTCTTTATAGGGCCTTCATACAAAACTTTACTGGATACCAGACCAATGCCTGCTTTTAGTTTATGCATTTCCTTGTTCCCATCCTTGATCTGGACATCCAGCACAGAGGAAAGCCTTCCACCGTATTGTGCAGGAATGTTGCCTTTATATAAAGACACATCACTTAAAGCATCCGGATTAAAAACTGAGAAGAATCCCAGCAGATGAGAAGAATTGAATATCAGGCTACCATCCTGAAGTATCAGGTTTTGGTCAATATTCCCTCCACGAACATTAAAGCCAGCCGCTCCTTCACCGACCGTGCTGACTCCAGGAAGGGTTAAAATACTTTTAATCAGGTCAGCTTCGCCAAGAAATGAAGGTACCTGCTTGATCTGGCGTGGGGATATCCTGGTCAATCCTATCTGAACAGTATTGATATTTTGATCGTCTGCCTGCCCTTTGACAATTACTTCCTCAAGCTCTACAGCTTCCTCATAAATTTCTATGTTCCAGGTACTATTGTTTAATACATTTATATTTTGCCTTAACGACTCATAGCCAAGCAATCGGATCTCTGCATTATGTACGCCTATGGGCATATCCAGTGCATAAAATCCGTTTTCATCGGTATTGGTGGATAAATTCAGATCGGATATAAATACAATAGCCCCCACGAGTGGTTCGGCGGTATCCTTATCTTTGACTACCCCGGATATGGTAGCTTTTCCGCTTGAATTAATTTGTGAAGAATCCCCAAGGTTAATGGCCCCTGGTGCCAGTAAATTTTTTCTTAAAGCCTCCTGCTTATTCACATAGTAATCCTGAGAGAACTGCCTTGATAGATCCGAACGCTTAGCAATCACAAAAGCATAATCCGAATAAGTAACAAAAGAAAGATCAGTTCCTTTAAGCAGCTGCTCTAATGCATTTGTCATATCCGGGGCCTGTATGGAAATGGATAATTTACGCTCCGGCAGCCATGATTTTTTATAATAAAAGCTCACCGGATAATTGGCCTCCAATGCTGATAAAATCCCTATCAAAGATTGGTTTGTGAAGGTTATCTTAACAGTATCTTGCTGTGCTTGAAGTAGATTACTAAAGAAAAAAAGTATTAAACTAATTGGTATATATTTTACCATAAACGATTGTCAGAACTTTAGCTGGTAATTGTTTAAGAAATATTCCTACCAAAGTTTGTCTCAATATTAAATATAAATTTTAGACCCAAAGAGTTCATCACTAATTGAAAACTTATCACTTTTACATTTTTTTTTTAGGATATTTTATTTTTTACTAGAAATAAAGGCATTATGAGAATTAAAATTGAACGAATTACTGTCTTGTCACTACTAATGAGCGCTTGCTCAACTTTTGAGCCTGAAGAAAGGCTTTTTGAGTTGGTCAATCCTTCAGAGAGTGACATTGAATTCATAAACTATGTGGAGGAAAATAAAGGACTTAACATCATTGAATACCTGTATTTCTATAATGGTGGTGGGGTAGCGATTGGAGATATCAACAATGATGATTTACCAGATATTTACTTTACTTCAAATCAAGGCAGTAATCAGCTTTATTTAAATAAAGGCGGGATGTCTTTTGAAAATATCACAGAACGATCCGGGGTTGCCGGTGAAAGCGACTGGAGTACCGGGGCCACCATGGCGGATGTAAATGGAGATGGTTACCAGGACATTTATGTGTGTAATGTCAGTGAGTATAAAGGACTAAGGGGAAGAAATGAGTTATTCATCAACAATGGTGATAATACCTTCACGGAAAAGGCTCAGTTTTATGGCTTGGGATTCAAAGGATTTTCAACACAGGCTGCATTTTTTGACTACGACATGGATGGTGACCTGGACATGTATCTTCTGAATCATGCAGTCCATACCAGACGATCGTATGGAAGCTCGAACCTAAGATATGAGAAAGCTATCAGAGCCGGGGACCGGTTATTTAACAATGATTTTAGTGGTAAAGAACCTTATTTTGAAGATGTCACGGATGAATCCGGCATTTTCCGTAGCCTTATCGGTTATGGTTTAGGCATCTCCATGGGAGACATCAATCAGGATGGTTGTATTGATATCTACGTTTCCAATGATTTTCATGAAAATGATTATCTGTACATGAATAATTGTGATGGCACCTTCACTGAAAAACTTCAGGAGATGACCGGTCACAGCAGCCGTTTTTCTATGGGGAATGATATTGCTGATTACAATAATGATGGTCACCCGGATATAATTTCCCTGGACATGCTACCTGAAGATGAATCTATCCTGAAAAAATCTGCCGGAGAAGAATCCAATAAGGTTAGCGATATCAAGTTATCTTTTGGGTATCATCCTCAGCTCGCTCGAAATACTTTGCAATTAAATAATGCTGATGGTACTTTTAGTGAGATCGCCTTATTCGCTGATATTTATGCCACAGACTGGAGCTGGGCGCCCCTTTTTGCAGATTTTGACAATGATGGCTTCAAAGATTTGTTCATCTCTAATGGTATTTGGAAGCGCCCCAATGACCTTGATTACATCAATTATGTCTCTAATGCCGGCCAAAAATTATATAAAGAAGTTAGTCGGGATTCAGCTGATAAAACACTTATTTCCCTTATGCCCACCGAGCAGATCAGCAATTATGCATTCAAAAATCATGGAGGCAGGGAATTTGAAAATGTTAGTGAAAAGTGGGGTTTTGAACGCGGGTCTTTTTCTAATGGTTCTGCCTACGGCGACCTGGACAATGATGGCGATCTTGATTTAGTGGTCAACAATATCAATCAAAAAGCTTTTTTGTATGAAAATCTTAGTGATAACAAGGGCGGGAACTACTTAAAATTTAAATTCAAAGGACAGCAACGAAATCCTCAGGGTATAGGCACCAGGGTTTTTTTGAAATATTCTGATACCATACAATTCCAGCAACTAACCCTGACCAAAGGGTATATATCTTCGGTAAATGATAATCTTATTTTTGGCGTTGGTGTGAAATCCTCAATTGACACGGTGAAAATAATTTGGCCAAATAAAAAACAACAGTATCTCACAGATTTGGCTACCAATCAAACATTAACCATCGATTATCGTGATGCGACTGACCCTAAACAAGATGGGGATAATCTGAACCCTACAGCTGAGAACAAACTATTCTCAGCAGTCAACAAGCAATCCATTAACTATAAACACCAGGAAAATGACTACAAAGACTATGATGTGGAATATTTGATACCACATAAACTGTCAACCTTAGGCCCCGCAATGGCAGTTGGTGACATAAATAATGATGGGCTTGATGACTTTTTTGTAGGGGGTGCCAAAGGCCAGACCGGGAAGATCTTTATCCAGGATGCGTTTGGTAATTTTTCAACACTTGATTCTGAAATTTTGGAGCAGGATAAAGATTTTGAAGATGTCGACGCATTATTTTTTGATGTTGACTTGGATAATGACTTGGACTTAATAGTCGCCGGTGGAGGAAATGAGATAAACGATTCAATCCGCACAAGAACCTATAGATTCCAAAAAGGTAATATTGTTTCCTCGGAAACCATCCATAATGATAACATAAATGCTTCCTGCCTGGCAGCACATGATTACGACCAGGATGGTGATATGGATCTTTTTATCGGGAGCAGGTCTGTTCCGGGTGCTTATGGTGTCAGCCCTCGGCAATATTTGCTAAAGAATGACGGACAGGGGAATTTTACAATAGCTAAAACTTTTGAAGAAATCGGGATGGTGAGTGATGCAGTTTGGAGTGACAATGATGGTGATGGCCGGAAAGATTTGGTTTTAGTAGGAGAATGGATGCCGGTTACTATTCTTAGAAATACAGCAGGCAGCTTTGATGAAGCAGCCCCTCCTGTAGAAATTAAAGGAACCAGTGGTTGGTGGAATACCATTGAAAATGCAGACCTGGACAGCGATGGGGATGAGGACTACTTGTTAGGAAATTTTGGTTTAAATATGAAGGTGAGAACAGTACCCGCAAAACCAGCAACTTTATATGTGAATGATTTTGATAGTAATGGAAGCATTGACCCAATCCTGGCGTTTTACAAGGATGAAGAACTGATCCCTTTCCCCTCCTTAGGGAACCTGGCAACCCAGATTGTAAGCATTAGAAAAAAATTCTATTCGCATCGTGACTTTTCAAATGTTCGCTCTATAGATGATTTATTTGATCCAGAACAAATGGACGGAATGGTTATTAAGGAAGCTGAAATATTCGAGTCAGGGTGGATGAATAATGAGGATGGAAAACTAAAGTTTACCGCTTTCCCGGAAAAAGCACAATACTTCCCGGTATTTGCTATTGAAACCATGGATTTTAACAATGATGGGACCACAGATATTCTTTTAGGGGGAAACCTGACCGGCGCATCTGTAAATTATGGAAGATACGATGCAGGTTATGGTTTATTATTAAAAGGCCAGAGGGATAACAGCTACAAAGCCATAACTCCATTGCAAAGTGGTATTCAATTAAAGGGCGAGGTGCGAAAGATTTCCAAAATCATTATACAAGATGAAACATTTTTTATCGTGGCAAGGAACAACGATTCATTAATGATCATTAAACAAAATAAGGGAATCAATTAATTTTACAAGAGAATTAAGAAGTAAGTATGGGAAGATTATTTTTTTTAACCGCTCTGATAGCTGCCTCATTTTTTGGGTGCAAACAGCCATCGACTGAGTATAAAAAAGCACTGGATGATGCGGAATTTTTTCACCGGACGTTAAAGCAACTCACTGATGTTATCGTTTATGATATTTTTTCTCCTCCGGTAGCCAGCAGGGTTTATGTTTATCCCTGTATTGCTGCATATGAAGCCATCGTACCAGACTCAAATAACCTCCAATCCCTTGCAGGCCAACTCACTGGATTTAACAGTCCGCCCATTCCAGAGCAAACGAAATCCTATGACTTTCGGGTAGCAAGCCTGAAGGCATTCCTAAAAACAGGTAAAGCTTTGGTATTTTCAGAAGCTAAGATGGATGAGTATGAAAATAAACTATGGGAGGAAGTTAGACAATTGGGTATACCGGATGATGTGTTTGAAAATTCCTGTGATTATGGAGAAAAAATCGCTGATCATGTGCTTAAATGGGCTGGTAAGGATAACTATAAACAGACCAGAACTTACCCAAAATATACAGTTCGGGAACCTGATGAATACTGGAAACCGACGCCCCCTGACTATATGGAAGGTATTGAACCTCACTGGAATAGAATCAGGTCCTTCGTTATCGACTCAGCCACTCAATTTATTCCTGTAAGGCCAACAGCATTTAGCATGCGCAAAGACTCTGAATTTTACAGCGAACTAATGGAGGTTTACGAAACCGTTAACAATTTGAATAAGGAACAAGAGGAAATAGCCCAATTTTGGGATTGCAACCCTTATGTGTCCCACCATGCAGGCCATGTCATGTTCGCAACCAAAAAAATTACTCCAGGCGGCCATTGGGTGGGTATTGCCACCATCTCCAGCCGTACTGCCGAACTTGACTTCACTGCCTCAATAGAAGCCCATGCCTTGGTTACTATCTCCCTGGCGGATGCGTTTATCAGTTGCTGGGACGAGAAATGGAGAAGCATACTAGTAAGACCGGAAACACTTATCAACAAGTACATCGATGAAGATTGGTCGCCACTGCTTCAGACCCCGCCTTTTCCTGAGTATACCAGTGGCCATAGCGTCGTTTCGGGTGCTGCATCTACGATGTTGAGCAAAGTATTTGGTGAAAATTTTCATTTCAGAGATACCACTGAGGTTGAATACGGGCTTCCGGTAAGGGACTTTAATTCATTTGCACAGGCCGCAGAAGAAGCAGCAATAAGTAGATTATACGGTGGTATTCACTATCTGCCAGCCTGTGAAGTTGGACTTGATCAGGGCAAGAAGCTGGGTGCCTATATTGTTAAAAATATTAAAACAAGGCCTAAGGTGATCACAAATAAGTTATCGTTTAAATAAGCACATTATAAACCAAAAGCGAGGCCAAATAAGCCAGACCGGTCATGTAAAACAGCTGGATCATTGGATATTTCCAACTCCTGGTTTCACGTTGGGTAATTGCCAGTGTACTCATACATTGCATAGCAAAAGCATAAAAAACCAACAATGACATTCCAACAGCAAAGCTGTAATAAGGTTTTCCAGATACTGGATCTACTTCATTTCTTAGCCTGGAAAGTATGGACTGGTTATCATTTGTCCCCACACTGTAAATAGTGGCAATAGTCCCAACAAATACTTCCCTGGCAGCGAATGAGGTGATTAATGCTATCCCGATCTTCCAATTAAATCCTAAGGGCTCAATAGCCGGTTCAATAGCTTTTCCAAAGATACCTGCATAAGAATGTTCCAATTTATGGGCTGCGATTTTATTTTTCAGTTGAGTCCGATCGATGTCCTGATTTGATAATTCCTTTTTTACGATCTCTTCTGCATTATTAAATTTTTCGCCCGGTCCATAAGAGGAAAGAAACCAAAGAATAATAGAGATGACCAAGATTATGCGGCCGGCTTCCCAAACGAATGTCTTACACTTCTGGAAAATGGTTATAAAAATATTCTTAAACCGTGGCCATCGGTAAACCGGTAGTTCGATCAAAAAATGTTGATCATCTTTGATCCTGAGTAATTTATTAATCACTAAAGCTGCTATTAAAGCAAAAACAAAGCCTAAAGCATACAATCCGGCAAAGGTTAGTCCTTTGTAAGTGAAGAATCCTAAAAAGTTTCCTTCCGGAATAATTAAAGCCACAATGATTGCATAAACCGGGAGACGGGCGCTACAGCTTATTAAAGGTGTAATCATTATTGTTACCAAACGGTTTTTCCAATTTTCAATATTCCGTGTTGCCATTATTGCCGGCACTGCACAAGCCATTCCCGAAATTAGTGGCACCACGCTCTTACCGTTCAAACCAAACTGACGCATCAGTCTGTCGGTTAGGAATACTGCCCGGGACATATATCCAGTCTCTTCCAGAATGGCTATAAATCCAAACAGCAGCGCGATCTGGGGAATAAAAATCATTATCCCACCAATGCCCGGAATAATTCCTTCTACCAGTAAATCTGTAAGCACACCAGATGGTAAAAACTGGGAAAAGAATTGGCTTAAGCCTACGAACCCCTGGTCGATTATATCCATAAATGGTTCTGCCCAGCTGAATATTGATTGAAAGATCAATAGCAGAAGAAAACCAAAGATAAAATAACTCCAAAACCCATGAGCAAGAAACTTATCCAGAAGGGCTGTGATCTTGACCGATCGATAGCCATTACTACCACGTTTCAAAACTGTATCTTCCAATCGATGTCGCAATTCTTTATATCGTTCAACTGTTTCCCTGGTCTGTACTGACTCAGGGGAAAAATTGTGATCATTGATCAATTGCTTTAAAAAATGATAGTCATCACTGCCAGGATTGAACTTAGATCCTGGTTGCTGAATCATTTGATAGGCTAGGTAGTTATTGCTTAAATTGAACCTATTTTTAACAGCATTTATAATACCATTATTAAAGAGACTTACATTAAAAAAAGGCTGATAACTTTGGTTTACCGGTTTTGATAACTCCGCCTTTAATTCTTCAATACCCGCTCCAGAACGGGCATTAACTTCTAATACCTTAGTATTGAACCGGATGGCTAATTTTTCTTTATCAATCCATACGCCCTCACCGCTAGCCAGATCAACCATATTTAATACAAGTATTGTTGGTATGCCGAGGTCACTAATCTCAGTAAACAAAAGAAGGTTTCGCTCTAGATTGCTTGCATCCACCACCATCATGATCAGGTCAGGATGATCCGCATTCGTACCATCACTTAGTATATCAAAGACCACCCTTTCATTCGCTGATCTGGGATAAATACTGTATACACCCGGCAGGTCGGTGAGCTGTATTTTGCTTTCTTTTACATATAAAGTGCCTGTTTTTTTCTCTACAGTAACCCCAGAGAAGTTTCCTACTTTTTGATTTAGACCGGTAATTTGATTGAATAGTGAGGTTTTACCGCTATTAGGATTACCGATTATTGCTACATTCTTAACTTCTTCCATTAACCTTACAAACGGGGATATTTTTGGCATCTTTTTTTCGAATAGATAGCCACTGATTTCCTAATTTTATGCAAATAGGATCTCCAAATGGCGCGTGATAACTATATTCTATTTCTGCCCCGGGAAACATGCCCATCTCCATTAATTTAATAGAAAATTCACATTCAATTAACTCGTTAACAACCGCCCTGTCGCCTGGCCTGAGATCCAAAATGTTTTTCATTTTATTTAGACTAATTATAAATTAGAACTGTAAAGACAAAACTAACCGCTAGAAAGGAGATTTTATAATAATTATAAGAATAACTTTTGACGCTTAAATATTTAAATCTTGGTAAAAAAAATTGCTATAATCGGGCCAGAGTCAACAGGAAAATCCACACTCTCCGAGTCATTAGCCAGTGTTTTTAACACTGAATGGGTACCAGAATACGCCAGGATATATCTAAACCGGATCAAAAGACCTTATAAAAAAGAAGACTTAACAGAAATTGCCAAAGAACAAATAAAACTGGAGGAAGACCGGATGTTAAAAGCAAATCATCTATTAATTAGTGATACCAATCTAATTGTGATCAAGGTTTGGAGTGACTATAAATATGGCCATACTGATCCATGGATATTAGAAAATCTATCTAAAAGGCACTATGATTATTATTTATTAACCAACATTGATTTACCATGGCAAGATGATCCGCAGCGTGAGCATCCTCATTTGAGGGAATACTTCTTTCTTATTTATTTAAATTATTTAAAAGATAATGGACTTCCATTCGATGTGGTTTCTGGCACGGAAAGCAAACGTTTACAAAATGCCCAACAGGTGATCAATCAGAAATTTGGGTAACAACTTCGTGATTTTGTAGTTTTCTAATGTACGGGGTGCCCAGTTAATTAGCGGGCTGAGATCATACCCATTGAACCTGATCCGGTTAGTACCGGCGAAGGGAGGGAATAGTTTACGTCAGTACAACCCGTGTTGCTGTCATGTTAAACATTTAAAAAATTACAATGAAAAAAGTACTATGCTTATGGCTTTTAATAAGCCCCTCGATGGTTTATGCGCAAACCCAAAAATCAGACACCATTCCAACGAAGGAATTGGAAGAAGTTGTTATCCAGGCTGTCAGATCAGGAGAGTTTTATCCTGTTACCTCTAAAATAGTAAGTCAGACAGAGATTGAAAAAGTATATTTTGGTCAGGATGCAGCCACAGTAATTGAGCAAACGACACCGTCTTTAGTTTTGTATTCTGACGCCGGCACCCGTTTTGGTAACTACAATTTGTTCAGGCTGAGGGGAATCGATCAGACCAGGATTAATATGACACTTAATGGTGTTCCTCTGAATGACATGATAGATCAAGGTGTGTTTTTTTCAAACTTTTCAGATTTTGCCAATAGCATGCGGTCTTTTGAAGTGCAACGTGGCGTAGGCACCAGCACCAACGGGACTGCATCTTATGGAGGTTCCGTAAATTTCCAGTCTGTTAAGCTAACAGATCCGGAACCCAGCTATGAATTAAACCTGGTTGGAGGATCATTCGACAGCTATCGGGCGGCTGCTGAGATTAAAACCGGGTTAATGAAAAATAGTACAGCATTCTATGGAAGATACAGCCGTACGTTGTCAGGTGGATTTAAAAATCACTCCAGTTCAGATGCTCAATCCTTTTTCTTTTCAGGAGGCTACTTTGGAAATAATGATGTACTAAAAATTACTGCCTTTGCAGGTAAAACTGAAAATGATCAATCCTATCTGCCAGTGCCTATATCGGTAATAAATGAAGATGAAAAAACCAACCTGAACAATGACAACGATACAGATAATTTTGAACAAGAAATGATTCAAATTCAGTATTCGAGGGCTTTCAATAACACAACTTCTATAAATACAACCTTGTATTATGGCGGATCAAGAGGGTTTTTCCCTTTTAGCTTTAATGACACCTCACAATTAGTCTTTGGCTTAAGAAACAACCACTTTGGATTGATAAGTGACATGGCTTATAAAAAGGGCGATCTGAGCTTTACCGGAGGAATGCATGCTTATACTTTCCTGAGAAAGAATGAAGAGTGGGTTGCCCCTAATTCATCCAATCCTTATTATGATGATAATTCCACCAAAAATGAATTAAGCCTTTTTGCCAAGGCTAACTATAAGCTTGGAAAATTGAACATTTTTAGCGACTTTCAAATAAGGTTGGTAAGTCTTGGATTTGATGCCCGGGCATTAGAAGATCTTACCGGAAATCAGACGAAGACCAGAGATTTTGCGTTTTTTAACCCAAAAATTGGTTTTGGATATCAACTAACAAATAATTCCAGCATTTATGCCTCCTATGGAAGGGCTAACCGTGAGCCCGCAAGGACCGACATTCTGGGTCAGGATGCTTCCTCCATAAGTGCAGCGAATGTAAATCAGGTGGTGAATGAGAGCCTGGTGCGCGAAGAGCAAGTAAATGATTATGAAGCAGGCTATAAGTATACATCCGCCAAATTGAACATTAAAGGAAATTTCTTTCATATGGATTTTGAAGACGAGATCGCTCCGGTGGGTGAATTCATTACAGATGCCTTCATTCAGTTAAAGAAAAATATTCCTGAAAGTTTTAGGCAGGGAGTAGAACTTGAAATTGAGTATAAACCCATCAATAAACTTTCTGTCAATAATAACATAACATATTTGAACACAAACGTTAGCACTTTTTTTGATGAACGTACAGACCAAACGTTTGATGAAGTTAAACACATCTTTGCCCCAACCTGGAATACTTATCATTCGATCACATACAATTTGAATAAGCAATTAACCTTAAATTTTAGTGGCCGATATAATAGCGAATCTTTTCTTGAACTTAGTAACCGAAACGATCTGGTACTGCCTTCATACTTTGTTATGGATTCGAGAATTAATTATCAATTGAGTGAAAAATACCAAATATCGCTGATGTTGAACAATATATTCGATGAAAGATATTTTACTAATGGAGCTCCGGTTGATCTTGATTTTGATGGGGTCAATGACGAACCTGCTTATAATATTCAAAGTCCTAGAAGTTTTTTTCTTCAATTTAAAATGAAGCTTTAGATGTCATCACATCATGTTGTAAGAGAAGGCCGGGAGTAAGGCTTGATCATAACAGATTACCATCCATCCATTAAAAACAGGACAGGATAATTGAATTAATGGAGTGGTCGCCAATTGTAGCTGTGCTTGAGCAGAGTGCTGAGGAGCTATTAGATTTAGGGCTTAAAACAGACCTTTTGATTGCTAGAAAAGATATAATCCCAGAATTGTCATTAGACTTTCTATTACATGGTTAAATCACTTCAAATC
>CAYSCZ010000042.1:0-29150 GCA_964429655.1 uncultured Roseivirgaceae bacterium
TTTGAAGTGATTTAACCATGTAATAGAAAGTCTAATGACAATTCTGGGTTTAAGTCGAAAACGTAATATCTAGATCATGTTGAGCATATTTAATAAAGCTTTGATTGGGTTGCTTGTCGCTGCCTCAGTTTTATCCTTTAGCATTGATGCAGAGGCTCAGAAAAAAAAGAAAAAAAAGAATTCAAAGGCCACTGAAAAGCAAGATGAAAAAAAAGACGATACTAAAAAAGTATCTGATGCCATAAAAAGACATATGGTTTATGAAGGTTTATTTGATTTTTACCAGGACTCTATATCCGGTGAAATGAAAATGCTGGTAAAAGAAAACCAGATCGGCAAGGAGTACATTCATTTCTACTACATCGAAAATGGCCCAACAGAAGCGGGCGCTTTCAGGGGCCAATTCAGAGGTTCAAGAATATTCAAAATAGAAAAATATTTTAACAGGATTGAATTTACCCTTCAAAATACCTCCTCTTATTTTGATCCTGACAATGCCCTTTCAAAATCAAAAGATGCTAACATAAGTCGAGCTATTCTATTTTCCGGTAAAATTGAAGCTGGAAGCAAGGAAGAAGGCCAATATCTTATAAGTGCTGATGATGTTTTCTTACAGGAAACTTTTGGTATCGTAAAATTACCACCACCACCTAAGCCCGATCCGAAAGCATTTAAGCTAGGCAACTTAAGTAAGAGCAAAACAAAGATTAAAAAAATAAAAAACTACCCCTCAAACTCCGACCTTGTAATAGAGTATGTTTATGAAAATAATTTACCAAAGAATTTTGGTTCCAGAGCTGTCACTGATGCAAGGAATGTAAGCATCCTCGTACAACATAGTATTATTCGGGTACCAAAAAATGACTTTGAGCCTCGTTTTGATGACCCACGGATTGGCTTTTTTACCAGAAAGGTTACCGATATGACTTCCCTAAGTGCTACCCCATATCGTGACATGATCATCAGATGGCATTTAAAGAAAAAAGACAAAGAGGCTGAGCTATCGGAACCGCTGGAACCCATCGTTTATTGGATAGAAAATACTACGCCTGAGAAGTTAAGACCTGTGATCAAGCGAGCAGGTGAGGCCTGGAATAAAGCCTTTGAAAAAGCCGGATTTAGGAATGCAGTTGTAATAAAGATCCAATCTGATGATGCTGACTGGGATGCCGGGGATATCAGATACAATGTATTACGATGGACATCCTCGCCCAATCCACCATTTGGAGGATATGGACCGGCGTTTGTCAATCCAAGAACTGGTCAGATATTGGGCGCCGATATCATGCTTGAGTTTCCATCGGTTGGTTCATTGTATGGGCTGAATAAAGTTTTTGAGACCTCAGGAATGGAGATGTTTTCTGAGGAGGGATTGGAACATCAATCAAATGAAAATTATTGTAATCTTGGAGGTTTTACTGCACTTCAAAATGCTTTTGGTAACATTTCCCTTGGTGTTCTTGATGAAGATGAATATCAGAAAGAAAAGTTAATTGAAGAATTCATTCACTTTTTGATCCTTCATGAGATGGGGCACACACTTGGATTGAATCATAACTTTAAGGCAACCCATCTGCATTCATTAGAAGATATTAATGATGTCTCAAAAACGTCTGCTTTTGGCCTTTATGGGTCAGTTATGGATTATCCTTCCATCAACTTCTCCCGGGATCGTGAAAATCAAGGCCAATACTGGACCACCACACCGGGGCCTTATGATGTATGGGCCATTGAATTTGGATATTCTGAAGTGAATAGTGCAGATGAACTAGAGGCTATATTGTCTCGATCCACCAGTCCTGAATTGATGTTTGCCAATGATGCGGATGATATGCGGGCACCTGGCAAAGGTATCGATCCCCGGGCAATGATTGGTGATCTAACTGATGATCCTGTTGATTATGCCATTAGCCGTATAGCACTTACTCAACAAATAAGCGAGGTGTTGCTTGAAAAATATAATGACAACGAAGGGGAATCCTATCAGGAGCTCAGGAACGCATATCTTGCCATTACTTCACAGTACGCAGCTGCAGCGTTTACTATCTCAAGATTTATAGGTGGCGTTCTGGTTGATCGTTCTATGATTGGACAGGCCGGTGCGGCAGAAAAACCTTATCTACCGGTAAGTAAAGAAGATCAGGTAAAAGCAATGCAAGCTTTGACAAAATATGTTTTTGATACGGATGCATTTAAAATGCCCAGTGAATTATATTCCTACTTACAGCCACAACGAAGAGGATTTGATTTTTTTGGCACCACTGAAGATCCTAAAATTCATAGCAGGGTAATTTATTATCAAAAAAATATCCTTAAGCATCTACTCCACCCCAACACGCTGGAAAGAATATCGGATACGGAGTTGTATGGTAATGAATATGACCTGGGTAATTTTATGACTGATTTAAATGACGCGATCTTTGAAGCTGATCAGTACAAACCTGTAAGCTCATTCAGACAAAATCTGCAATTGGCGTACACTAAAATGCTCATTGATATGATCCAGGCGGGTAATTATACCAACATGTCTAAATCAATGGCACTTTACAATTTAAATGAAATCAAAAAAATAGCAGCCCGGAATTCTCAGGATATATCAACAAAAGCTCACAGGCAACATTTAGCTTTCATCATAGAAAAAGCTTTGGATGATGACTAAACAATAAGTTCTTATAAATTTTAGCTTATATGATCCAAACCAAAAGAATTGTATTCATATTTTAAATTTGTTACAAATTCTTAAATAGATGATGATGAAAAGGTTTTTAATCGTATTCCTGGTTTGCTCATCTTTAACCAATCAGGCCCAGCATTCAGTTGCCAGACAATGGAATGATTTATTATTAGAAGCGATAAGAGGTGATTTTGCCAGGCCAACAGTTCATGCCAGAAACCTGTTTCACACTTCAATCGCAATGTATGACTCCTGGGCTGTATTTGATGGTATTGCAGAAACTTATTTTTTAGGAAAAGAAATTAATGGTTTCAGTTGTGAATTTGTCGGAATATCTGATCCTGCCGATCCTAAAGAGGCTGCTATAGAAAGTATAAGTTATGCTTGCTATAGAATTTTAACCCATAGGTTTAGAAATTCCCCGGGGGTTATGGATTCCCAGTTTCGTTTTGACAGCTTAATGGACGTGTTAGGCTATGATAAAAGTTTTACCTCAACAAATTATCAAAATGACGGCCCTCCGGCCCTAGGAAATTACATCGCTTCATGTATAATTGATTTTGGACTTCAGGATGGATCTAATGAAATAAATGATTATGCCAATGAATTTTATGTGCCTACCAATCCAAACCTCGCGCCTGATTTACCCGGTAATCCCTTTATTTTCGATCCCAATAGATGGCAGCCACTAACATTTGAAACATTTATTGACCAATCCGGAAACCCTATCCCCGGAAATGCCCCTCCATTTCTTAGCCCGGAATGGGGTAAGGTGGTTCCATTCGCTTTGAGCTCAGAAGACCTGACCATTTATGAGCGGGAAGGTTTTGACTATTGGGTTTATCTTGATCCCGGCCCTCCTCCTTTTATAAGCAATACTGATGAATTTGACACTAATGGAGATTATAATTGGGGGTTTTCCATGGTCTCAATATGGTCATCACACCTTGACCCTTCTGATAGCGTTATGTGGGATATATCACCGGCAAGCCTGGGAGATCCATCTGATCTTCCGGATAATGCCAGTGATTATCCAAATTTTTACAATTTTCTGAGTGGAGGAATTACGCAGTCCGGCTATGATGAAAATCCTGTGACAGGCGAACCATACGATCCGCAGATTGTCCCGAGGGCAGACTATGCAAGGGTTCTGGCTGAATTTTGGGCTGACGGCCCGGATTCTGAGACCCCTCCTGGGCATTGGTTTATCCTGTTAAATTATGTGAATGACCACCCGGAACTTGAAAAAAGATGGCAAGGGACCGGAGAGATACTGGATGATCTGGAGTGGGACGTAAAAACATATTTTGCGCTTAGTGGTGCTGTTCATGATGCTGCCGTTGCAGCATGGGGACTTAAAGGATGGTATGATTATATAAGACCTATCTCAGCCTTACGATTTATGTGTGATCAGGGACAAAGTTCAGCCCCTGAATTACCCAATTATTCTCCAACGGGCATAAAATTATTGGATGGATATATTGAACTGGTTGATGTTGATGATCCGCTCGCAGGAGTAGATGGAGAAAATATTGGTAAAATAAAACTATATGCATGGAAAGGGCCTGATTTTATCAGCGATCCAGAATCTGATGTTGCCGGCGTCGGATGGATACTTGCGGAAAATTGGTGGCCTTATCAAAGACCGACATTTGTAACCCCCCCATTTGCCGGCTTCGTATCCGGACATTCAACCTTCTCCAGGGCAGCAGCTGAGGTACTTACATTAGCCACAGGAAGCGAATATTTTCCAGGTGGAGTCGGAGAATTTATAGCTAAGAAAAATGAATTCCTTGTATTTGAAGATGGCCCTAGTGTTGATGTCATTCTGCAATGGGCAAAATATCGGGATGCATCCGATCAAAGTGCTATCTCAAGAATATGGGGAGGAATACATCCCCCCGCAGATGATATTCCTGGTAGAAAAATTGGTATAAAGGTTGGCATTGATGCCTTTAATAAAGCGACCCAATATTTCGAAGGGAACCGAATTACCGGGCTGGACCAATCACTAGCCGCAGAGGAAATAAATATTGAGGTTTACCCAAATCCTGTATATAATGGCTCGCTAATTAATATATCAGGAATTAAAAATATTTCAAGTTACGCTATATCTGATTTAAGTGGTAAGCTTATTAAAGATCAGACACTTTCTCCTTTTGATAAGGGCATATCCACTATTGATCTGAATGATGGTATTTATCTATTGAGCATCCAAACAAATGACCATTCAGTCACTAAAAGAATTATCATTAGATAAACTATTTAAGAATTAAAGATATGGCCTGACCGCCTCCGGCGGCTAAATCAATTTCCAGATCGCTGTCTTTGGTAAGGGTGTTCTCTTCGATAATTATATCGGCAGGATTTTCATCCCCATGCGCATTATCTCCATCTTTATAGATCATGGCAACATGTTCTACGCCTTCATCCAGGAAATCAAATGAAATATTCAGTGTACGTTCATTTTCGTCGGTTATTGAGCCTACAAACCATTTTTCGCTACCCCTTTCTTTTCTGGCTATCGTCACATAAATAATCACCAACTTCCCCATTTAAAACTAAACTTTGTTCCCAATCTACGGCTACATCCCTTATAAATTGAAATGCTTCTTTACCTTCATAGTGTTCGGGGAGATCAGCAGCCATTTGTATCGGACTATAGATCACCACTTACAAAGCCAACTGATGCACAAGCGTAGTATTTATCTGATTATTTTCTTTATATGGTTCTAATTTAATATTGAAAGTACCTGGAGTAAAATCAATAGGAACATCTAACATTCTCGTAAACGCTACAATCGATAAGTGTTCAGGAGGGTTGCCTCTATCCTCCCCATGCATTAAACTCCTGGCCCCTCAAACCTTCCCTTGAAATAGCGTTGTGGTAGGTCCTTCTTTTTCCTGTAGCTTTTACTGGCTCATACGCATTTATGGCAACCTGGTAATTAGCTGCGGTTTCCAATACTTTATGGTAATGGTTTACCATCCACTGACGATGGTGCCTTTCGCATTTCGAAATAATTGGCCCTACATAACCCGTTTTGACTAAAGGTATACCTAAGGATTGCATAAGTGAAAAAACAGTATCCAGCTGCCTTTCATAAGTTCTTGGTGCGGCGGATGTCTCATGATGCATGATTATTTCAACCCCTTTTTCATAAGCATAACTCACAACCTCTTCAAGGTCATAATCAGGATATGGGGTTAAAAAATCAAAAACACCTTCCCTGTCTTCCAAACCAATCCAATGGTCCCAACCAGTATCTCATCCTTCAACCAATAACCCTCCAATGTTATTTTTAGCTGCAAAATCTATATATTAATGGGCATTTTCGGTAGTAGCACCGTGACTTGCTTTCCCCACAGATTCACCGACATATGTATTCATGCTTTGGGAAGATTCATAGTCCCAGGTTGATTTTTCCAGGTGCATCTCCCACCATATACCCATATATTTCATAGGCTTTAACCATGATACATCACCCAACTTATTTGGCTCATTTAAATTTAATGTGAGTTAGATTCAATCAGGTCACCGGCCTGATCCCCAATCTGCACCGTCCGCCAGGATGTATTAAAAGGTAATTTAATTTTAGCTTTATTCCCAGCTATATCTGACCCTACCAACGCACTGGTCATTATAAAATCATCGGTATCAACTTTCAACGTCATACCCGGGTAATCCGTAAGGTCTGCTTCATGAAAGCTTAAATACAACCCTTGGCCGATTTTCCTAGTAACAAGAGTATTTACGGCATTCTCAGGAATATAGGTCTGTGCGAGATTGGAATGGTCTCTTTTTTAATTTCTAATTCATCAAGTATGGAAGTAATCTGTTTATTCAAAGCGTATTAAAACTGCTCTTCAGAATAGATAACCTTTGATTTGATTCCTTTAATGGTTAAGTAACTAATTAAACCAATTGGTCCCAGAAATAATGTCAGAATCAGACATGGTAGCACAAACCAATAACTTATTCCTCTTTTTTGAGCGTCCCTAAGTTGCCAGGCTCCAACAAATAAGTCAAAAACTAAATAATGGATCCACCCTGCCAATAGCATGTAATCATTTTTAAAGAGTTGCCTAATGGAGGATAGTGTATCAAAGTCAAAACTTGTGGATCCTAGTTGGGTAAATATAATAATTGCATAACCTACCGAAAGAAGCGAGGGAATGAATAAGTTGGTTACTAATTTAGACGTATATTTCCATTTTGGTGTGAAAATAAGGAATGCCCAACCGATTACAGCTATGGACTGACTTAGATTAAAAAGTTGATCAGGGTTCACCAATAATTTTAAATTTATCTGTCACCGTATAATTCATCATAATATTTCTGATATTCTCCAGAGGTTATTTTTTGTAACCAATCCTGATTATCTAAATACCAGTCTACAGTTTTAGAGAGTCCTTCTTCGAACTGCAGTGAAGGCTTCCATCCCATCTCTATTTTGATTTTATTGGCATCAATTGCATACCTCATATCATGTCCTGCCCTATCTTTAACAAAAGTTATTAATTTTCTGGATTCCATCTCATTCCTACCAAGCTTTTTATCCGTAATATCACAAAGTAATTTCACCAGATCTATATTTTTCCATTCATTTAAACCCCCAATATTGTAAGTTTGACCAATTCTACCTTTATGAAGTATTGTGTCAATGGCAGCAGCATGATCTTCTACATAAAGCCAATCCCTGACATTTTCACCTTTTCCATATATTGGGAGCGGTCGCCTGTTTATGATATTATTAATGCATAAGGGAATGAGCTTTTCAGGAAATTGATAAGGGCCATAATTATTAGAACAGTTTGATACCATAATTGGCAAACCAAAAGTATTATGAAAAGCCATAACAAAATGATCAGAGCTAGCCTTCGAAGCGGAATAAGGTGATTTGGGATCATATGCAGTTGACTCAGTAAAAAACCCCTCTTCGCCCAGCGAACCAAATACCTCATCTGTTGATATATGATAAAAAACCTTATTAGTGAAATCCCTCCAGGTACCACGCGCGGCTGATAATAGATTTACCGTGCCAATAATATTTGTCTCGATAAATTGATTGGGACTGCTTATCGATCGATCCACATGCGACTCAGCTGCAAGATGGACTACAGCATCGAAATCATTCTCCTGGAATAAATTATTTATGAAATCCTTGTCAACAATATCACCTTTTATAAAAGTATAATTTTCTTCATTTTGAATGTCTTTAAGATTTTCAAGATTTCCTGCATATGTAAGTGCATCAAGGTTATAAATATGATAGTCTTTATATAACCTAACCAGTCTTTTTACCACATGAGTCCCAATAAACCCTGCTCCTCCGGTAATTAATATGTTTTTCATTTTGTAATTTTTTTAGTCATTATTGTTTTTGTTCCCAATCCCAGGCAGTCTGCAACATTTCATGCAAAGATCTTTTTGGCTCCCATTTTAATTCTTTTCTGGCTAAAGAGATATCAGCATATACTGATTGAACGTCTCCTGCCCTTCTTGGTCCAATTGTGTGATTAACTTTTATCCCTGTGGTGTTCTCAAAAGCCTTTATCATTTCTAAAACCGTGTAACCATCTCCCGATCCGATGTTAAAAACTTCGTAACATGATTCATTTCTTTGATCCAGAAGCCTTTTCAAAGCATTTATATGTGCATCAGCAACATCTAATACATGAATAAAATCTCTGATACAGGAACCATCCCTGGTATCGTAATCATCTCCAAAAACGGTTAAAACCTCTCTTTTACCCTTTGCTGTCTCAGTAATGAAGGGTACTAAGTGATGGGGCACACCAGTTTGAACTTCGCCGATCATAGCAGAAGGATGTGCACCAATCGGATTGAAGTACCGGAGTGATATTGCATTTATATCATAAGCTGTACATGAGTCTCGAATGACCTCTTCACTGATTTTTTTTGTATTACCATATGGAGATTCTGCCGGTTTGACAACACTGTCCTCAGCCACAGGCAATGTATCGGGGTTTCCATAAACAGTGCATGAGGAAGAAAATACCATAGGCTTTACGCCATGATCTTTCATTGCGGTAAGCAGGTTAATCGTTGATCTTAAGTTGTTATCATAGTATTTTAACGGATCATCTACTGATTCATTTACAACTAATATTGCTGCAAAGTGTATCACTGATTGAATATCCGGGAAATCCTTTAGAACTTTTTTTATTGCCTCCAGGTCGCAAAGTTCTACCTCTCTAAATTTAACCTCATCATCAATTATGGTATTTATGGCATCAATTACTGAAATATCACTATTTGACAGGTTGTCAACAATTACTGGTTGATAACCATTTTTATAAAGTTCCACAACGGTGTGTGAGCCTATGTATCCCAACCCACCGGTTACCAGTACCTGATTATAAGCCATTTACTTCTTTTCTACCGATGCTTACATATTTAAATCCATGCTGCTTCATTTGAGATAAACTAAAAATGTTTCTACCGTCTAAAATGATGGGATTTTTAAGTTTACGCTTCATCAAATCTAAATCAGGGTTTCTAAATTCGGGCCATTCTGTCATGATCATTAGCGCATCAGCATCATCAAGCGCATCATATTCATCTTCCGCATAAAATAGCTTATCCCCGTAAATAGTCTTTACATTTTCCATGGCCTCAGGGTCATAACATTTTAAAGCAGCCCCTTTTTCCAACAGGGTATTGATGTTTTCCAGGGCTGGTGCCTCTCGTGTGTCATCAGTATATGGTTTAAATGCTAAACCCCATACAGCGATGGTTTTACCGGAAATATTACCAAGATAATCCTCTAATTTTGGGAGTAGCTTAGATTTCTGATCATGGTTGATATCCATTACCGCGTTCAATATTCGAAAGTCATAGTGGACATCAGAGGCTGATTTTGCTAATGCCTGAACATCTTTCGGGAAACAACTCCCACCATATCCTATACCGGCAAATAGAAAACGCTTTCCGATTCTTGTGTCGGTTCCTACCCCCCTTCTAACCTGATCCACATCTGCCCCTAACAACTCACACAAATTTGCAATCTCATTCATAAATGTAATTTTAGTGGCTAGAAATGAGTTCGCTGCATATTTGGTTAACTCAGCTGATTTGATATCCATAAAGATCACAGGGTTCCCCTGCCTCACAAAAGGACCATACAATTCCTCCATAACCGCTACGGCACGCTCGGAGTCCGTTCCTATAACAACTCTATCAGGCTTCATAAAATCTTCAACCGCAACGCCTTCACGAAGAAATTCAGGATTTGAAATGACATCAAAATCAACATTAGCTTTTTCCGCAATCTTAGTCTTAACTTTATCTGCAGTTCCCACGGGAACAGTACTCTTATCCACAATTATGGTATAATCTTCTAAAAGCGGACCAAGTTGCTCTGCCACGCTCAAAACATATTGCAGATCCGCAGAACCATCTTCTCCCGAAGGTGTCGGTAAAGCCAAGAAAATAATTTTGGCACCTCTCATACCTTCTTCAAGGCTTGTTGTAAAATGCAATCTGTGGTGCTTTATATTTCTTATGAATAAATTCTCTAGCCCGGGCTCATAAATTGTTACTTGCCCTGATTTTAACTTTTCCACCTTTTTTTCGTCAATATCGACGCAGGTGACATCATTTCCTGTTTCAGCGAAACATGTGCCCGTAACCAGGCCAACATAGCCAGTACCAACTACTGATATTTTCATTTTTCGAACGTTTATTTTAAAAACATCAAAACTAATTAATAAATGTCATCGAAAAAGCAAATTGTCCCGTTCCTCGACAAAACAATGTCTTGTTTAATTAATTAAATTTACCTATTCAACATATACCAAATATGATTTCAGAAACATTGACAACAGATAAACAAGCCCTCAACGAAAACCTTGAAATGATCAGCCAGATGGTGAGGGGTTTTGGTGAAAAAGAAATAGAACCTTATAGAAAAGGTTGGGATGATAAACAGTATTTTCCTAAGGAACTTTTTGCAAAGTTTGGAGAACTTGGATTGATGGGGATTCTTGTGCCCGAAGCGTATGGTGGATCTGGTTTTGGGTATCATGAATATGTGAAGGTAATTGAGGAGTTAGCGATTATTGATCCCTCCATAGCCTTATCCCTGGCAGCCCATAATTCGCTTTGCACCGGTCATATTTTAAAATTTGGGACAGATAAACAAAAGAAGTTATGGCTGCCAAAATTAGCTTCAGGGGAATATCTTGGTTCATGGGGTTTGACAGAACCAAATACAGGATCGGATGCTGCAAACATGGAAACCGTCGCTGAAGATAAAGGAGACCACTGGGAAATTAATGGTGCTAAAAACTGGATAACTCATGGAATATCCAGTGACATAACTGTGGTTATCG
Source organism: uncultured Roseivirgaceae bacterium (assembly GCA_964429655.1). GTDB lineage: Bacteria > Bacteroidota > Bacteroidia > Cytophagales > Cyclobacteriaceae > CAYSCZ01. The sequence goes on from CAYSCZ010000042.1 coordinate 11,033, forward strand.
CCCGAACCGGTGACAAGAGAGACTCCCGAGGAATGTCTGCCTTTGTTATTGAAAGGTCCAATGAAGGGTTTAAAGGTGGCCGTAAAGAAGACAAACTCGGGATGAGGATATCTGAGACAGCAGAAATGATCTTTGATCAATGTAAAATTCCAAAAGAAAACCTTTTGGGTGATGTTGGGGAAGGTTTTATACAATCTTTGAAAGTCCTCGAAGGTGGCAGAATATCAATCTCAGCATTAAGCCTGGGAATAGCAAAGGGAGCTTTGCAGGCATCCATAAAATATTCAAAAGAACGAAAGCAATTCGACCAACCCATCTCTAATTTCCAGGGGATCTCTTTTAAATTAGCAGAAATGAAAACAGAGATTGAGGCTGCTGAATTACTTACACAAAGAGCCGCTGAATTGATTAATAATGGTCTAAAAGTAAATAAAGAAGCAGCTATGGCTAAATATTTTGCTTCTGAAGTGGCGGTAAAAACTGCTACTGAAGCTGTACAAATTTTTGGGGGTTACGGGTACACAAAAGATTACCCCGTTGAAAAGTACTACCGGGATTCAAAGTTATGCACCATTGGAGAAGGTACATCGGAAATCCAAAAAATAGTGATCTCAAGAGAATTATTAATGTGATTTGAATAACATAATTTTTTACTAATTTTGCATTCCAAATAATAATATATGATAATAGTAAACGTAAAAGAAAACGAATCTATAGACAAAGCGCTGAAAAGGTTTAAAAAGAAATTTGAAAAAACCGGGGTTATTAAAGAACTTAGAGAGCGATCATATCATACAAAAAGGTCAGTAAAGCGTAGAAATGAAATAATCAGGGCTGCCTATCGTCAAAAATTCATAGATAAGACTAATAATTAATCTGGATAAGTATTAATTTTTTATTAAATTAGGGTTCTTCGCACAGAAGAATATGATTGACACTTTCCTTAGATTTCTGGAGCATGAAAAAAGGTATTCTAGACATACCATTATATCGTATAAAAATGATCTCGCTCAAGTAGAAGCCTACCTAACGGCTAACTTTCAAACGGAAACATGGAAAGCTACATTTCCTCAAATCAGGTCCTGGATTGTAGAATTAATCAACCAAAAGCTATCCGCGAGATCAATCAATAGAAAAATCGCTTCATTAAAGTCTTACTTTAAATTTCTGGAAGCAAGGTCTATAATTACCAAAAATCCGTTATATAAACTAAGACCCCTTAAGACAGGCAAAGATTTACCCTCCTTTATCAAAGAAAAAGAGCTGGCAAATCTTTTCTCGAAAGAAATTTTTTCCAATGATTTTGAAGGCTTTCGGGATCAATTGATCCTTGATCTATTATATGGCACAGGTATAAGGTTATCAGAACTTATAAACCTGAAGGAAACTGATATTGACCTGTACAATCAGCAGATAAAAGTTTTAGGAAAGAGAAATAAGGAAAGGATAATACCCATCAATAAAAAATTGGAACATCAAATCAATAACTACCGGGCACTTAAAAAAGAAAGACAGTTCCAAACAAACTTTTTATTTACTACAGACAGTGGAGATAAGGTTTATCCCGTATTTATCTATAGGAAAGTAAAATACTACCTGGGCATGGTTACAACAAACACAAAAAAAAGCCCGCATGTGTTAAGACATACCTTTGCAACACATTTATTAAATAAGGGGGCTGATCTAAATGCAGTAAAAGATCTGCTAGGGCACTCTAGTTTGGCAGCCACACAAGTTTATACACATAACTCAATAGAAAAATTAAAAGCGGTGTTCGATCAGGCACACCCAAAATCGTAATATTGTTGAACCTTAAATTTTAAAAAATGAAGCTACAAATGCACGCTATCCATTTTGATGCCGACAGTAAGCTGGTGGATTATATCCAGGAGAAAGCAAATAAGCTTGATACATTTTATGATCGAATCATGGATGGAGAAGTATTCATGCGGTTAAATCAAGATACATCGAAGGAAAATAAAATTGTAGAAATAAAACTTAATCTTCCGGGAAGCCAAATCTTCGCCAAAGAAAAATCCAGGAGCTTTGAAGCTGCTGCTGATGAAGCAGTTGAAGGCCTTAGACGACAATTGAAAAAATTTAAAGAAAAGAAAATGAGGATTTAAATAGTAAAAAATAATGTCCCCCTGGGCTCTTTTTAATCTAGCTTGGGGTGGCTCTGTTCAAGTAACCCAAATTACTCCTCATACGCCCAGTCAACACCTTTTTTGGTATCTTTAACGACCACTCCTATCTCTTTTAAATCTTTCCTGATTTCATCAACTTTATCATAATCTTTATTTTTCTTCGCTTCAGCATACAATGTCAGCAAAATTTTTAAGACATCTTCAGGTACAATGTTTTGTTCCTCCTTCAATCCCAACACATCTATAGTGAATGTTTTAAAAGTTTGAATCAGTCGATCGAATGTGTCACTTCCAATAGTTCCCGGAATAAGCTGACCAGTATTTAAGGAATTTATTTTTTTTAGTAGGTTGAATAAATGGCTGATGGTGGAAGCAGTATTCACATCATCATTCATTGACCTGTAACAGTTATCACATATTTGTTCAATTTGCTTTTTCATCTTTTGATTTATTTCGTCTCCAGACGAATCATAGCGCATGTCCCTTATCACTTTCAAACCATTCATTAATTTAAAATAACCCTTTTGCGCGGCTTTCAATGCTTCGTTTGAAATATCAAGTGTACTTGAGTAATGCGATTGAAGCATAAAAAAGCGAATTGCCATTGGACTATAAGCTTTCTCTAACAATGGATGCTTCCCTGTAATCAATTCTACCGGCAAAAAAGAGTTACCAAGTGACTTACTCATTTTTTGTCCATTCACTGTTAGCATGTTGGTGTGGACCCAGTACCTAGCCGGATCTTTATAATAGGATCCAACTGCCTGGGCGATCTCACATTCATGATGGGGAAACTTTAAATCCATGCCTCCCCCATGGATATCAAATTGATCCCCAAGATATTTATTACTCATTACCGAACATTCTAAATGCCAACCGGGAAAACCCTCACTCCATGGTGATTTCCATCGCATAATATGGCTTGATGATGCTTTTTTCCAAAGGGCAAAATCTAAAACATTTCTCTTATCACTCTGACCATCCAGCGCTCTGGTTTGTGAGTATAAATCTTCTATTTTTCTTCCAGAAAGCTTGCCATAATGGTTATCCTTATGATATTTATTAACATCAAAGTATACTGATCCATTTTTCTCGTACGCATAGCCATTTTCCATTAATTTTTTGACCATATTAATTTGCTCTATAATGTGGCCGGTCGCACATGGCTCTATATTGGGCGGTAGCACATTAAACCATCGCATAACCTCTCGGAAACCATAAGTATATTTTTGTGCAATTTCCATTGGTTCAAGGTTTTCAAGTTTTGCCTTTTTACCTATCTTATCTTCCCCGTCGTCAGAATCATCCTCCAGATGACCTACATCAGTGATATTTCTGACATATCTAACTTTGTAGCCAAGGTGCATCAAGTATCTGTAAATAATATCGAAACTTATAAAAGTCCTTACATTTCCTAAATGAACATCATTGTAAACCGTAGGACCACAAACATACATTCCAACGTTAGGTGGGTTTAGTGGCTTGAATTCTTCTTTTTCACTGATTAATGTATTGAATATTTTGAGTGAGCCTACCATTGAAAATCATTAAATAAATTAGATTTCAAATTTAAATCATTAAATGCTATACGTTCTTTAGTGACGGAAAATTACTGATTGGAGCAGTATCAAAGTATGATTTGCAGTACATAAAAAAAAAATCTAATTTTGCACTTGTGGAGAGGGGACGAGAGTCCCCTATTTTTATGTTGATATAGTGAAAAATATAGAAAGTGACGTAAAAGCAGTTATTGAAGAGGTGCTTCAAAGTAGGGATGATTTATTTTTAGTTGATGCATTGCTTCAAGGTAACGGCCCCAATAAAAGGCTTATAATTCTTATTGATGGTGATTCAGGGGTAACAATAGATGATTGCGCTGAAGTAAGCAGGAAATTCAGCAAGACCTTCGATGGGATTAGTCAATTGGAGCACTATCTTTTAGAGGTTTCGTCGGTTGGTGTTGATAGACCACTATCAATGCATCGGCAATACAAAAAAAATGTTGGTAGGAATATTAGAGTTATCGACATAGAAGATAAAAAGATTGAAGGTACGCTTAGCGCTGTAAGTGAGCGTGAAATAGTTTTGGAGCTAAGTGGATCATCTGACAGTAGGACAATTGATATTGAAAATATAAAAAAAGCTAAAGTTTTGATTTCGTTTAAAGATGGATAATGGGATTTTAATTGATTCGTTTGCGGATTTTGCCAGTCAAAAAAATGTTGACAGGCCAACAATGATCCGTATTTTAGAGGATGTGTTCAGAACGATGATCCGAAAAAAGTACAAGCAGGATGATAACTTTGACATTATTATAAATGCAGATAAAGGAGATTTGGAAATCTGGAGATTTAGAGAAATCGTGGATGATAATTCTGAGGATATCTGGGATTATGATAAAATAAGTCTTTCAGAGGCCAGAAAAATTGAACCAGATTTTGAGATTGGAGAAGAAGTAGCAGAAGAGATAAAATTAGAGGATTTTGGTAGAAGGGCAGTATTGACAGCACGCCAGACCTTGATGCAAAAAATCAGGGACTTGGAAAAAGATATTGTTTTCCAGAAATATAAAGATCTGGTTGGTGAAATTATTAACGGTGAAGTTTATCAGGTATTAAGCAGAGAGGTATTAATGATAGATGGCGAAGGCAATGAATTATCTATCCCTAAACAGGAACAGATACCAAAAGATCGTTGCAGGAAAGGCGATAGTGTTAGGGCTATTGTTCACAGGGTTGAGATGGTTAATGGTAATCCAAAAATCATATTGTCCAGAACATCACCGGTATTCCTGGAGAGACTGTTTGAAAACGAGGTTCCTGAAGTTTATGATGGCCTAATAACCATCAGAAAAGTTGTCAGGGAGCCCGGCGAGCGTGCCAAGGTTGCTGTAGAATCGTATGACGATAGGATAGATCCGGTTGGTGCTTGTGTTGGAATGAAAGGAAGCCGGATACATAGCATTGTGAGAGAGCTTCAGAATGAGAATATCGATGTTATCAATTACACGGATAATTTTGAACTTTATATCTCAAGGTCATTAAGCCCGGCAAAAATTAGTAGCATAAAAGTATTCAGTGAAGAAAAACGTGTGGCGGTTTATCTTAAACCTGACCAGGTTTCCTTAGCCATAGGAAAAGGAGGTCAGAATATAAAACTTGCCAGCAGACTAGTCGATATGGAAATTGATGTATTCAGGGAAATGGAAACCTCTGAAGAAGATGTGGATTTAGAAGAATTTGCAGATGAAATTGAAAGCTGGATAATCGATGAGCTAAAAAGAATAGGGTTGGATACAGCTAAAAGTGTTCTTGCGCTCTCAAAGGAAGATCTTTTAAGAAGAAGTGAACTGGAGGAAGAAACCATAGTTGAAGTTAGACAGATATTTAAACAAGAATTCGAATAATCGTATAGTCATTATATGACTGAAGAAAAAACAATGAGGCTTAGTCAGGTAGCCCGTAAGTTAAACGTTGGGAGAACGACCATCATTGAATTCCTTAGCAATAAAGGATACAAAGTGGATCGTAATCCAAATTCCAAAATAGATGCAGAGCAGTATGATGCTTTAGCTAAGGAATTTGCTGAGTCTGCTCTGGAAAAAGAAGAGGCCTCTGGATTAACTATCGGTACAAAAGCACCTGAGGATCTTGTAATAAAAGAGCAAAAAGACAAAAGGGAAGAGGAGGAGGAAATTAAAATAAAGGATCTTTCTTCAGGGTCTAAGCCCGTAGAAACTAGTGAAGCTTCAAATAAAGTTGAGACAGATTCCCCAAAGCTGGCAGGTATTAAGATAGTAGGAAAGATTGATCTTGATCGAGAGAAAAAGAAAATAGAAGAAACTAAGAAAAAAGAAGAACACACGATAAGGGAAGGGTCTAAGATAAAAGAAAAGCAAGCTGAGGAAAAATCAGTTGAACCTGATACAAAACCTGAGGATGTCATTGAAGAATTGAAAGATGACAAAAAACCTCAAGATGTTGAAGTAACTAAAAAAGAAAAAGAATCTGAGAAAGAAATCAAAGATCATAAGGTAGCGCAACAATTAGATAAAACAAAGGAAGTAAAAGCAAAGGAAACAGCATCTTCAGAACAATCAAAAATATCAGAGGAAACACATCAAAAACCTGAACCGAAAAAAGTACAAAAGCAAGAAAAATCTGAATTTCAGTCTGGTGATGTAATTGAAGCAAAAGCCGATTCTCTCAAAGGATTAACTGTACTAGGTAAAATTAATCTTCAAACCAAGAAAAAGCCTGAGAAAGATAAAGGTAAAGAACAAAGGGAAGCTAAAAAAGAAAGTTCAAAAGCATCTGGAAACCAAAAACAACCTTTACCGGTAGCCTCTTCCGACCAAAAGAAAGAACGAAAAAAGCGTCCAAGAAAAAGAATTACTTCTCAACAAAGCAATGCAAAAGGCGGTCAAACGACAAGGCCACCTAAGAGGGATGCTAAAAGAACTGAAAAGCCAAAAGAAGAACTCTCAGATAAGGAGATTCAAAACAAGATTAAGAATACCCTCGCTAAACTTAGTTCAGGTAGTAAATCATCCTCAAACAGGTCAAAATATAGAAAAGAGAAAAGGTCCCAGATCGCGGAAGCACATGAGGAGGAGGTGAATCAGCAAAAAAAAGATGCCAGGATATTAAAAGTAACAGAGTTTATATCAGCTAACGACCTGGCTAGCCTGATGAATGCTTCAGTCAATGAGGTTATATCAACCTGTATGAACTTGGGAATGTTCATTTCTATAAATCAACGGCTAGATGCAGAATCAATTACCATCATAGCTGATGAATTTGGTTATAACGTTGATTTCACCAATACTGAAGAGGAGATTGATGTAGAGGAAGTGCAGGAAAAGGAAGAAAACCTCCAGGAAAGAGCGCCGATTGTTACCATCATGGGCCACGTAGACCATGGTAAAACGTCCTTACTTGATTATATCAGGAAAGCAAAAGTAGCAGCCTCAGAAGCTGGAGGTATTACCCAACATATCGGTGCCTATGATGTTGTGGCCGATGACGGTAGAAGGGTAGCATTCCTTGATACACCCGGACACGAAGCCTTTACTGCCATGAGGGCCAGGGGAGCTAAAATTACCGATGTTGTCGTGGTAGTTGTAGCAGCAGATGACTCCGTGATGCCTCAAACCAAGGAGGCAATAAACCACTCTCAAGTAGCAGGTGTCCCTATTGTAATTGCCATTAATAAAGTCGATAAGCCAAACGCTAATCCCGATAAAATCAAAGAAGAATTATCAGGAATCAATATCCTTGTTGAAGATTGGGGTGGTAAATTTCAGTGTCAGGAGGTGTCAGCCAAAACAGGTCTTGGCGTAGATGAACTCCTGGAAAAAGTACTTCTTGAGGCAGAGTTGTTAGAATTAAAAGCAAATTCGAAGAAAAATGCCGTAGGTACTGTGATTGAAGCCTCACTTGATAAAGGGCGGGGTTACGTTGCCACCATAATGGTACAGGAGGGTACCCTAAAAGTTGGCGACGTCATACTGGCAGGGTCTCATTTTGGAAAAGTGAAGGCCATGTTTGATCATAGAGGCAAAAAAATAAAACATGCGGGGCCTTCGACACCGGTATTAATGCTGGGACTGGACGGTGCACCTCAAGCCGGTGATAAGTTTAACGTGATGGACACGGACAGGGAGGCAAGGGAAATAGCTAACAAAAGAGAGCAAATCCTACGAGAACAATCCATACGTACCAAAAAACACATAACACTTGATGAGATTGGAAGAAGATTGGCAATTGGAACTTTTAAAGAGCTGAATGTTATTGTCAGAGGTGATGTGGATGGTTCTGTGGAGGCGCTTTCAGATTCATTGCTAAAATTATCCACCGATGAAATTGTCATAAACATCATCCATAAAGGTGTGGGTCAGATTTCTGAATCTGATGTGCTTTTAGCAACTGCTTCTGATGCAATTATTGTAGGTTTTCAGGTTCGTCCCTCTTCAAGTGCACGAAAAATCGCAGAAAATGAGGAAATTGAAATCAGGCTTTACTCAGTCATTTATGATGCGATAAACGAAATAAAAGACGCAATGGAGGGTATGTTAGAACCAACAGAGGAGGAAGTGATTACCGGAAATATAGAAGTGAGGGAAGTATTTAAAATATCAAAAGTCGGAACTGTTGCCGGTTGTTATGTAACAGATGGTGTGGTGAAAAGGCAAAACAAAATCAGGCTTATCAGAGATGGTATTGTAACCTATACCGGTGAAATCAACGCCTTAAAAAGGTTTAAGGATGATGTTAATGAAGTGAAAGCTGGCTATGAATGTGGTTTAAGTATTAAAAATTATAATGATATAAAAGTCGGCGATATCATCGAAGGTTTTACAACAAAAGAGGTGAAACGTACACTTCAGTAATATTGATTTTATTTAACCTGGCAATATTTATCAATCTTGCTATAATTATTTCAGGGTTTTATAAGCCATGGACCGTGATTTGGTGGATGGCTTATAAAACCCGCTTAAAAGTTATAATAGTGTATGGTTCTTTGTTCACCATTTTATTAATCATAAATTTTATTTCTTTATAGGCATCCTTTTAAATTCCTTTTCCCTGTCAAATAAATACCGATAAGTATGATGGGTCTTCCCTATATCCCCCCCAATTTGCCTGGCAACTAATACCATTTTTCTATTAAAATCCCCTATCCAGTTCATTTCCAGGTCTTTATATCTTTGGTAGGTACCCTGAACCACATTAGCCATGGCAATCACTATTCCTCCGTCCAATCCTTTGCCTTGATATTCCGGAACAACTCCAAAAACTAAGCCCAGCATCTTTTTATTTGATCTGATTGTACGGTGCCAAATAAATTTAAGCTTGCCAGCTACATTCAATTTTCCATTGACATGTTTAAAAAGTTGGTTTACCTCAGGAAGATTAATGTAAAATGCTGCCGGTTCATCTTTGTAATATGCGAACATAATGATCCTTTCATCGATGATGGGCTTTATTGAGTTTATGATTGCTTTGGCCTGAGCTTCAGACATCTCAGCTACACCTTCATGACTTGCCCAGGCTTTATTATAAATCACCCTGAAATCCTTTGTAAACTTGTCAAGCGCACTAAGTTTAAACTGTTTATAATGAAAATTCGGATCCTTAGCAGTCAGCTCAGCTTTTTGATAAATGCGGGGATGGAAAGGGTGAATAATTTTACGAACGAAAGTAAATTGCTTAAAATAAACCTGCCAGCCATAATTCTCAAAAAGCATTTGATAATAAGGGTAATGATAATTGCATCTATAATTGGGCTGCATGTGAAATCCATCCACCAGTAAACCCCACCAGGCATCCCTTTCTCCAAAATTTATCGGCCCATCCATAGCATCCATGCCTTTTTCGCTTAACCACGCTTTACATTTGTCAAATAGTATATTCGCAGCTTCCTGATTGTTGACGCATTCAAAAAATCCTACACCCCCAGTTGGTTGGTCGTTATCTTTAAAAACCGTTTTTTCATTAACAAAAGCTGCTATCCTTCCAATAACATTACCCCGGTACTCCAGTAACCAACGTTCACATGAGCCATTTTTAAACGTCTTATTCTTAAGTGGATCAAATACTGCTTCTATATCTTTATCAAGTGGCCTGATCCAGTTTTTTTCATTTTTATAAAGCCTTACTGGAAATTGAATGAATTTTCTGGAGGTACGCTTATCATTTACATCTATTAACTTCATGATCAAATATGGAAAATATTATTCCAAATCGTATATTTAAGTAAAAGCTCATAATTATGGAAAATCTTGCAAACAATGATTTAAGGGTAATGAATGAAAAAATTGTGCGGCGGTTTTGGCATGAGACCTGGAATGAAGGAAATTTAGACATCATTGATGAAATGGTAAAGCATGAATTTATTCTTTATGCTGCCGGTGAAGTTGTACGTTCCAAAAACGCTTTTCATAACTGGTTGAAGGAATATAGAAATGGAATAAGTGATATTCATTTAGAAGTCATTGAATTATTCAGCACTAATTACCGTGTTATAACCAGATGGCGCTTAAGGGGAAAGCATACCGGTAGGTTCCTGGGCTTTGAAGCAACCGGCAAGGATCTGGATTTCACCGGGATCAATTACTTCATAATGGACCAGGGAAAGATTGTAAGCGGCTACACTGAACGGGATGCTTTTTCAATATTAAAACAAATGGGTATTATTTAGGTTTTTGCTCTAATCCCATCCGATAAGCTGTATCATAATATTTTGTCAGATTTTCCCAGTCGAAAGCGGGGGATGAGGCTTCAGTGCGGTTTCTTAATTCTATTCTTTCCCTTCTTCTCAGCCTAATGAACTGATGCATTTTTCGCGCTAGTTGATTTGCCGATTCTTCAAATGATTTTTGCATCCTCCTGATCACATAAATACCTTTTCTATCCCGGTCTTTTACATTTTTCATTACATAATCACCAAATCCTGCAAGATCACTTGTAATCGTAGGAACCCCACTCGCTATACATTCCAAAGGCGTATAACCCCAAGGCTCATAATAACTTGGGAAAACACCAAGATGGCAACCCCTGACAAATTGAGAATATTCAATGCCAAATAAGGGATTGGTATAATTTATAAAATCAGGATGATAAACAACTTTCACCCGGTCACTTTCATTATTTACCAGGTTTTTGCCTCTTAAGAAATTTAATATCGGGTCATTACGATCATCATGTAAATTATGTGTGATGATTGATGGCAGCTCATCTGACTTCCAATTCTGTAGCATTCTCCTGAAGCGGAGCTTCCAGTAATCATCCACAAAATTATTGAGGTTTGGAAGCTTAGGATCAGGATTGGAAGCAGATTGAAAGAATAATCCCTCTCCAACTTGCTGTTTGATGGCTTCAATTGTTTGATGAAGCTCCTCCATTTTAGCCCGTGACTCCAATACCTGGGGATTAATTACATGATAAGGCTTTCTGGTAATGAAAAACATTACCACTGTGATGTCAGACTTTTCGTCCCTTAACCTCTGATTCAATCTTGCCAGGGCCTCCAATGTTAAATCATAACCTTTGTTTAAATATTCATAGCGGCCTGAGGTAAAAAAATACAAAGTCTTATCCAGACTAAAAGTATAGCTCTGGAAGAAATGGGCCATCGTAAATTGATGGATCTTGAGCTTATACTCCTGGTGGAGGTTTTGAAACTCGTGTAAGACTTCAAACCTTTGATTATTTATTCCATTAGGTAGTACCACATCCGGGGTTCGACCAATAAGATGTTTACATTCTTTGGCAGTAACCTCGCTAACTGTGGTGAATATATCACAGGAGTGGGCAGCAGCCCGTTCAATGCCCACGTTTGCCTGAATATTAAAATGATTGGCTTCCTTTACCCAATCCAGGAAAGGCAGATGATCATAAAACTGAGGATCATTCATGGCCAGATACCGGCCTAGTAAGGTTGCATGGGTAGTAAATACAGTGGTTACATTTAGTTTATCCCTTTTAATATCAGCTACTCCTGAACCCGCCATCCACTCATGAAAATGGGCCACAACATTTTTAGTGGTTATGGACTGATCAGTAAGTATGGATAAATAAATCCTCACTAATTCACCAAAAGCAACAACATTATTAACCAGTTGATCATCTCCCGGGGTGGATATGCCATGTTTTTCCCATAACCGGTATTTTATGTCTGCCAGTTGGCTCCAAATACTGCCCTGGTTAAGTAAGATGGCCCTTGGTCGGCCTGTTACTAACCAATGGCCATAATGAACTTCATAACCCAGCTCCCTCATTTTTAGAACCGCCTGGAAAAACGGATCTGACGATTGCTCTATGGGATCAAACTCTGAGATGGCATTATGATAAAAGTATGGACCAATCAAACAATAGTTATTGCCCCACTTTTTTGTCATGGTAGGCGCTTTGGATCGTAGCACGGTATAGATACCACCTACCTGATTAACAACCTCCCAGGCTGCTTCCAGAAGTAAAGTTCTTGATATTTCTTTTTTTGTTAATCGCTTTATCGAACCGGATGGGGATGAATCGTCAGGCATGTTTGTTTATTGTTTTATTTAGTTAATATAATCACTTTTCGTTTGTATATAATCTATTCTTCAAGTTTTACTTGAGGTTTCTTTATTTAGAAGAATTCAATATTTGAATAATATTATGAATTATGTATTTAACTTTATTTAAATAAAAATATGGTTTTAATATGCATCCAAAATTATTCGAGCTGGGTGATGTTTCTATTTATACTTATGGATTTTTAATCGCATTCGGTGCTTTTTCAGGATATCTCTACCTGTCACACACCGCCAATAAGGAATTGGGTGTAAAAAAAGATACTATCCAAAGTTTGGCTATTCTCACCATCGCCATGGCTTTCTTTGGAGGGAAATTATTTTTTTATCTTGAAGAACCCTCTTTCTATTTCAACCCGCCTTCAAATATGCTTCATAAGTTCAGGACAGGATTTGTATTTTATGGATCGTTGTTGTTTGCCGTTCCATCAGTAATATGGTTTTTCAGAAAAAATAAATTGCCTGTTCTTAGCATGCTTGACCTAATTGCAATAACCACAGTAATTGTCCATGCTTTTGGTAGGATGGGTTGCTTCTTTGCTGGCTGTTGTTATGGCATTCCCTCTGAGGGGCCTTTCAGCATTACTTTTGCAAATGAGCTATCTAAAGCACCGCTCCATACTTCCTTACATCCGACGCAGCTATATAGCGTTACTTTGTTGCTACTTATTTTGATGGTTCTGTTAATGTTTAAAAGACACAAAAGGTTTGAAGGACAATTATTCTTCCTATACCTCATCATGTATTCAATGGGACGAGGAATAATAGAAATATTTAGAGGTGACCTGAGGAGAGGTTTTATTGTGGATGAATGGCTTTCCCATTCCCAATTCATAGCAATTATAATTATTGGTATATCCGTATATTTCTACATCAGAATTTATAAAAAAAGCTCGCTCAAACCAATCAGTAAACGCTAAATGATTATCCTTTAGCTTGGACCCTAACCTTTAGCTTGCGAGGAATAATTCCGATATCGAAGGGAGGTTCTCCCAGGAGCTCGCCATCGATGTGGGCTACTAAGCCCGATTCATTGTTATTGACAATTATGCGCTCGGTAGAATAGAAGTTTACAGTTTTTAGGTAGTTATGAGATCCATTTTTTAGTCTGTATAAATTAAGGAACCTTCGTTTGGGGCTTAGTTTCCCAATCTCGCATACTGCTAACTTACCATCCTCAAGTTTTGCGTGTGGTGTTAACCTGAAGCCACCCCCAAAGGTTGTCCCGTTAGCAATGGTTAGCAGTATCAGTTTTCTATTAACTTCAGTATTGTCTATCCGGTAACTGAAACTTTTCTCTCTGTAACTGGACAATATCTTGATCACATGATAGTAATAGGCGGCATGGCCACTCAGGATGGTACGGTTATTTAGCATCTCCCACACAATCTGGCCATCAAACCCAATCCCAACACCATTAATAAATTTGTACTCATTACAAATACCGACATCAATCTTCATTGTCACACCATTGATTATGGTTTCAAATTTTTCTTTTAATGAAGCTCCCGTTTTAATATTTTTCTGGAAATCATTTCCAGTACCCGCAGGAATGATTGAAATGATCGTATGATCAAGGTTGGACGAGTTAATCACCTCATTCAGCGTACCATCACCACCGATAACGATGGTCTCATGTATACCTCTGGAAAATGATTTTATTTTTTCGTTTTTCCTGAGGCCACCAAACGTCTTTATCACTTCGAAAGATAAGCCTTTATCTGTGAGGTAGCTGAATAGTTTACCGGCTATTCGGCTTGAGCGACCATTACCGGCCTTAGGATTGAGAACCACCAGATAATCAGGCTCCATGTCATAATAATCTATAAGTGTTCCAGTAAAAAGTTTGTCATCATTTTATATAAATGTTTCCTGGTATGTGCACCCCTGATACCATGAGCTTTATCAGGATAAATAAAAGTTTCAAATTGACTTCCAGACTTAATCAATTCATTTTGTAGTGCAACTGTATTTTGAAAATGGACATTATCGTCTCCGGTTCCGTGAACCAATAAAAAATTTCCTTCCAGTTTGTTGGCATACGTAATGGGTGAGTTGGCATCGTATCCTGAGGGATTATCCTGTGGACGCTGCAAGTACCTTTCGGTATAAATGGTGTCATAAAATCTCCAGTTGGTGACAGGAGCTACTGCAATAGCTGTTTTGAAATAATCTACCCCTTTAAAAAGTGCCAATGAAGAAATATATCCTCCATAACTCCAACCCCAAATGCCTATTCGTTCATCATCTACAAAAGGTAAAGAAGAAAGATACTTAGCCCCTTCTATATGGTCCTCAACCTCAAGTTTGCCTAGATTTTTGTAGGTCATCTTTTTAAAGTCTGCCCCTCTTCCACCGGTACCCCTGGTGTCAATAACTACTACTATATATTCGTTTTGAACAAGCATCTGATGCCAATAATAAAAACTGCCACCCCATGATTTTTTAACATTTTGTGAGCCCGGACCACTGTACTGATATATTAAAACCGGATAAGATTTCGTGCTATCAAAGTCAGCGGGCTTGATCATGTATCCATTTAAAAAAGTGTCATCTATGGTCTTAAACCGGAAGAATTCCTTTGATTGCAAATTGTATGCTTTTGAATTCTCTGCCAGTTGTTCATTATCCTTTAAAACTTTTATGAGGTTGTTTTTCCTGGTTTCAAATAAGCTTACTTTAAGTGGTTGTTCATGATTACTATTGTAGATTAAATAATATTTGGCATCAGGGCTCATATCCACGCTGTTGACACCGGAATCCAGACTAAGTTTTCTTTTACGCTTGCCCGTGAGTTCCACTTTATAAAAATGCCTTTCCTGCGGAGAGACCTCCGTTGAAATATAATATAAAGCAGGTCTCCTTGAATCCTGATCAACCTTCACCAATGACTCCGCTTCATAATCACCCTGCGTAATTTTCTGGACCAGTTGTCCATTCATGCGATGTAGATAGAAATGCTTATTTCCTTCCCTTTCACTTGAAAATATGAAATACGCACCATCATCCAAATACATTAAATCATCACAATAGTTCAGATCTATATAAGTGTTTGACCTTTCAGTAAAAATTATTTCCGATTCGCCATTTGATGTGTTGGCATGGATAATATCCAATCTATTCTGCAGACGGTTGAGCTTTAGAACAGAAAGCAATTCAGGGTTTTTAGTCCACATCATTCTGGGTATGTAAACATCTTCATCATCCCCAATGTCCATTTCTGTTTTTTTCTCTGTATTGAGATTAAAAATATAAACATTAACATTAGAATTAGCTTCCCCGGCTTTTGGATATTTAAATTTATAATTTTCAGGATACAAGTCTCCATTATTCCAGCGTTGCATGGTGTATTCTTGAACCCCGCTTTCATCAAATTTCAAAAACGCAATTTTTTCACTATCCGGAGACCAAAAAAATGCTTTTGTAATGCTGAATTCTTCTTCATAAACCCAATCCGAACTGCCATTAATGATTTTATTGAATTCGCCATCCATTGTGACCCGGATTTCTTTCATCTCTTCCAAAGCCACATAAAAAAGATTATTGTCCCGTGTAAAAGCTACCATCTTCGAATCCGGTGAAAAAGTGGCATAACTTTGTTTCCCATTTTCTGAAAGTTTCTTTAATATACCCGTTTCAAGATCATAAATGTAAAATACAGCCTCATAAGACCTTCTGTATATTGATGTCCTTTCGGTCATGAGCAACACCTTACGTTCATCACTATTGAATTTATACTCATCAATTTTCAGGTCTAAATCATCTCCATTTACAAGGATTTCAATGTGTTGACCTGTTGTGACATCATATTTGGATATCTTGTTTCCTTCTAGTGTAGTGTAAAACCGGCCATCATTCATCCAGTTAACGTTGTAAACAGATTCCTCTTTAAAGGTGTCATTTAATAAGATATCGTTAAAAGTTATCTCTTTCTGCGCTAAGACTGCATAACTCAATAAAATCAGGCCAAACAATAATTTTAATCTCATCATCCGCAATTATTTTAAACTTTTAAACATAGTAAATTTGATATAATCTGTGCTAATGAAAATATATATCCATTGGGTGTAAAAATTAGATTTCATCAGAAGAAGGGATTAGTCTGGCACTTAAGTCGGGGTCTTTCATGTCTTTATCAAAAGGAAACATTGGCCTTTTTATTCTTGTGTATTTCAGGCGCTCTAAATCCTGATCCACACCTCCTGGTGTTAGTGCCATTATCCATCCATTTTTCATGTTATATAATTCAGGGACTAAATAACCGATCTTAACAACAACAATATCTGTTTCTCCGGGATTTAGGCCTAATCGTGTAAAGTCTTTTACTTTGTGATAGGGTTTCCTTTTTTTGGTTACAATCACATGAACACTTCCAACTTTCACAACCACTTCCATCTGTGCATGTACATCTCCCTGCTCTATCGCTGTTATGATGCCTGATAACTCAATGGGAGGGGCGTATCTATCATCTACCATGGCTCCTACAGTCCCGGAAACTTCACTACCGACGCCTGCAACCAAAGCTTTTTCCACAAGATCAGGGCCTGGTATAGAAGCATAGATCAAAGATGGCCCGTCCGGTGACTTAAATTCCGGTCTTTCCAGAATTTCCTTAAGTGTCCAGGTAACATCCCCAGCACCGCCTGCCGTTGGGTTATCGCCCATATCGCTGATTAAGAAAGGAGGTTTTTCATGCCGCAAAGCCATATCAAGACTCTCTTCCAGTGAGGCTACCGGCGCAACAAACTTAAATTCTTTTCTAACCTCCCAGAAACTTCTGGCCAGATCTTCAGCCGTACTGGTTACTGCATCTTTGTTATCTCCGGTTACCATCACAACCGCATGGTTTCTAGGTTCATCCGCCCAGGGATAACCCACCCAGATAGCTGCATCTATGATGCCTGGTTGTTTTGTTGCCGGTGCCACCCGGGCGTAGAGACTTTTCGCCGGCTCAATCCTGGTACTGGTCTTTTCACCGGGTAGTAATATTGGCACAGGTATCCAGACTTTATATTGAGGCTTGCCTTCGCCATTTTGTATTCTTTCCAAAAGGTTAGTCACAGCTCTTTTTTTTGACTCCAACGCATCTTCATGGGGTGCCATCCGATAGCAGGTCATTAGATCCGTATGCTTGGCAAGTCTTGGGGATACGTTTCCATGTAGGTCCATGCAGGTTGAAATAATTGTATTTTTTCCAATAACCTTCCTTATCCTTTTGATGTAATCTCCCTCGGGATCATCAAGACCAACTACACTCATGGCACCGTGGATATCCAAAAATAGGCCGTCGTATGGCTTATTTTTTCTTAGCAGTTCCAGGGTTTTATCCACTAGCGATTCATATGCTTCCCTGGATACAATGCCACCGGGCAGGGCTTTGCCCCTTAGGGTTGGAATCCAATCCGCACTTTTTATGAGGCTCGGGTCCTGTGAAAAAAACGGATAAAAAGAAAAAATATCCTTTCCTGTTTTAGCATGAAATGCTTCTTCATGGGTAACTGCCGGCGAAAAAGTACTGGACTCTATCCCCAATCCGGCAATAGCGATTTTTGGCAATTTAGTTTTTGAACCATTCCCATCACCTGTAAACTGACACTGACTAAAAATTATTGTAATTGCGAAAGCCAGCATGTAATTAAAACGCATCATAACTTCGTGATTATTTAAAAAGAAAAGATAATCAATAAAAAAGAAAAAGCGATGAAGATGGTTTTTATTAGAAAAGTAATACTTGTAGAAAAATCGGGCAAAGGAGCCGGGCCAGGAATGTAAAGCCTTGAGCGTGGTAGGCTTTGGCCAGCGGCAGGCTAATGTGGGCAGGGATGCGGCAAGGCTGAGTGGTTAACCCAGAATTGTCATTAGACTTTCTATTACATGGTTAAATCACTTCAAATCA
>CAYSCZ010000043.1:0-29019 GCA_964429655.1 uncultured Roseivirgaceae bacterium
GACTCAATTTGACTTATCTTTCTTATAAATACCAAATGTTTAGGACACTATTGGCATAAAAAGTATAAATAAATTCAAATATTTTTTCATAAGGTGTTTTTTTTTGATATTTAGCAATTTCACACTATATTATAGGACATTTTCCAAAAAAAATTAATATGAACTTTACAGGAAGAAAAGAAACAACAGATGAAAAAGCTCTACCAAAATATGAATCAGTAGCTAAGTATATGGCCAAAGAATTGATATCATTTACACCGGATCAGGAAATATCGGATGCAATTGATATTATGCTTGAGAAAAGAATATCGGGTGGGCCTGTACTCAATAGTAAAGGAGAATTAGTGGGCGTGCTTTCAGAAAAAGATTGCTTAAGGATCCTTGTCGATTCCGCATATCATAACCAACCTAATGATAAAGGACTGGTTGAAAACTTTATGTCAACAGATATTAGGACAATAGATGTGGATAAGGACATTCTTGATGTGGCCAATGAATTTTTAAAAACGAATTACAGAAGATTTCCGGTGGTTAAAGATGGCGTCTTAAAAGGCCAGGTGAGTAGAAGGGATATTATGAGGGCCACCCGTGAGTTAAAAGGGACCACCTGGTAAAAAAAAGCTCCATGGATATACTATGGAGCTTTTATATTTTACAAAATATTAGGAATTATTTTTTATCATCAACTTCCTCATACTCCACATCAGAAACATCGTCATTGCTAGATGTGCCACCCTCAGCCGTGTCGGTTGGTTCGCTGCCGGGAGTTGATTGATCAGCGCTTTCGTCTTGTCCGGTTGCTTGTTGAGCCTGATAGATATCTTGCGAAGCAGCCTGCCAGGCGTTGTTAAGCTCGTTGATGGCAGTATCTATCGCTGCCACTTCCTGACTTTTATGCGACTCTTTAAGCTTATTAAGCGCAGCATCTATTTTAGATTTATTATCGGCAGAGAGCTTATCACCGAACTCTTTAAGTTGTTTTTCAGTCTGGAATATTAATGAGTCTGCAGAATTAATTTTATCGATTTTCTCTTTTTGTTGCTTATCTTGATCTGCATTTGCTTTGGCTTCATTTTTCATTTTGTCGATTTCGTCCTCACTTAATCCGGAAGAAGCCTCGATCCTGATCTTTTGTTCTTTGCCAGTGCCTTTATCTTTCGCTGAAACATTTAAAATCCCGTTGGCATCTATGTCAAATGTTACCTCTATTTGAGGTACACCCCTGGGTGCTGGTGGGATTCCATCCAGATGAAATCTACCAATAGATCGATTATCCTTTGCCATGGGTCGTTCTCCCTGGAGGATATGTATTTCAACTGAAGGTTGACTATCAGCCGCAGTCGAGAATACCTCAGACTTCTTAGTTGGTATGGTTGTATTTGACTCGATTAATTTTGTAAATACACCGCCAAGTGTTTCAATACCTAATGATAGCGGTGTTACATCCAATAACAGCACATCTTTAACTTCTCCTGTTAAAACACCCCCTTGTATGGCTGCTCCAATTGCCACGACCTCGTCGGGATTAACTCCTTTTGATGGTTTTTTACCAAAAAATTTCTCCACCTCTTCCTGAATTTTTGGAATACGGGTTGACCCTCCAACGAGTATGACTTCATCGATATCTGATGGAGACATACTTGCATCATTTAGTGCTTTTTTGCAAGGTTCTAATGATCTCCTGACCAAATCATCAGATAATTGCTCAAACTTTGATCTTGAGAGCGATCTTACAAGGTGCTTTGGGATGCCATCAACCGGCATGATGTATGGCAAATTAATTTCAGTACTTGTGGAGCTGGATAATTCTATTTTTGCTTTCTCAGCTGCTTCTTTAAGCCGTTGAAGCGCCATAGGATCTTTTCTTAGATCTATTCCTTCATCAGATTTAAATTCTTCAGCCAACCAGTTAATGATAACTGAATCGAAATCATCACCACCCAGGTGAACATCACCATTTGTTGATTTAACTTCAAAGACACCATCACCTAATTCAAGAATTGAGATATCAAAAGTACCTCCTCCAAGGTCATAAACCGCGATTTTAATATCCTTATTCTTCTTATCAAGACCATATGCCAAGGATGCTGCGGTTGGTTCGTTAATGATTCTTTTGACATCTAGACCGGCAATTATTCCGGCTTCTTTGGTAGCCTGTCTTTCTGCATCATTAAAATATGCAGGAACAGTTATAACTGCTTCATTTACATCTGTGCCAAGATAATCCTCTGCCGTTGATTTCATTTTTTGAAGGACCATAGCAGAGATTTCCTGTGGGGTGTAGTTTCTGTCTCCTACGTTTATCCTTACCGTATCATTAGTACCATGTTCCAGTGTATATGAAACGGACTTTCTTTCTTCGGTGACTTCAGGATATTTTTTGCCCATGAATCGTTTAACTGAGGTGATTGTATTTTGAGGAT
The DNA here is from genome assembly GCA_964429655.1 of uncultured Roseivirgaceae bacterium. Lineage (GTDB taxonomy): Bacteria > Bacteroidota > Bacteroidia > Cytophagales > Cyclobacteriaceae > CAYSCZ01. The sequence continues at coordinate 2,424 of CAYSCZ010000043.1, forward strand.
TTGTAATCGCCTGTCGTTTGGCTGGATCACCAACCTTTCTTTCACCTTTACCACCATCCAAAAATGCAACTATGGAGGGCGTCGTTCGTCTACCCTCACTATTCGGTATAACGACAGGTTCATTACCTTCCATAACCGATACGCATGAGTTAGTAGTACCTAAATCTATTCCTATAATTTTACCCATTTCTATAAAATTAGTGTTCTACAAATATTAGAACTATATTAGTAACAATGGGTGTGCCAATAAGATATGAGGGTGGCAATAATGACATATTGTCATTTAGCCATTCATTGATATCAAAAATTCTTCGTTATTCCTGGTTCCTTTCATCTTTTCAAGCAGGAATTCCATTGCTTCATTAGAATTCATATCTGCCATAAATTTTCTTAGTATCCAGATTCGGGAGAGCTCATTTTTATCCAGCAACAGATCCTCTCTCCTGGTTCCGGAAGCCGGAACATCAATGGCGGGGTATACTCTTTTATTAGAAAGTTTCCTGTCCAGTTGCAGTTCCATATTACCGGTTCCTTTAAACTCCTCAAATATTACTTCATCCATTTTAGAACCAGTCTCAATAAGTGCCGTTGCTATGATGGTTAAGGAACCTCCGTTTTCAACATTTCTTGCGGCTCCAAAGAATCTTTTAGGTTTGTGTAGCGCATTGGCATCTACACCTCCGGATAAAATCTTTCCTGAAGAGGGAACTACAGTGTTATGCGCTCGAGCAAGCCTGGTAATAGAATCCAACAGAATGACCACATCATGACCGCATTCAACCATTCTTTTTGCTTTTTCTAAAACAATACCTGCAACTTTAACATGTCTTTCTGCCTGCTCATCAAAAGTAGAGGAAATAACTTCCGCCTTGACACTCCTGGCCATATCGGTAACTTCTTCGGGACGTTCGTCAATAAGTAATACTATTAAAAAACATTCGGGGTGATTTTCAGCGATCGCATTAGCCACATTTTTTAATAATACTGTTTTGCCGGTCTTTGGCTGTGCTACTATCATACCTCTTTGACCTTTGCCAATAGGCGCGAAAAGGTCTAAAATCCTTGTTGAGTAGTTCCCGGCTGAAGTACTCAAATTTATTTTCTGTTCAGGGAACAGCGGGGTTAAATATTCAAATGATACCCTATCCCTGATTTCCTCAGTTGTTTTCCCATTTACAGTTTCTACTCGTAAAAGTGCAAAGTATTTTTCACCTTCTTTAGGTGGTCTGATTTGCCCTTTAACGGTGTCTCCTGTTTTTAATCCAAATAATTTTATTTGAGATGGTGATACATAAATATCATCCGGGCTGGCGAGGTAGTTGTAATCACTGGATCTAAGGAATCCATAACCATCCTGCATAATTTCCAGTACGCCTTCGTTTTCGATGATACCATCAAAATCTTTTATGATGGCATTATACTGACTCTTTTTGCCTTTTTCCTGTCTATCACTTTTTTTGCCTTTTTCTTCCTTGGTGTTCGAGGTGTTTTTGCGCTCTTCTTTCTGATCATTTTCCGAAGATTTGTGATCCGCTGTATTTTCTACTGTATTGATTTCTTCTGTTGCGATGTCACCTATTGACTTATCGATGTCAAGGGTTAGTGACTCTAATAACTCTTCGGCACTTTCTTCATTGGAAGTATCAGATTCTGTGTTTTCAGTAACGTTCTCTCTTTTAATTTCTTCTTGATCTGATTTCATAGACATTAATTCTTTTTTGCTTTGTAATTCTTCTTCAGGCAGGGAAGCCTGATGATCTAATATTTTGTAAATGAGTTCCTTCTTGGCTATACGTTTGTAATTTTTTATTCCGAGGGTTTCTGCAATTTCTTTTAATTCCGATAATAGCCTGACGCTCAAATCATCAATACTGAACATGAGATATAAATGGGATTAATTAATTTGTTAAAAACTATTGTTGTATGAATATATAAAAATTAAGAAAAGGTATGATTGTCTATCAATGCTATAATGACACGCAATGTTATTCCAACCTTACCTATAAAACAAATATTATTAAAAAAAATAACCATTAGGGATAAATAACGGAGATACCCTTATTTTGCCGGACAAACTATTATTAACAAATTTAATAATGCTTGAATTATCACTAATAAGAAAGAACAAAGAAAATATAATAGACAGATTAAACAAAAGAGGTATTGATGGTTTAGAGGGAAAAATTGAACATTTAATTGATCTGGATGATAAACGGAAAAGCCTCCAAAACGAATATGATCAAATACTTAATTCTGCGAATGCAATAGCAAAAGAAATCGGAAATCTTTTTAAAACAGGAAAAATTCAAGAGGCCAATTCAAAGAAAGAACAATCATCTCAATTCAAAATAAAGTCTAAAGAATTAGCAAAAGACCTGAACATAATAGAGAATGAATTAAAAGTTGCCCTGCTTAATATACCAAATGTACCAAATCAGCTAGTACCATCCGGAAAATCCGCTGAAGATAATGAGGTGATTTCCCAGGTTGAAGAATTGCCAAAACTATCAAAGCCAACACCTCATTGGGATATATGTAAAAATTTTGATCTTATTGATTTTGATTTGGGTAATAAAGTGACGGGTGCAGGATTCCCTTTCTATAAAAACGAGGGTGCGCGTTTAATTAGAGGTATGATAAACTATTTTTTAGATGAGGCACTAGCCCAAGGATATAAGGAAATCCAACCGCCCCTTCTCATTAATAAAGATAGTGGTTATGCAACCGGCCAATTACCTGATAAAGAGGGGCAAATGTATGAATTGAAAAATGAAGAATTGTTTCTAATACCAACTGCAGAAGTGCCCATCACAAATGTTTACCGTGATATGATCATTAAATTGGAAGATTTACCTGTAAAAACTGTCGGTTACTCAGCTTGCTTTAGAAGAGAAGCCGGAAGCTGGGGCGCACATGTTAGAGGATTGAACAGATTACACCAATTTGATAAAGTAGAGATTGTCCAGATTTCAGACCCGGATCGTTCCCATGATGCTTTAAAGGAAATGATGAGTCATGTAGAGCAATTACTTCAATCCCTTCAACTCCCGTATAGGATTTTACGATTATGTGGAGGAGACCTTGGATTTACTTCTGCAATCACCTATGATTTTGAAGTTTATGCTGCCGGACAGGCAAGGTGGCTGGAAGTTAGCTCGGTAAGTAATTTTGAAACTTACCAGTCAAATCGTCTGAAACTCCGGATCAAAGGAAATAAAGCTAAAAGATATGCTCATACGCTCAATGGTAGTGCTCTGGCAATTCCCAGGGTACTTGCAGCATTACTAGAAAATAATTTTCAGGAAGATAGGATTAATATCCCGAAAACATTACATCCCTATCTTGGCTTTTCTCAAATAATTAAATAGCATGGATGTAATTATCCGAAAAGGCAAGGAAAGTGATATCCCTGCAGCATTAAAATTAATAAAAGAATTGGCTAATTACGAGCAGTCACTGGATGAGGTTCTAAATACTGAGGAAATGATGTTGGAAGATTTCAAAATAAAGTCGATATATGAATTTTATGTAGCTGAAAGTGACCACGTCATTGTAGGACTGGCCCTTTATTATCTGAGATACAGTACATGGAAAGGCATCAGACTATTCCTGGAAGATATAATCGTTACGCAATCAAAACGAGGCATGGGGATAGGGTCAAGACTATTTGATAAGGTAATATCAGTAGCCAAAGAAAGAGGCTGTACCGGCATTATGTGGCAGGTTTTAGATTGGAATAAACCAGCCATTGAATTCTATAAAAAATATAATAGCAGATTTGATGCAGGATGGACAAATTGTCATCTTGACTTTTGAAAAGTTCGTGTTTGCTTACCAGGGATAAAATAGCAGGTTTAGTTTTAATCATTATACATCTTGTAGGTGTGGTTGGCTATAATGTAGATGTACTTCATCCTATTTTTCTAAGCCTGAGTCCTTACACAATTATACTTTCTGTACTATTGATGCTATCCTTCGATACAAATATTAATTCAAGGTTGCTCATTTTACTTATCATAATATTTCTTCTGGGTTTGATTGTGGAAATTATAGGTGTCAGGACAGGAATAATTTTTGGTGAATACCATTACACAAATATCCTGGGGCTCCATATTCTCGGAGTTCCGATCACACTTGGGTTTACGTGGGCTGGTCTTGTGTATGCTATTGGTATGATTTTTCAAAACATTCCAAATTTTTATTTCAGATTAATATTGTCCGTTGTTGTTTTGGTGCTGCTGGATTATTTAATTGAACCGATAGCCATAGAATTAAACTACTGGATTTGGGAAATGAACGGGGAAGCTCCATTTTTCAATTATCTAGGTTGGGCATCTACCGGTCTGATAATGTTCTTTTTATTTTATCGTTTCAAGCCCAGGAGTAATAATAAATTGGTGACCTGGTTTTTAGCCGCCCAGGTAATTTTTTTTGGTTTGTTTAACCTGTACATCTTGTTTAATTAAATTCGAACATTTTAAGTTTTGTTTGGGTTACTCACTTAGACAAAATCGTGGGCATGAGCACATTTTCAATAAAAGATCTAGAACATTTATCAGGCATAAAAGCTCATACCATTAGGATATGGGAGCAAAGATATTCATTAATAGAACCTAAGCGAACACCAACAAATATCAGATATTATGACGATTATGATCTGAAACTCATATTGAATGTATCCTTACTAAAGGATTACGGATTTAAAATATCCAAGATAGCTATTATGAGTGCCGGGGAGATGCAGCGGGAAGTAATAAAACTAACGGAAAATAACTTAAGATTTCCTGAACAAATACATGCATTAACCATATCAATGGTTGATTTGGATGAGGATAGGTTTGAAAAAATCATTTCTACTAACATTTTAAAGTTAGGATTTGAGAAAACGATGTTAAACATAATCTATCCTTTTTTATCAAAAATTGGAATCCTTTGGCAAACAGGTGCCATAAATCCGGCGCAGGAACACTTCATAACAAATCTTATCCGTCAGAAACTGATAGTCTCTATCGATGGACAATTTGTATCAATCAAAAATAAAAGCAGAAAGTACATGCTTTTCTTACCGGAAGGAGAGTTGCATGAATTGAGTTTATTATTCGCCAATTATATCATTAAGTCCAGGCAAAATCATGCTTATTATCTTGGTCAATCATTACCACTGAAAGACCTTGATGAAGTATATAAAATACACAAACCAGATTTTTTACTTACGATAATTACTAACTGTCCAGGACAGGATTATATACAGACTTATCTAAACAACCTTGCAGAGCAATTTCCTCAATCACAAATATTGCTAAGTGGTTACCAAGTGGTTGGGCAAGATCTTCAATTACCTGAGAACATGACAATCTTCAACAAAATTGATGAATTAATCCAGTTTGTTGAAGATAATGCGTACATAAAAGAATATAATGCTGTAATACAGGCTTAATAAAAATTAAACGAACAGGTTTCCATCATCCCGATAATGTTCAGTTAAAAGCGTGAAAAGTTAAACTTTTATTCCACAATATATTTAAATTCATTAATTCTGTAGATTATTTAATATTAAAAGTTAAACGAATTTTTTGGTCTTGAATTGATTTTGTTTAAGTTTGATTCAACAAAATGAAACCTTATGACTTCACTTGAATTTACTTACGCCATAGACCAACTTTCTGGATCCCTAAAACCTTTTGCGTTAAAACTGACAAAAGACACTGAAGATGCAGACGATTTACTTCAGGAAACCATGTTAAAAGCCTATATCAATAAAGAAAAATTCGAAACCGGAACAAACTTAAAAGCATGGCTTTACACCATAATGAAAAATACTTTCATTACTAATTATCAAAGAATGATGAGAAGAAACACATTCATAGATACTACAGATAATCTTCATTACATAAATAGTTCTGAAACAAACATTAATAATTTAGCATATTCTAATTTTGCAATAGATGATATTGATGAAGCGATAAATAAATTAGCTGAAAATTACAGGATTCCGTTTTTAATGCATTTCAATGGCTTTAAGTATCATGAAATCGCAAAACGATTAAACATCCCCATTGGAACCGTGAAAAACAGAATCCATATTGCAAGAAAAGAATTAAAAGACATGCTAAAGCCTTATGCGTATAAAAATTAATATATGACTAAAATTCGAAGAAAGGCTTGTGTAATCGGCGCTGGCTTTTCTGGATTAGTGGCTTCGTCCTCTTTAGCGAAAGCCGGTTTTGAGGTGGAACTAATTGAGAAAAATGACAAGCCTGGAGGAAGGGCAAGGCTGCTCCAAATTGATGGTTTTCGATTTGATATGGGACCAAGTTGGTATTGGATGCCTGACGTATTTGAGGATTATTTCCACAAATTTGGTTATAAGGTATCAGACTTTTATGATCTTAAACGATTAGATCCTTCTTATAAAGTTGTTTTTGAAGATTTTACATTAGACGTTCCAGCCGGTTTTGAGGAGCTAAAATCAAAATTTGATGCTATAGAAAAAGGCAGCGGAGTTAAGTTAGATCAATTTATTAAACAAGCTGGTGAAAAGTACCGGGTAGGGATGAAAGACCTGGTATTCAGGCCTAGTTTGAGTTTGCTGGAATTTGTTAATTTTAAAGTTTTGAAAGGGCTTTTAAAAATGAACATTTTCCAAAGCATGTCCAGTCATGTGAGGCATTACTTTAAAAATGAGTATCTACGGCAGTTGATGGAATTTCCAGTGTTGTTTTTAGGAGGTACACCTAAAAGCACACCTGCACTATATAGTATGATGAATTATGCAGATATTGCTTTAGGTACCTGGTATCCAAAAGGGGGCATGCATAAAATTGCTGAAGCCATGACTGAAGTAGCCAAGAGGCAAAATGTTGTTATAACCTGCAATGAGGAAGTTAAAAAGGTAGAAACAAAAAATAACGAGATAAGACGAATAGAAACAACCAAAAGAATTATAGAGGCTGATGTTTTTGTAAATGCTTCCGATTATCATCATTTTGATCAGGAATTATTACCAGATAATGATCGTAACTACTCTGAACGTTATTGGGATTCCAGAACAATGGCTCCTTCCAGCCTAATTTTTTACTTAGGGGTAAATAAAAAAATTGACAATCTGCTTCACCACAATCTCTTTTTTGACAAAGATTTCAACCGGCATGCGCGTGAGATTTATCAGAAGCCTTCATGGCCTTCAGATCCATTGTTTTATGTGTCAGCAACATCAAAAACTGATGACTCAGTCGCCCCAAAAAATTGTGAAAACCTGTTCATTTTGGTGCCAATTGCACCAGGATTAGATGATGCAGAAGAAACCAGGTGGAAGTATTATAAAAAAATCATGGGTCGGTTAGAAGCTTATACAAAACAAGATATTTCTAATCATGTTATAGTGAATAAAAGTTATTGTTTAAGTGATTTTAAGAGTGATTATAACTCTTTTAAGGGTAATGCATACGGATTAGCCAACACACTCATGCAGACTGCGGTATTAAAGCCAAGTATTAAAAGTAAAAAGCTGAAAAATTTATTCCATACAGGTCAGCTGACGGTACCAGGTCCAGGTGTGCCTCCGGCGATTATATCAGGTCAGGTAGTGGCTAACCTCATTTCCAAACAATATAATATGAATTAAATGCTGTATTTCGTAAACTTATTAATTTAAACCTAATGAATGATCTCTACGGAAATACTACCATAAAATGCAGTAGAATAATAACCAGAAACTACAGCACCTCTTTCTCTCTGGGTATATCGACACTACAAAAAAAATATCATGCTGCTATTTACGCAATTTATGGATTTGTAAGATGTGCAGACGAGATAGTCGATACCTTTCATGAATTTGATAAGCACAAACTTTTAAAAGATTTTAGAGAGGATACCTATCAATCCATTGCCGAGGGAATCAGTATGAACCCGGTACTCCACTCATTTCAGTGGGCTGTAAATAAATATTCCATAGATCGCCATTTAATAGAATCTTTTTTGGAGAGTATGGAAATGGATTTATACAATGAAAAATACTCAGTGAGTCAATATAAAAAATATATATACGGATCTGCGGAGGTAGTAGGATTAATGTGTTTAAAAGTGTTCAGCGAAGGTGATGTAAATATGTACAATCAACTCGAGATGTATGCTAAGGCACTGGGTTCTGCCTTTCAAAAAGTCAATTTTCTTAGAGATGTAAAAAGTGACTTACAGGAGAGAGGAAGGATTTATTTCCCCGAAGTTAATTTCAGGGAATTCACAAGAAAGGATAAATTATTGATAGAGAAAGACATTGAAAATGATTTTTCACTCGCGTTAGAAGGTATTAAAAGACTTCCTAAAGGTGCAAGGTCAGGGGTATATTTGGCATATATTTATTATATCAACCTATTTACAAAAATAAAGAACCTCCCGCCTTCCAAAATTATGGAAGAAAGAATAAGAATCGCAGACCTCAGGAAATTTACACTGCTGGCGAGCACTTATCTCAGGCACCAAATGAATTACATCTAAGTAGGATGTATCTATATTTACTGCTTCATTTAATAATCATTTCCTATCCACTGGCAAATTCATTTGAACGTAGAATAACTTTTTATAAGAATTTCAGATACATATTCCCTGCAATTACCATCACGGCCATTTTCTTCCTGATCTGGGATGTTGTTTTTACAAAAATTGGCGTTTGGGGATTTAACGACGATTACACCATTGGCTTATATTTCTTAGGATTACCACTCGAGGAATGGTTATTCTTTATCACTGTTCCCTTTGCTACAATATTTATATATGAATGTGTTAAGTATTTTTTCAAAAATGATATAAATCCAAAGGTAAGCAAGAACATTTTGCTTTTTTTGGCTTTGGTATTGTTAATTTTAGCCCTTATATATTCCCATAATTATTATACATTTTACAATTTTCTTTTCACATCTGTATTTTTGATAATCAGTTACATTTATCTGGAAAGCAGGTTAATTGAAAAATTTTTATTGACTTATCTTTTTCATATCGTTCCTTTTTTATTGATTAATGGAATTTTAACCGGTTCTTTCATTGAAAATCCGGTAGTGTGGTATAACAATAATGAAAATTTGGGGATACGGATTTTTACTATCCCGGTAGAAGACACAATCTATTCCATGCTTTTGTTAATTATGAATATCTTTGCTTATGAGAAATTAAAATCTGCCAAAACAATAAAAGTATCTAAATCGTTTTCTTGATATGTTGAATTTGAGAGTAAATATTGATCCTAATTCCGGTTTTTGCTTCGGAGTAGTCTACGCCATTGAAATGGCCGAAGAGATTCTCGAAGAATGTGGAATTTTATATTGCCTGGGTGATATAGTACACAACGATGAGGAGGTAAAAAGACTCGAAAAGAAAGGATTGATCATCATTAACAATGATCAACTAAAGGATATAAAAGACTCAAAAGTACTTATACGAGCGCATGGTGAACCTCCATCGACTTATGAGTTGGCCATTAAAAATAATCTTGAATTGATCGATGCTTCATGTCCAGTTGTCCTGAAGCTTCAAAACAGAATAAAAAACTCTTTTGATAAAGAAGAAACAATATATATTTATGGTAAGCCAGGTCATGCCGAAGTTGTTGGTTTAATGGGTCAAACAAATAACAAAGCTGTAGTCTTTCAGGATATAGATGAATTAGATGTGGAAGCCCTTCCAAGAGAATTAACGTTGTATTCACAGACCACAAAAAGCACTGAAAAATTTTACTCTATCACCCGGCAACTAACCAATGCTGGTATCCAGGTCAATGCTAATGACACAATCTGCAGGCAAGTTTCTAATCGCGATAAAGAACTTAGGGATTTCGCAAAACAGTTTGATAAAATAATTTTTGTTTCAGGTACCAAATCGTCCAATGGGAAAGTCCTTTATAATATTTGTAAGGAAAACAATAAAAGTTCATTTTTTATATCAACATGTCAGGAACTTAAAAAAGACTGGTTCTCTCAAAATGATGTTGTTGGAATATGTGGAGCCACCTCAACGCCAATGTGGTTAATGGAAGAGGTAAGAAACGAGCTTTTGTCCTACTAAAATGATTCAAAGTCATACTTTGCTGCTTTATGCTTTAATTCCGGTTACATTTTTTATGATGGAGCTTGTTGCATGGGCAACACATAAATATATAATGCACGGATTCCTCTGGTCATGGCATAAGTCCCATCATAAAGTTCACCACCATACACTTGAACGTAATGACCTTTTCGCATTAGTTTTTAGTATTCCATCAATTACACTTATTGTTCTGGGTTTTGAAATTGAGGGATTGTTTATTTTAAAATACATTGGTTTTGGAATATTGTCCTATGGAATTTTTTACTTCATCTTCCATGACATTTTAGTACATCAAAGGATTAAATTTAAATTCAACCGTCGAAATGCATACCTCAAACGTATCATAAATGCTCATTATATTCACCATAGAAAGCATACCAAGGAAGGTTGCGAAGCATTTGGATTTTTATACGCACCAAAAAAATACGAATTGAAATGATAGAAGACCAGTTGAAAGACTTGAAGGCTCGTATTAAAGCCTTGAGGAGGTATCTTTGACTATGATGTTAAAAAGAAGGAAATTGAAGAAGAGGAAGCATTGACCGCTCAAGTCGATTTTTGGTCTGAACCGCAAGAGGCAGAGAAAACGCTTCAAAAAATAAAATCTAAAAAATTCTGGGTTACGAGCTTCGAGGAGTTATACACCAAACTCCAGGATTTAGAAGTGCTTTTTGATTTCTTTAAAATGAAAGAGGCTAGCGAAGGGGAAGTAGATAAAGAATATCAAATCGTTGTTAAACTTACCGGTGAATTGGAATTTAAGCGTATGCTGAGTAATGAAGAGGATCAACTAAATGCTATGCTTGAGATCAACCCCGGTGCCGGAGGTACGGAGAGCCAGGACTGGGCCAGTATGCTAATGAGAATGTACATTATGTGGGGTGAGAAAAACGGTTACACAGTAAAGGAAGTTAACTTGCAACCAGGGGATACCGCAGGGATAAAATCTGCTACGCTTGAAATTCAAGGAACTTTTGCTTACGGAAATCTGAAGTCAGAGATTGGTGTCCATAGACTTGTAAGGATATCTCCCTTCGATTCAGGTGGAAGAAGGCATACCTCCTTTGCCTCAGTTTTTGCTTATCCAATTATTGATGATTCTATTGAAATTGAAGTAAAGCCCTCTGACATTTCCTGGGAAACCTTTAGGGCTGGTGGTAAGGGCGGACAAAATGTAAATAAAGTTGAAACAGCTGTTCGTTTAAGACATGCATCTTCTGGAATAGTGGTTGAGTGTCAACAAGAAAGATCGCAACTCCAGAACAAAGAAAAAGCACTCAATATGTTAAAATCCCGACTTTATCAATTAGAAAATGATAAAAGAAATAAAAAACGGGATGAGATTGAAGGGTCTAAAATGAACATTGATTTTGGTTCACAGATCCGCAATTATGTTCTCCATCCCTATAAATTAATCAAAGACAATCGAAGCCTCGTTGAGAGAACGGATGTGCAGAACGTCCTGGATGGCGATATAGATGAATTCATCAAATCATTTTTATTACTACAAAATAATCAAAACTAGATCTTAAAATGGATAAACCAAAAATTGCTCAGAAATCACCTATTGTAGAGGATACTAAAAAAGGAAATTACTTTTGGTGTTCATGTGGATTAAGTGATAATCAACCATATTGTGACGGGTCACACAAAGGCACTGCTTTTTCTCCGGTTAAAGTTAATATTGAACGTGATCAAAAATTAGCATGGTGTGCTTGCAAAAATACAAATAACCAACCTTTTTGTGATGGGTCACATAAGAAGCTGAATTAAGCTTTACCTGAAAACAATATTTCCTAAGGCAACATCAACATCAAATGTCATGAGATTGTCTGCATGTGCAGAGTACTCGCGGTTAACATAAGTATTTTTTTCAACCTCTTCGAATTCCTTAGAAATTTCCACGTTACAAAGGGGTGAGTTGTGAATATTTATTTCAATGGGAGTGGGGTTCTTAGGTAAGATTATCACCAGACCTCCTGCTCCTACCGTTGCTTTAATATCACATTTTTCTGTAACGTCGGTACTAAAATCTAAAGTAGCACTACCAAATCCTATCTTAGCTACTACATGTCGAGCTCTTGATAAACTAATTTTTTCTGTTACCAAAGTTCCCAGATCTACTTCAACCATAAAAGTATCCATAGAGCATAAGTTTTTAAGGTGATCTTGATAACTGATAAATACATCGGCACTTCCTGTGTTTACTTTAAAATTGGAGATAGGTACGCCGGATAGGTCAATGTTTGAACTACCAAAACCATATTTAAGGTCAAGGTCGTATATTTTATCCTTGGTCAGATAAAACTTCCAGTAATTTTTTTGCTTTCTCTCTCCACTATTCATGATGTTATAGGATATGGTCTGCGTTAAACTACTGCTGTTATAATTTTCTAAATCAAGCGATAGATGATAATTACCATTATTGATCTTAGAGAAAAATGAAGGATGGATAGATTGTGATTGCGGATTACCATAAATCTCCAGTGGATCACCATGATTAGATGTTCTTATATAGCTTGTACCGGAAGCTGCTGATAAGGAGAAAGTTACCGTATCGTACGCATCGTTATCTTCGATGCTATAATACTTCTTTAACTGACCTTTAAGACAAATAGGGGAAAAAATAATAATTAAGAATAATATCCTTAACATGAAACAGCTAACGTCACAATGGTTGGCTTTGTTACGGTTAACGTAATTATTAAGTGAATATTATTAAAAGAACTCCCGAACTTTTTCAAAGAATCCTTTTTCATGCTTACCTGGATTAGGATCGAAGTTCTTTGATCCTCTCAGACTTTCAAGTAGTTCACGCTCATGCCGCGACAAATTTTTTGGTGTCCATACATTAACATGGATTAATTGATCACCCCTTTGGCCATATCCATTTACATCAGGCAATCCTTTACCTCTTAAGCGAAGTATCTTTCCGCCTTGTGTACCAGGATCTATTTTTATTTTTACATTTCCATATATTGTGGGCACTTCCACCTGAGATCCGAGCGCAGCATCGATAAAACTTATGTAAAGCTCAAAATTAATATTGTTGCCATCCCTTTTTAGTAGATCATCTTCGATTTCTTCAATAACGATCAACAAATCTCCAGGAACACCACCACCAGGTGCTTCATTACCTTTACCGTTCATCGAGAGTTGCATACCTTCACCAACACCTGCAGGTATTTTAACGTTGATGATTTCTTCTTCTTGCTTCAATCCGGTATTGTCAACGCCAAATGGTTTTTTATCAATGATTTGACCTGAACCGTTACAAGTTGGACAGGTGGATGAAGAAACCATCTGCCCCAGCATCGTATTCACTACTTTTCTCACTTGACCAGAACCTTTACAGGTGGGGCATGATTTGAAAGAAACACCTTCAGCCGTCACTAGTCTGTGAACTCTTATTTTCTTTTCGACTCCATTGGCTATTTCGTCTAGTGTTAATTTAAGTTTTATTCTAAGGTTGGTTCCTTTTTTAACGTGCCTTCTGCTCTGTCCCCCTCCTCCAAAGAAACTTTCAAATGGACTTCCTCCACTGAAAATGTCACCAAATTGGGAAAATATATCCTCCATACTCATCCCTCCTCCACTAAATCCGCCAGCTCCACCTACACCCTGATGACCGAACCTGTCATAATTAGCCTTCTTTTCATCATTACTAAGCACCTCGTATGCTTCAGCAGCTTCTTTAAATTTATCCTCAGCTGAGCTATCTCCTGGATTTTTATCCGGATGATATTTAATGGCTATTTTTCTGTAAGCCTTTTTTATTTCATCCTTACTGGCTGATTTATCAACACCTAATATTTCGTAATAATCTCTCTTTGCCATTATGATCCTAAAACAACTTTTGCGAACCTAATCACTTTATCATTCATTTTATATCCTGCTTCAATTACATCGACGATTTTACCTTTCAATTCTTCTTTAGGGGCCGGCACTTGTGTTATTGCTTCCTGTACTTCCGGATCAAAGTTGTCACCTGGTCTAATATCTACTTTCTTTACGTTATTATTATCCAATATCTTATTCATTTTGTTTCGAATAAGCTTTACCCCTTCTCGAATTGGTTTCACCTCTTTAATAGATACATCAGCAATCGAATCCTGGGCCCTGTTAAAGTCATCAATTAGAGGAAGCAAATCTTTTATTACTGATTCGCTGGCATTACTGATAATCTCCAGTTTTTCCCTGGATGTTCTTCTTCTAAAATTTTCAAACTCTGAATAAAGCCTTAAATACTTTTCTCTCGATTCCTCCAATTCTTTTTTTACTTCTTCTAATTCATCCCTTACTTCATCCGTTTCTTTACCTTTTTCGGATTCTTTTTGAGAATTCTTTGTTTGCTGTTCATCAGTATCTTTAACATTATCCCCTTTGCCATTTTCAAACTGATCTGATGTTTCTGATTTGGTTTTGATTTTTTCTTTTATGTTGTTTTGGCCTTCTTCCTGGTTGAAGGTATCACTTTGTTGTTCTTTTATTTGCTGATCTTTTGATTCTCCCATATTCCGTATTATATATAATTACACTTAATGTCGGCAATTATTTTGCCAAGGCGTAGCAAGTATGACACAATGACATTATTCGGTTAGTGTATCCCATATCATATCTTTTAATGTATCTAAACCACGATTTGTAAGGCTGGAAATAAAGCAGTAAGAAATAGATGGTAGTTCTTTGCTAATAAGTTCAGTCAATTCTTCATCAAGTAAATCTGATTTTGAGATGGCCATTAATCTTTTTTTATCCAGGAGTTCAGGGTTGTATTTTTTTAATTCATTGAGTAAGGTTTGATATTCTTTATAAATGTTATCACTGTCTGCTGTTATAACAAACAACAAAATAGAATTTCGTTCTATATGTCTTAAAAATCTAGTGCCCAATCCTTTTCCTTTAGCTGCTCCTTCAATTATCCCAGGGATATCTGCCATCACAAAAGATTTATAATCACGATAGGGTATCACACCAAGGTTTGGTGTTAACGTGGTAAAAGGATAGTCAGCAATTTCCGGCTTTGCAGCTGACAATGTGGACAATAATGTTGACTTTCCAGCATTTGGTAATCCGACCAACCCGACATCTGCCAACAATTTGAGCTCCACTGTTATCCACTCCTCCTTTCCAGGTTCTCCTGGTTGAGCATAATGAGGCGACTGATTGACAGAATTTTTAAAGTGATCATTCCCTAATCCACCTTTTCCTCCGGGAGTCAAAATTTCTTCTTGGCCGTGTTGCAATATTTCAACTTTGATCTCTCCGGTATTAGAATCCCTTGCAATACTTCCAATGGGGACTTCTAATACTTCGTCATCGCCTCCAGCTCCTGATCTTCGTCCTCCCTCACCCGGTTTACCATCACCCGCAATCACATGCTTACGGTATTTAAGGTGCAACAAGGTCCATAGTTGTTCATTCCCTTTTAAAATTATGTGTCCTCCTCTGCCCCCGTCACCGCCGTCAGGACCACCCTTTGGAACAAACTTTTCCTTTCGGAAATGGGCAGAGCCTGCTCCACCCCTTCCGGACCTAGAGCAAAATTTTACGTGGTCAATGAAGTTTGATTGTGTACTCATTACTCCTTAATCAGAAAAGGAGCTTATCTTCACTTTGATAGATTCAAAAATTTCATCAATGCTACCAACCCCATTTACGCTGTAATATTTCCTTTGCTTATCATAGTATTCAGCAACAGGTAAGGTTTCTTTTTTATACACAGCTATTCTCGTTTGAATTTTATTTTCATCCTGGTCATCTACCCTGCCGGAGGTTTTAGACCTTTCTTTTATTCGTGAGATTAATTCATCCTCAGGTACATCAAGGGATATCATACCGGATATGGATAAATCATGTGATGCTAGCATTTTATCTAGTTCAATGGCCTGATTAACTGTACGGGGAAATCCATCAAAAATAAATCCATTAGATGCTTTAGATTCTGTTACTTTACTTTCGACCATCCCCACCACGATATCATCGGGGACTAATTTTCCAGCATCTATGTATTGTTGTGCCTTGTTTCCCAAATCTGACCCCTCCGCTATATGCATTCTGAACAGGTTTCCGGTAGAGATGTGGATAAGATCGTACTTTTCGATGATTCTTTCGCTTTGCGTTCCCTTACCTGCACCTGGAGGGCCAAATAGTACTAGATTTATCATGGACTGTTAGTATTCTTTTAAATTAATGTTTTTATTATTAGAAAATTAAAATTAAGCAGTAATTAGATTTATTATTAGGTTTTTGCAAAGGTTGAGCCAGAAATTTACATCCAGTTATAATTTCTCAATTTGCTGCCTGATGTTGTATAATTTATCCGGATAATCTGTAAAAACACCATCAACACCCATGTTTAACATCTTAATCATGGTTTCGGTATCATTTATCAGAAAAGTAAATACCTCATAACCCCTTGCGTGCATTCTAAATACTCTTCTTTCTGATAAAGTGCTATAGTGTGGGTTCAAAGCGTCCAGGTCTTCATGTTTACTTTCATTAGAGCGACCAAGATAAACCTTTGTTTCAATGTAAAATGCAATCAATGGTGCAGAGTCTTCACCCACAACTAGTCTCTTGGTTTTAATTTCAGGAAGGTAGTCATGCGCTTCTTCCAGGTATTCCCCTTCATAAGATTCCAGGACACACCATTCAATGCCATCTTCTTCTTGCAAAACAATGTCCACAATTTTTTTTGCGATACCATCATAATGTTCATGGTCTGCATGTTTAATTTCGATTAGACACTCAGCCTTACCATCAATTAAATCAAGTGCCTCTTTCAACGTGGGTATTTTTTCTCCGGCGAAATCCGCACTGAACCATGAGCCAGCATCTAAGGATTTAAGCTGTTCCAGCGTGAAATCATGAACATCTCCGGATCCGTTGGTTGTTCTATTAACCATTTCATCATGAATTACCACTACTTTATTATCTTTTGACATCCTGACATCCAGTGCTATGATATCGGCATGCATATCAAGCGCTTTTTGGAAAGCTACCAGGGTGTTTTCTGGCGCATGCCCAGAAGCCCCTCTGTGTGCTATAATCTTGAATTCCTTGCCTTTTAACTTATTTAAATCAGTACTTGCGAAAAAATTTTGGAATAAAAATGGCTCAAAAATTGAAAAAGCCAGGAATAATACCAGTAAAGGAGAAGAATATAATAGAAATTTTTTAGTATTCATTAACGCGAAATTAATAAAGAATTAATCTACATCTTACAAAATAAGATAACGTAACAGAGGAATATCAGGATTTATCGATTTAAATATGTAAAGATTAAATATCATATGACCCGAATTGACCTAAATATAGGTTATATTTATTATGAAATTGATAAAAAAAAGTATTTGGTTAGAGAAAAGAAAGAGCGATGCATCCTAATAGCACTTACTTCCAGAGAAGTGCACGACCGCCATAAGCGGGAACATTTGGATGAGTTATCATTTTTATCAAGTACGCTTGGAATGGAAGCTATTCGAAGCTTCAACCAGAAATCTGAATCACCTGACCCAAAGACATTCGTTGGGAAAGGTAAGCTTCAGGAGATTAAGGAATATGCAATAGTCAATGATGTTTCTACTCTGGTATTTGATGATGAACTTTCCCCCTCCCAATTTAGAAACATAGAAAAAGAATTTGGTAAGCTCGGTGTTGACGATGATGGCATTAAAATTTATGATAGAAGCCTGTTGATCCTGGATATCTTCTTAAAAAGGGCAAAAACTGCACAAGCCAAAATGCAGGTGGAACTTGCCAGGTATGAATATTTACTTCCTCGTTTAACCCGAATGTGGACACACCTCGAAAGGCAAAGAGGTGGTACCGGGACCAGAGGTGGAGCAGGCGAAAAGGAAATTGAAACTGACCGAAGGATTATAAGGGATCAGATATCATTGTTGAAGAAGAAACTTCAAAAAATTGATAAGCAAAGCCAAATTAGACGTAAATCAAGATCCAACATAGTAAGGATATCATTGGTGGGATATACCAATGCGGGTAAGTCTACCATCATGAAGCTTCTTAGTAAGTCTGACGCTTACGCAAGAGATGAATTGTTTGCAACAGTAGATTCTAAGGTGAGAAGGGTCACAATAAAAAATATCCCATTTCTACTTTCAGATACCGTTGGGTTTATAAGAAAGCTACCCCACAACCTTATAGAATCTTTCAAATCGACACTTGATGAAGTTAGCGAGGCTGATATTTTACTTCATGTGATTGATGCCTCGAACCCGGCTTATGAAGATCATATTGAAGTAGTTGAAAGTACACTAACGGAGATAAATGCGGCCGATATACCAACCATTAAGGTGTATAACAAAATTGATAAATTAGAACAGCAAATTGCCGAGAAAAAAATCAACGGTGAGATCGTGGAAGAAATAGAAGGATTGCAGTATGGTCTGGACCGTCAAAGTTGGCGCGACGATATTATTTTCATTTCTGCGGTAAATAACACCAATATCCAGGCACTGAAAGAATTGATATACAAAAAGGTTGCTAAAAAACACCACACCATATACCCTAACTTTTTGAAAAAAGAATTTCATTAGTCTACTTTTGTGATTTATTTAATGGCCTCTTAGTTCAAGGGATAGAATAGGAGTTTCCTAAACTCTAGATCCAGGTTCGAGTCCTGGAGAGGCCACTTTACGATCCCATAAAAACAGGCTTTCTCCATATCATAATTGAATTAAGTAAAAAAAATGATATTTTTCAATTTTAATTTTCATCGTTTAGATTTAGAAAGTGGGGAGATTTATTTTCCTCGCTATCTTTTTTTACTCTTACATAGAAACTTCATATATGTCCCTTGATCAATCAACCCAAGACATAGTCAGTGTGCTAGGATTAAAAAAGCATCCCGAAGGAGGGTACTTCAGGGAAATATTCAGATCAGAAGAGTACAGCGAGGATTTTTCAGGCAGATACTATGGAAGACGCAATAGATATACGTCTATATATTTTTTGTTAACGGCAAAGGATATATCAAGATTTCACATACTGCGTTCTGATGAGCTTTGGTATTACCATGCTGGAGAAGGTGTGATCATTCATACCATCAGTAAAAAAGGAGACTTTCAACAGCACATACTGGGGCCAGCGATAGAAAATGGGGAATCTCTACAATTGAGAATTGATCGAGATACTTATTTTGGAGGATATGTCAAAGCCGAAGGTTCATATTGTTTAATGAGTTGTATGGTATCCCCTGGTTTTGAATTTCAAGATTTCTACATACCATCCAGGGAGGAGTTGCTCAGTTTGTTTCCTCAACATGTTACCATTATTGACAGACTTACTTAAATTTTATTTCCTTTTCGCTTGAATTTGTAATAAAAGTCTATCTTTGCGTCTCTTTTAGAATGGACGAGTTCCTTAAATAAAAGCTTATGCCAGTAAAAATTAGATTATCACGTCGTGGTCGAAAAAAAAATGCATTATTTGATGTGATCATTGCAGATTCCCGGTCTCCGAGAGATGGTAGGTTTATTGAAAGAATAGGTAAGTACAATCCCAAAACTGACCCTGCCACTGTGGATTTAGATGAGGAAAAAGCTTTTGATTGGTTGATGAAAGGCGCACAACCAACAGATACAGCCAGAGCAATACTCTCTTATCGTGGGGTTTTATTGAGAAAACATTTACAGGTTGGCGTAAATAAAGGCGCCATAACACAAGATGAAGCAGATGCTAAGTTTAACGAGTGGAAAGAAGCCAAGCAATCTAAAATTCAGGAAAAGATTGATACGCTCTCGAAAGAGAAGGGCGAAAAACTCAAGTCCAGGTTAGCTGCTGAAACAAAAATTCGTGAAGCTCGAGCTGAAGCACTCAAGAAGAAAAATATTGTTGAAGAACCAGCTCCTATAGAATCAGCCGAGGGAGAACCCCCTCAAGAATAATTATCTTATATGGTTCATGATGATTACTTTGAATTAGGGTATATCATCAAAGCACATGGTATAGCTGGCGCATTATATCTTTTTATTGATGCAGATGACCCGCTTTATTATGCTTCTTTAGAGGCATTATTCATTGAAAAAGATGCTCAACTGATTCCATACCTTGTAGAGGAAATTAACATTAACCATAACAAAGCAATTATAAAGCTTGAGGATGTTGATCATCGTGATGTAGCTGAAGGATTAATTGGTAGTAAGGTTTTTTTGCCTCTTGACCTATTGCCGGAATTAAAACAGGGAGCGTATTACTTTCATGATTTGATAGGATTAGATGTCTTTGATAATGATAATCTGATCGGAAAAGTAAAAGCGATTGTATCCCCTTCAATACAAAATTTACTTGTAATCCCGCATGGAAAAGCAGAAATAATGGTTCCTCTTAATGAAGAGATTATAAAGCACATAGATTTTGAGGGAATGAAAATTCAAGCTTCTTTGCCTGAGGGGTTATTGGAAATTTATAAAGAAGATAAATGAGGATTGACATTATCTCTTGTGTCCCTGATTCCATTAGGAGTCCTTTTGAGCATAGTATTCTTAAAAGAGCCATTAACAAGCAGGTAGTTGAAATTGAAATACATGATTTGAGGGATTACTCCTCTAATAAACACAAAAAAGTAGATGACTACAGCTACGGAGGCGGCGCAGGAATGGTGCTTTCTATAGAACCAATCGACAAGTGTATCAGCTCATTAAAATCTAACAGGCATTATCAGGAAGTCATTTTCATGACCCCGGATGGAGAAAAGCTCACACAAAATACTGTAAATGAATTATCCGGTAAGAAAAACCTTATCATTCTTTGTGGTCATTATAAAGGTGTTGATGAGAGGGTACGGGAAAATTTGATCACCCGGGAAATCAGCATTGGGGATTATGTGCTCTCAGGCGGTGAATTAGCAGCAGCAGTCTTAACAGATGCCATGGTAAGAGTACTTCCGGATGCAATATCTGACGAAACATCAGCTTTAACAGATTCTTTTCAGGATGGATTATTGTCTGCACCGGTTTATACACGACCCGCTGACTACAAAGGGCTCAAAGTGCCGAGTATTCTGCTATCCGGTCATGATCAAAATATTCAGGAGTGGAGGCACGAGCAGTCTGTTGCAAGAACTTTGAAAAGAAGACCCGACCTATTGTCCGAATAAAAAAAATCACCCGCCACATAAAGCGACGAGTGATGGTGCTTTTAATGAATCAGTAAGAGTAATTTCTATCTTCTTCCTCGAAAGTCTCTTCTACCGCCCCCACCATCATTCTCTTTTGGCCTGGCTTTTTTAACCACGATGGTATTACCATCTAAAACTGTTTCATTTAATTCTTCAATGGCTTCATTAGCCTCTTGGTCATCATCCATTTCCACGAATCCGAAACCTTTAGACCTACCGGTATCCCGGTCCATAATCACTTTGGCGGAAGACACTTCCCCATAATTTTCAAAATAGCTCCTCAGATCCTCACTAGAAGTCTGGTAATTGAGCTTTGCGACAAAAATGTTCATAAATAATTAATAAAATGGAATAAATATAAGCAAAGACCAGAAAGGCATGCCTCAAAAATCTTTGATTTTTAAGGCAAATGTATTCAAATTATATACAGAAATATATAAATAGGTATTTAATTATTTCATAGCCCACGAATTAAAATACCGTTGTACCAATGTTGATTTTAAACATATAGTGAGCTGATTGCAGTCATTATACAGCTCCTAGGCTAGTAATAAATTGGATGCTGAATTTTAAACCTCTAAGCATGAACAATAGAAAGTTTGCAACAATAGATGGCAACGAAGCAGCTTCATATGTCGCTTACCGAACGAATGAAATCTGTGCTATTTACCCGATAACGCCTTCCTCTCCAATGGCTGAACTGGCAGATGAATGGTCATCCAAAGGAATAAAAAATATATGGGGTGTGGTACCTTCCGTGGTCGAGATGCAAAGCGAAGGTGGTGCAGCCGGTACTTTACACGGTTCACTGCAGGCAGGAGCCCTGACCACTACCTTTACGGCCTCACAGGGATTACTGCTTAAAATTCCTAATATGTTCAAAATTGCCGGTGAGCTATCACCAACTGTTTTCCATATTTCTGCCAGAACAGTAGCAACTCATGCACTATCCATATTCGCAGACCATAGCGACGTTATGACTGCCAGGTCCACAGGCTTTGGGATGCTTTCATCATCATCCGTGCAAGAAGTACTTGACTTTGCATTTATTGCCCAGGCAGCTTCTTTGAAATCTCATATACCATTCATACATTTCTTTGATGGTTTCAGGACATCGCATGAGGTTTCGAAAGTGGAGTTGATTCCTGATGAAACCATGAGGGAAATGATTCCTGAAAAATTAGTTCATGAACATAGAGAAAGGGCTTTATCACCGGATCATCCTGTATTAAGAGGGACTGCTCAAAACCCGGATACATTTTTCCAAAATAGAATAGCTAATAATCCATATTATCAGAAATGTCCGGGTATAGTTAAGGAGTTAATGGATGAGTTCCATGAAAAGACAGGTAGAAAATACGAACTTTTTGAATACAACGGTCATCCTGAGGCAGAGTATGTTATTGTTTCCATGGCCTCTTCATGCGAAACCATTCAGGAGGCCGTTGACTTTTTAAATAGTCAGGGCCAAAAACTTGGCCTGGTTAAAGTAAGACTTTATCGACCCTTCGATGTAAAATCCCTTATCAAGTCCATACCTGACACTTGTAAAGTAATTGGGGTATTGGACAGGACAAAAGAACCAGGAGCTCCAGGTCAGCCATTGTACCTGGATGTAGTAAATGCTTTTATGGAAGCTTCTCACAACGGAAGAAGTGGAAAACCAATACCTCGAATTATCAATGGTGTTTACGGGCTCTCTTCGAAGGAATTTACTCCCGCTATGGTTAAATCGGTTTTTGAAAATCTGGCCTCAGATTCCCCCAGAAATCATTTTACTGTTGGTATCAATGATGATGTGTCAAATACCAGTCTTGATTATGATAATAGATTCAATATAGAATCCGAAAAAGTTGTAAGGGGAATCTTTTACGGACTAGGCTCAGATGGAACGGTAGGTGCCAACAAAAACTCCATAAAAATAATCGGGGAAAATACCGATCACCATGCGCAGGGATACTTTGTTTATGATTCTAAAAAATCAGGATCTTTGACTATATCCCACCTTCGATTTGGACCGGACAAGATCAGGGCTCCTTACCTCATCTCCAATGCAAATTTTGTGGCTTCTCATCAAGCGGTATTCCTTGAAAAATATGATATGACGGAAGCGCTAGTAGCGGGTGGAACTTTTCTTTTGAACGCACCGTGGCCAAAAGAAGAAGTGTGGGATCATCTAACAAAAAAAGCCCAGCAGGATATTATTAATAAGAAATGCCGTTTCTATACCATAGATGCACAACAGGTCGCAGAGCGTAGTAGAATGGGCAGAAGAATCAACACGGTCATGCAAACCTGCTTCTTTGCCATCTCGGGGGTTTTCACAAAAGATAAAGCAATTGAAGCTATAAAAGACTCTATTGTAAAAACCTATGGAAGGAAAGGAGAGCATATTGTTCAAATGAACCTTACCGCAGTAGATAACACATTGGATAATCTGTTTGAAGTGGAAGTGCCAAATGAGGTTACCAGCAAAAAAGATTTTGTTAATCCAATACCTAAGGATGCACCGGAATATGTTCGGGATGTCGTTTCTAAAATAATTGCCGGTAAAGGTGATGATGTGCCGGTTAGTTGTTTTAAAGCAGATGGTACCTTCCCTGTAGACACCGCAAAATATGAGAAAAGGAACATAGCTTTGAAAATACCGGAATGGGATGAAGATATCTGTATTCAATGTGGAAAATGTGCACTAATATGTCCACACTCAGTAATAAGAATCAATGTATTTGAGAAGGACCAGGCTAAAAATGCCCCGAAAACTTTCAAATATGTTGATGCCCGTGAAAAAGAGTACAGTGGTCTGAAATATTCCATCCAGGTATCCCCTGAAGATTGTACCGGATGCAGTGTATGTGTAGAAATATGCCCGGTAAAGAATAAAACTAATGTGAAACTTAAAGCTTTAAATATGGTGGATCAGCCCCCATTGAGAGCACAGGAAAAAGAAAACTGGGAGTTTTTTGATAGTCTGCCGGATTTTGATAGAAGCAAAATAAAAATTGATAAAATTGGCCAACAACAAATTCAAAGGCCATTATTTGAGTTTTCCGGTGCCTGTTCAGGTTGCGGTGAGACGCCTTACGTCAAGTTAATGTCCCAGTTATTTGGAGACCGTTCGATAATTGCAAACGCAACGGGCTGTTCATCCATCTATGGAGGTAATTTACCTACTACACCATGGACTGTAAATAATCAGGGCAGAGGCCCTGCCTGGTCTAATTCTTTATTTGAAGATAATGCTGAATTTGGATTAGGTTTTAGAGTAGCAATTGACAAGCATAATGAAAATGCAAAAATGCTCCTTAAATCTATGGCTACTCAACTGGGAGACGATCTGGTTTCAGATATACTCGCAGCTGAGCAAAAAGAAGAGGATGAAATATTTCAACAAAGAGAACGGGTAAGCATCCTAAAAGATAAAATTAATGATATAAAATCACCGGAAGCTGCCAGATTGCTAAACATAGCCGATTATTTAGTCAAAAAGTCTGTGTGGATAGTCGGTGGAGATGGTTGGGCTTATGATATCGGTTATGGTGGTTTGGACCATGTGCTATCTACCGGGGCCAATGTTAATATGCTGGTTCTGGATACAGAAGTTTATTCAAATACAGGAGGTCAGCAATCCAAAGCTACACCTACGGGAGCTGTTGCAAAGTTTGCGGCTAGTGGTAAGCCCGGCAAGAAGAAAGATCTGGGTGTAATGGCCATGTCTTATGGAAATGTGTATGTGGCCACAGTTGCAATGGGCGCAAAAGACCTGCACACACTGAAAGCATTTATAGAAGCCGAAGCCTATGACGGACCTTCAATTATCATAGCTTACTCCCACTGTATAGCCCATGGAATTAATATGGAGAAACCGTTACAAAATCAGAAGGCCCTGATTGATTCAGGAGCCTGGATACTTTATCGATACAATCCTGATCTGGCAGAACAAGGTAAAAACCCTTTGATGCTGGACTCAAAGCCTAAAAAACTGAAAGTCAAGGATTATATGAACATGGAAAATCGGTTTAAAATGCTTTGGAAGAGCAGACCCGACTTAGCGGAAAAATTCTACGAATCGGCACAACAGGCTGCTGATGAGAAATTTAAATTTTTAAGCCATATGGCAGCACAACCATATAACGGAGCCACTTCAAATTAATGATTATGGATTTTACAACTGAATATTTAAACCTTGAATTAAAATCACCATTGGTGGTATCCGCATCCCCGCTTTCTGAAAGTTTAGGAAATATCCGTAAAATGGAAGATTATGGCGCTTCGGCTATTGTACTGTATTCACTTTTTGAAGAGCAATTGATTCTTGAACAACAGGATATTCATTATCTCACCACAGAGGGCACTGAAAGTTTTGCAGAAGCTACAACATATTTCCCTGAACCTGAAGATTACCGAATGGGTCCTGAAAAATATCTAGAACATATCCGGAAGTGCAAAGAGGCTGTTGATATACCCATCATCCCAAGCCTGAATGGCCATACGCTTGGAGGTTGGACTGATTTTGCCAAACAGATGGAAGACGCCGGAGCTGATGCATTAGAGCTTAATGTTTATTATATTCCTAATAATCTTGAAGATTCATCAGAGGCTGTTGAGCAAAATTATATTGATATATTAAAATCAGTAAAAAGTGCAGTTTCTATTCCTGTATCAATAAAGTTAAGTCCATACTTTTCTAATATGGCCAATATGGCCAAAAAACTTGATGACGCAGGTGCGGATGGACTCGTATTATTCAATAGATTTTACCAACCGGATATAGACCTTGAGGAATTAGAGATCGTTCCGAATGTTATCCTCAGTAAATCCTACGATGTTCGTTTACCGATGCGTTGGATCGCTATTTTAAAGGGGAGGATCCAGGCTGACCTGGCGGCCACCAGTGGTATACACACCGGATATGATGTCATTAAACTAATGATGGTAGGTGCAAACGTTGCCATGTTAAATTCCATCCTTTTGAAAAGAGGTATACAATACATTCAGGATATTAAATATCAAATGTATGATTGGATGGAGGAAAAAGAATATGACTCTGTTAAGCAAATGTTGGGAAGCATGAGCCAGCAGAATGTACCGGATCCCTTATCCTTCGAAAGGGCACAATACATGAAAGCCCTTACCCAATTTGACTGGCAAAGTCTTACCAGTTAAAAAATATACCAAACTCATCGGAGGGCGAGGCAAGTATTCGCTCTCCCCTTGGTGCAAATCCAATTTCACCGGCTATTCCCCAATTTTTGTTTAGATAATAAGCCAAACCTGGTCTTACACTCAAATATTCTGTGTTGTTAGAAAAGATCCCATTTCCTGTAAAACCGACGGGCTCATCATTTTTTAATGATTCTACACCGTACATCTTAA
>CAYSCZ010000044.1:0-27440 GCA_964429655.1 uncultured Roseivirgaceae bacterium
ACAACAATTGGCTAAGGGACATTATGTCCCTTATATCTTTTATATTCGTACGTTAATCTAATGGATTTTTAATAAGATTCATAGATGTGTTAGCTATATGTGTATATATTTCAGTTGTAGTGCTTGACTTATGTCCAAGAAGTACCTGTATCTGTCTAAGATTTACACCACCTTCTAGTAGGTGTGTAGCAAAGGAATGTCTGAGCATATGTGGAACAACATTTTTTTTAATGTTAGCGTGTCTAGCAGCTCGTTTAACAATGTTTACTATACTTTTACCACTGTATTTACCTCCATACTGACCTTCAATTAAATAAGTTTTAGGGCTCCATTTGATGTAGTAGCTTCGTAAATTTTGCAATAGGCTTTTACTTAATAATGTGTATCTATCTTTGCCCCCTTTGGCGTTGGCAATCCTTATGACCATTCTCTTACTATCAATATCTGTAATTTTTAAATTGATTAATTCACCTCTGCGAAGACCAGCAGAATAAAGCAAGCCGATAATGCATTTGTGCTTAATATTGCTTGCACAATCTATCATGGCTTTTACCTCTTCTTTGGCTAGAACTTCAGGAAGCCTTTCCTTTTTTTTAGGTCTCTCAATCTCATAAAAGCGATTTGGCATACCTAGCACTATTTCATAATAGAATTTTATGCTATTGATGATTTGATTTAGCATGGAATCTGACCTACCTAATGATACATGATAGGAGAGATAGGCTCTTATTTCTTTTTCTCCAAGTGCATTGAGTTCTACATTTTTGTAATAATTAATAAATCCTTCAAACATACCCACATAAGTTTTTGCGGTGCTCATGGCATATTTTTTTAATTCAAGCTTTTGCAAGTAGGATTCTGGGCATGTTTTATATCCCTTTGTAATTGTTCTTTCTCTGAAAGACTGGATATTGATAAGTTTGGATTCAATTACAGGTTGCTTCAAAGGTCTATTGGTAAAAAAATATTTGCCATCTACCCAAGCCACCCCTTTAAACGTTGTATAGATCGAATCAAGGTTTGCTTTGTTATTTGGTATAAAAACCATATTAAATTTATTACTCCATTTTACATCTGGTAAAGATTTAACAAGGGCCTGCACAACTTTATCAGGATAAAACTGAAGACCAATTTTCTTTTCACCATTGATCAGCAAGTGCTTTAATGTTATGTTTTTCAATTTATGGTTCATGTATTTACATGTTTTAAAAAGTAAACAACGGCAAATAAAAAATAATGACTAGGTTTATAAACGCGTATAGTCGAATATAAGCGTTTAAAAAAATGGATAATACGATGGATAGAATTTGCCATCAATGTGGTAAAAAGCTTTCGGGAAGATTAGATAAGAAATTTTGTGATGATTATTGTAGGAGTACATTTAATAATCAATTCAAAAGAGAAGATCAGCAGTTGATCCAAGAGGTGAATAGGCTGATAAGAAAAAACAGACGTATATTAAAATCTCTCTGCCCCATAGGGAAAGCAACAGTGCGTAAAGAAGTTTTAGACACGATGGAATATGATTATCGCTATTTTTCCGGGTTGTTCAAGACCAGTACCAACCTTTATTACCTGGTCTACGATTACGCATTCGCACCGATATATGAGAAAAATATAGAAAAGGCCCTTATTGTGAAACGACAAGAATATATGGACAGGCTGTCTTTTGAGGTATGGAGGAAAAAAGGCTAACCCATAGATCATTCCCGATCACTGAACGATTGTATTTCTAGCAATATTTTCCTCGCCTGCCTTGGCGCTGTCCTCTTCATCTCATCATAAATCACTATCCCCCTTTTGGGTTATTTCATCTACCCAATGCGGATGGTAAACTATAATTTAGCCCTAATTCGGTAACTGGGCGTCGTGACAAGGGTTTAAAGGGTGATTAAACCCGAAATATGCAATAGAAAATCTATTCCAGACATAAAACGCTTTGAAATAGACACTTACCGTCAACTTGTTGAATCACCATAGCGGTGCTATGCCTCATCAACATAAGTACCTCTTTCTTTGCGTTTTATGCCTTCATCACGATTCCTATT
Organism: uncultured Roseivirgaceae bacterium; assembly: GCA_964429655.1. GTDB lineage: Bacteria > Bacteroidota > Bacteroidia > Cytophagales > Cyclobacteriaceae > CAYSCZ01. The sequence goes on from CAYSCZ010000044.1 coordinate 2,049, forward strand.
GCATAATTCAGGTTTAAGGTCAAGATGGATTTTGGTGATGTCAAATCCACGCTCAACTTTGCTAAGTGTAACCGTAGCATCCACATTTAGCGATTCGGCTGTGTGTCCCGCTTGTTCAAGGGAAAAACTCAATGCCATAGCAAAACAATCGGCGTGGGCCGCAGCAATTAATTCTTCGGGGTCTGTTCCTGCTTTACCATCTTAATTTTCGAATCTTGTTTGGAAAGAATATGACGTTTCATTCAATATGGTAAGCGCTGCTGTTAATTCGCCTTTTCCAGCCCCGTGCTTGCGCTTTTCTTTTTGGTCATGATTAAAATGGTTGTAATTGCAAGATATATCTTTTAATAAACTTTGGCAGGATGTTTAGGTTGTGTTATCAGATCATAACTATTACATCCCAATTTTAAAATCGTCGCCTGGCGTTCCAATAAAACATCTGGATATAATCGGGAAATCCGCAGTGATTACGTAGAAATAATTAAATGTTTCTTCATTTAACTTTATAGGTTGGGCCATACCATTGCATTGATCTAAATTCCCTGAACCTCTTATATATTCATAGTCTGCAGTATATTTTCCATTGAAAGGCCCACAAGGAGCGTTAACACCATCTCCTAGTCTTTCTCCTTCTTTTAGTTGGTAACTTGGCTTAAGTTCTTTTAATACACCATTTATATCTGGACCGTATTTGTATAAAATTGGATATCCATCAGCAGCCCAGCCAATCTGAACGATGTCATCGGGTACTGTACTTCCTGTTCCAAGTCCCGCTAATAACTGATCAGCATAAATAGCCATATCACCATGGTAATGATACTGGCCATCAGGCTGGAAATGCCCGATTGCGCAATCCAAACCTACCGCCTCCATATTATTTGTGGGTTCGAAAAACCAATCAAAGTTGAACCCACCGGAGGGTAACTCAAAGGCAAAAGGAATATGAGGGGTAGGATCCATTTTAACACCATTTAATGCTATACCAAACACCCATTCAGGTTCGCCATTTTCATTGGTAATACTTGTGATCATGCCGGATGCCTTTGGACTAGCATCGATTCTGTATGTTCTGGTTTCAGAATTGATTTCACTCAGACCTTCTATTTGAATCCGGAAATCATGGGTCGGAACCCCATTGGCTTCAATAATGCGATGATTGCCACTGAAATCTTCATTAAAAAAACTGTCTACACCCGGGGATTGATCGCATTCAAAATTATTTTGATCTATTGAATTATCATTAGTGCATTCCCCGGCTTTTATATCATTATCTTCTATTAGCAAAACTTCTATACTATCCTTACCCAGCACTATTCCCGAAGATGATGGTGCAGCTATTCTTATCAATATAGTTTCACTGTCTTCTGCCACCATATCATCTAAAATGTTAAGATTAACCGTTGTTGATGTAGCACCTTGCTGAATCGTTGAATTTGAACTTATTTCGTAGTCTATATTAAAGGTAGCTGTTCCTGAAAAGGATAAAGAAAAAAGCAAATCTTCATCGATAGCCTCCTTAATTGTAATCACAAGTGGTACTGTCCCTATGCCTTCACTAACCGTATCAGCATCGGAGCGTACTTCAATGGCGTTTCCGTCTATGGTCATATCATCCGGCTCCGGGTCTTCAACACTACCACAAGAAATTAATAAAGAAAAAGCTGACCAGTAGCAAGATAATTTAATGTAATCACCCATCTCAATTCAATTATAAAAAAGTAAAGATATTGCAAATCATATTTTTGCAAAGCGTATTTTTGGACTATTGGTGCGTTGGTATTTTACATTGATTAATTACAATATTATTCTTTTTAGCTTATCGGTCGTATTTGAAAGTATATTTCTCATGATTTTCATGAAGAAATGATTAAGTAATGAAGCTTCGGTGATTTCATGGAGGTTTTAGTACTATAAAGCTTCCAATGACTGTTTACTGGAAATATATAGCTCAGGCCACTAAATTCAGAAGGCGCCGTAAGCTCTAAAATTATTTACAGTTGTTGATAAATTTCTTATAGCAATTTTCCTAAAGACCTTGTACTATTTCATCTATGATACCATATTCTTTGGCTTCTTTGGCATCCATCCAGAAATCCCTGTCAAAGTCCTTCATGATTTCATCTTCGGTTTTCCCGCAATTTTTTGCAAGTACTTCCGCACTCAACCGTTTTATTTTGATGATTTCCCTGGTTTGAATCTCCAGGTCTTTGCTAACACCCTGGAACTGGCCGCCGAGGCTGGGTTGATGGATCATAACTTTTGCCCTTGGAAAAATGGCTCTTTTACTTCCTGCTGATAAAAGAATAGCTCCGAAAGATGCAGCCATACCCATACAGACTGTTTTAACAGAGGATTGAATAAGCTCCATGGTGTCTAGGATAAGAAAACCGGAAGTCACTTCCCCGCCTGGGCTATGGATGTAAAAGGTTATTTCTTCATCATTTATAGAATCTAAATAAAGTAACCTGCTGGTCAATTTTTTTGCAGAGTCACTACTTACAGGCTCCCAAAGAAAAATCTTACGATCTTCAAGGAATTTTTTATTGATGTTTTTTTCATCAATCAGGTTTAGTAAATCTTTCGAGATGTTATCGTCTTCAGAATTAGCGTAGAGGTTCATGTATTTTATTAAAATGTTTAGAATTAATATCCTAAGTTCTTTTAACAGGCAATATTAATCTTGGTTTAATTATTTTCTATTTTGTTGAAAAAATCCTCAATCATTTTATCCAGCGCTTTATCCATAACTCCATAAAACTGATTGATCATATCCTTGTATAAGCCGGCTTTTATATCACCTTTGTCTGCAAAATTTTGTTTTACTCTATAGAGGGCATCAAACATTGAAGCGGTGACTTCAACAACCTCATCTCCTTTTTTTCCTTTCTTTTCTACTTTATACAGTGTTAAGTTCAACTCCTAACCCCGAGGGAGGGATTCCACATAGATGGTCTCGGCTTTTTTAAGTCGCTCCATCAACGACTGAGATTGGACATCAGTAACAAGCAGCACACAAAAAATAGATGAGATAATAAAATACTTTTTCATGTGTATGTGTATATTAATTGTTTAAGCACTCACATGGAATTTGCGATAAATATTCATCAATGTTATAAATTCGGTATCGAATATTGACGCTCATTTCATGTTAAAATTTTTTTTCTGATAAAGTTAACGGTCTCTAGTTACTTTTTCTTGTTATTCAATGAAATGCACGCTACCTATTTTTTAAAAGTTTAGTTAATGTATCTCCCCACTTCATCAGTTGGGAAAAAACAAGAAACTCATCAATGACTCTTCTTTGCGCTGAATACCCCTGATTTTCAAGTTGTTTTGGGTCTCGGATCATATCACTGATTATTTGGGCCAGCGATTCAGTATCTTCTGCATCTTTTACTAACTGACCATCCACGTCATTCCTTATCTGATGTCTAAGGCCACAAGCCATCGATCCTAATATTGGGGTAATTTTCCACATTGCCTCTGTAACGGTTAGTCCAAAACCTTCTTGTAATGAGTTTTGCGCTACGATGGTGCTGCATCTTTGCAGTGCATTGACAATCAGTGCATTTTCCTGGGGAGATTCCATTGGCAAAAGTAAAATGGCGATGTCCCTGGCTATACTTTCATCCAGTAGCGTATAAAAATTTATTAACTCTGTCAGAACATGTTGTCCTTCGGGGTCATCTTTTACTGAAGAGGGGTCCGGCCCCGCCAGTACTAACCTGATTATATCTATCCTTTTTTTATGGTTTTCATCACCATGGCTGTAGGTGTTAATATTTTGCTTCATGTGTGCAAAAGCCTTCATAAGCGGCTCAAAACCTTTCAGTCGATCCCATCTGGAAACCTGGGTGATAATCGGACGGAATAACAGTCCAATATCTTCAGGAAGCAAGGCACTGTCAAAAGACCCGTCATATTGTACCCTTTGAGCCTTTGCCATGAATGGTTCTAACATGTAAGGGTGGCCGTCTGGTATAATTCCCGCATTATGAAGTATCCCGGAGATGGTGTGCGTTTTCATCTCCATATTTTTATTGCTAAAGGGGTCAATAGCGGGTGTTATAATTGAAACCCTGTTTTTATCAAGGTATTGTGGAACATATTCCGGAGAGGTAAAAACACTATGATCATAATCATCAAAGTATGGTTTAAGGAAATCCCAGGCGGCTATGGTAGATTCATTTTGCAAATCAAGGCCGATATGACATCTCCAAACAGTAGTTACATTCTTTTTATCTTTGAGGTACTTAGCCATCCCCATGGGTTGGGGATCATGGATGATCACGATGTCACCGTCAGATATGTAGTCAGCAAAAGCCTCACCATTTTCTTTATTTACCAGATCATATACTTCTTTTCCTTCAGCCGTTAACTCCGGATTACCTTTCCCATGAATCAGGTTATGGAGGTTTTTTGTGAAATCAAAGAATTTCTGGTCACTAGTTTCTATCACCTGCCATTCAATATTTACCTTCATATCATCCATGATCCGGATAATGGGATGTAGCATCTCGGCAACACCACCGCCGGTTGCGGTTGAGTTAATCATCCAGATTGTTCGATTACCCATTGCGTTGATGAGGGGTTGAGAGGCATCTTTAAAATCTTTTACTGTAGCATACAAAGAGGCATAAGATTCGTAATCATTAAGTGTTGGCCCAGGTTTTACTTCCACCTTTTTCATTGTAGTTGATATTTAAATTGATGAATTGATTGATCTTGCTAAAAATGGAAAATTAATATAATAACCATCATTTATTTCAATAATATTTTATTTTAGTGACAACTAATCCAAAAATGACCACAGAATATTTTTCTGTATTGTTTGATTATAACCGAATGGCGAACCGGTCATTCCTTGGTTTAATGCAATCAATGGAAGACCCGTCTGATAGAATGGTTGCATTAATGGGACACATCTTAAATGCTCAGTCTATCTGGTTAAAAAGAATAAATAGAGAGCCTGACCTACCGGTACCGTGGAGAGAATTGGAGGTTGAAAACATGCCCGACCTTGATGATAAGAATTATCTAAAAACCCGTCAACTACTTGATAAATTGGAATCCGGGAGAGATTATAACCTGAATTCGGTTATTCAATATAAAAATAGTAAGGGTTTGGATTTTAAAAATACGATCTGGGAGATCTTGTTACATATCGTTAATCATAGCACGTATCACAGGGGACAGTTGGCTGTTTTGTTAAAAGAAAATAACATCGAACCTCCGGCAACTGATTTTATATTTTACAGAAGATAAATCATGCTTTCCGCTATCAGGACAGCCACAGCTCCGGGTTAAAATTGTATTCGGTAAAGAATATCAGGAAAGAAACCAATCTGATCAACCACATTTACTTCCTGCGTTACTTCATTAAACCTTCGGGTAAACTGGTTTTCCCTGTCTAACACATTTTGGAAATCCACATAAAATTGATGGGATACATTTTTAGACTTAGCATTCAGGCGAAATCCAAATTTCACATCCCACCGGATATAAGGGTTCAATCTATTGGAGTAGGCAATTTCTTCCATAAGTACCTCATCCCCGTTGTTTAACTTTGTCTGTTCTTCATTTATCGGTGTATATGGCCTGCCCCCGGCAGCCGTGAATCGCGTGTCGAAAGTAATTGCATTTCGTTGGGCCGCTCCAATTTTCCATTCATGCCCCATAAGAAAGTTGAATACATAGTTATTATTAAAGGCTGTATTTCTGGTAATACCATCCTGTCCTTCATATTTAGACTCAAACAGCGAAGCTGTCAACAAAGCATAATATCCGCGGCTAAAGAATTTTTCTAAGGTAACCTCCAGGCCATAGTTGAACCCTAATCCCTCATTTACTAATGAGCCGCGTTCATCAAAAATAAAATCACCACCCTCATTAATCACTGAGTATGAGCTGGAGTCATTCATTTCCACCGGGATGTCAAATAAAGACTGATAATAAGCTTCCGCTTTTAACCGCCAGTCATTGCCCGGTTGATTGTCATAGCCCACTACAAAGTGATGGCTCTTCATAAAGTCAAGGTAAAGGTTAGTTTCTAAAAAACTTCCATCTTCTTGCTGTTCACGTAAGAATAGTATAGGTAGAGGCACCATTTGACTGTGAAGACCATAAGCAAAACTGATCCTTTGTGATGATCGAAACTGCCAGCTTGCTCCAAACCTTGGTTCCAAAACAAAATCATCATTAATGCTTAGATATTGTGCATGAAGGCCACCCGTAATGCTTAAATCATCAGTAAATTTATATTCTCCCTGAACATAGGTTTGATTAAGGGTGAAGTTTCTATCAACATCCCTCACTGTGATAAAAAAATCCGGGACTTCATCATTATCAATATCAGGTATCTCTGAGTCCGGACGGTTATCCCTGTCAAGTACAGTTCCTTTCAGGTTAAATAACTCTACCAAATAACCAGCTCTAAGACTAAACCTGGCACTGTATTTTTTATTTAGTTGTGTAGAAAAACTAAATCGGTCATCTCTATTATCAGCTTCGATGGCTCTATACCTGGTGATGGAGTCCCCGGCTTCATTTTTGATAAGATTGTCCTGGATAAACTCATTACCATTGATAGAATACCCGATAGCACTTTGAAGATAAGTGTTTTTGTTTAACCTGATGTTATGGGATAGTCCGATTAATCCCAGTTCATTTTCAACAAATGCATCCTCATTAGGATTTGCAAACAAATCATTTTCGTCTATATCATTACCCAGAAAATCGATACTACTTAAGCCACCAAAACCAAATAATTTAAACCGGCCAAGTTTTGATTTTCCCAAGTCCATATTAAAAGAAAAATCCTGAAAATAAGGCACGGAGGATGTGCCTGTAGCTGCTACTCCTGCGATACCATACCGATAGGATGCCACAAACGATGCGTTGTTTTTTCTTGACAAAGGCCCTTCTGCCATAAACTCCACACCGTTGAAAGCTACCTGACCGGTATATTCATAAATGTCTTTATTTCCTTCCCTGAAATTCACATCAAATACGGCAGCATTGGCGTTGCCATATTCAGCCGGAAAGGCGCCGCTTAAAAAATCAGAAGTACGTAACAAGTTAGTGTTGAGGGCACTCACGGGACCCCCGGTTGTTCCTAAGGTAGCAAAGTGGTTGGTTGTAGCGATAGGTATGCCATTGATGCGCCACAACAAACCAACCGGGGAGTTACCCCTTACTACAATATCGTTTCGGGAGTCGTCTGGCGTGTTTACGCCTGCAAAGTTAGCAGCCAGTCGGGAAACATCATTTCGCCCTCCGGAAAACCTGTTCACCTCTTCCAGGCTAAAGGTACGGGCACTTACTTTAGCTAACTCATTGATGGGCAGGTCTTTATTTGCATCGGAAGAAATGACAATCTCTTCAAGCGTTTCTACTGATTCTTCCAATTTAATGGTAAGTACCACTTCTTTACCTGCCGTAACCAGTACATTTGGTAAAGTTAAAGATTTATATCCCACAAAATTTATTGCAATGGATTGTCTGCCAACCGGAACATCTTTAAGTGCAAAATTACCATCCTGTTCTGTTATGGCACCGATCACCGGATCTGAACCGATCACCATAACCGTGGCCCCAAGTAGTGGATATTCTGATTGAGCATCTTTCACTATTCCTTTAACTGTTTGGTTTTGGGAAAATGAAGATTTAAGTGATAAAGCAATCATTATTAGAATAAGTAGTAAGTTTCTCATGGTTGGTATTACCTTTTTTGATAGATTCTACGCAGTTTAAAATATTGAATTATAATAACATGCAATAGAGTTGATTTAATGAAGCATGAAATGGTAGATTACGGGGTCAAAATGTAAACATAGAAGTGCATACCCCTTCATTCATTCCATCCACTTTTTTGATCGCTTCACTGAAGATTGATGACAGTTTATAATGCTTATTTAGGTAGGCCATTGATTTAATTAATAATTTAGTATAACAATGAGATTAAAGGAGATACATTTTCGATGGGTAGGGATTGTGGTGTTGGCTGTAATTATAGCTATCCTTGTGAAGGATCGGGAAAATGAACCATTCACAACACGGATAATTTATTCACTCTTTTATACTACTTTCTATTGGAATGGCTGCTATTTGATCGTTATGTACTTCCGAAGAAAATATGCTTCCTATGCAGCAACGATGAAACGAATTATTACCACCATAGCTTCTATTTCATTGTTTTTGGTTTCTGGTGAATTGTTTTTCTGTGTTTTACTAGAAAATGAGATAACACTCGGTGAGGTCTTCAGTAATCCTCAGATAGTCTTTAGTTATTTAGATGTGAATTTCATCGCTTCAATGATAGTTGTTCCAATTTATGAAGCTACCTATTTCTTTGGTCAGTGGAAAAAAACGATCAAAGAAGCAGAAGCCATAAAAAGTCAGCACCTGCGTTCTCAGTACGAAACGCTTAAAGATCAAATGAGCCCTCATTTTTTATTTAATAGTCTTAATACGCTAGCAAACCTGATCGAAGAGCAGTCACCACAGGCACTGAATTTTACAGAGAAGCTTTCAGATGTTTACCGGTATATTATTCAACAGCAGGATAAAGAACTAGTAACACTACCAACTGAAATAAATTTTGTCAAAGCTTATGTTTATTTATTGAAGATGCGGTTTGATTCCAATCTGATCGTTAATTTCAAAATACCTTCTTATTTAAATGACGAAACTTACGTGGCACCGCTTACCATACAAATGTTAATTGAAAATGCCATTAAGCATAACATTATCTCCCGGTCTAATCCTTTAACCATTAATATATATGCTGAACAAGATCGTACGATTCTTGTGAAAAATAATCTCCAAAGAAAGAATAATGTAAAAGCGTCGACTAAAAAAGGTCTGGAAAATATAAGAAGAAGATACGAATTTCTGACAGAGAAGGAAATTGAGGTCATATCCACCGCTCAAAGCTTTATCGTGGCCATCCCTTTAATAAAAACATATCAGGAAGAAAAAGCATTTGCTGTTTCATGAAAGTACTAATCATCGAAGACGAGGCACCTGCCTTCCGAAGGTTACAAAAAATACTGGATGATCTGGATGAAGACCTGGATATTTTGGAGGTATTAGATAGCGTGGAAAGTAGTATAAGGTATTTACAAACTCATGAACAACCAGACCTGATATTTATGGATATCCAACTTGCGGATGGGCACAGTTTTGAGATTTTCAAGGAGGTGCAGGTTAACGTTCCTCTTATCTTTACGACAGCTTTTGATGAATATACCCTAAAAGCATTCCAGGTAAACAGCATCGACTACTTATTAAAACCCCTGAAGATAGATGATGTAAAGAAAAGCTTAACCAAGCTGAAAAACCTAAGGTCAGTATTTGCATCCGAACAGCAAGATTATATGGAGATATTAAAAGCAATCCAGGATACCGGGAAAGCGTATAAAAAACGGTTTTTAATAAAATTCGGGGATCGGTTGATATCTACCGCTATCGAAGAAGTAGCTTACTTCTTCACGAAAGACGGATTGGTTTTTTTGGTGAATCATAAAGGTAGAAAATATCATATCGATTACACCATGGATGACCTGGAAGTTATACTGGATCCGGAAAGATTCTATCGAGTGAACAGGCAATATTGCATCTCCTATCATAGCATAAAAGCAACAAACAAATATTTTAATGGGAAACTACTGGTTGAACTGATACCTGAAACGGACAATGAAGTGGTGATTAGCCGGGAAAAAGCCATGGACTTTAAGAAATGGTTGGACGCTTAGTATTAATATATGTCAAGGCCAAATTTCTGAGTGAAATCTTTTATGGGGTAGTATTCTATGTTTTCAAATTCATTCTTTACAATTACATAGATGGTAAAATGATGAATTGCGAATGGAGGCTTTATCTTTTTTTCTTTAAAAAGCTCTTTAAACTTAAGATATATGATCAAATACGACCTGCTTAGTATTTTATCTGTGGGTGCAACAATAAGATCGACGACGAGGCACCTGGATCCGAAGTCAGAAATAAACTCAGATCCTTTAAGATATTCAAAAATTTCTGCTTTTTTATGCGCTTCCTCTAATATCATTAATATGTCAACTGTTCTCCTATACAAGATATTTGACTAAACTTTTTGTTTGATATAATTATTCAATTTTATGATATGGATAAACAGTATAAAAAATTAAAAAAACGCTGGCTACTCCAGGGTGGGCTAGGCTTATCTTTATTAGGTTCTGGGTTATGTTTCGTAGTAGAGGTAGCATTTTTAAAACATGAAGGCGTCTCTTTTTGGATATGGGTTGGTTTAGGTGCTCTAGCCTTGGTTATCTTTAACCTCGGAGCGGCGCTGGCGATAGATGCTTTAAAGTATAAAATTAAGATGGAAGCAATTAAAGGGTGATTATTTAATCTTAAATCCGACTCCAAATTGTAACATAAGAATGTCAGTTTCTGACTGACGGGGTTCAGTATCAAATTCCAGGTTGTCTCCATCTACTGTTTCAGGATCAAAGTTTTCCCCTGAAAATGTAACTTCCCATTTTTCTGTATCGGATCCGTCATAAAATTCAGCATTACCACCATATAAAAAGTGAGCCCTTAAATCAAAATAAACTTTTGGCCCCAATCGAATCATAAATCCACCACCAAATCCATAGCTAAAAATCCAATCATTGATATTATTTATCCTGAATATCACATCGTCATCATCACTGCTCCATCGTCTGTCTGGGCTGCGATCCCTGACTTTTGTCGCCGTTGAAATATATCTAAACCCTAATAATCCTTCAATATATGGTTTGAAGCCTGTAGTAGGTGCTGTGGCCCTTAAAATACTATGAAAACCAAAGAGCCAATTGGTATTCACCATGGTTAAAGGGATCTCAATCTGGCCTATCACCGTATTGCCAGAGGTTATTTGGGCAAAAAGGTCCTCATCTTGATAATTAAGACCATAAATAATGTAATTGGCACTCGCGCCTACGCCAAAAATCTCATGGAATTGATATAATCCTGTTAAGTCGATCCCAAAACCAGTGGCATCTGTAGCTTCATTAAAATCGTTTTGCGGAAGACCAACTGTTGGCTGAAGTGAAATATACTGACCGTATGAAGATAAAGTAATACCTGTCAGTAAAATTAAGGTGAATGTTTGTTTCATTGCTCTGGCTAGGTTGTGTTAAAAATAGCAAATTTTGAACCATCTCGTATTAATTTTTTAATGAACCCAACCAATTGTAATCAGGGTTTGTCCTTTTAATGAAGAACAAGCAAAATACAATCTGAATCGGGCCCAACAGATAAATTTTGTATTTCAATTAACTGAAACAATTATGAAAAAAATTAATTTTTATCGATTTGCTATTTTAATAGGTTTAGTCGTCGGGTTTCTGGTAATCATGTCCAGTTGCGATAAATATGAAGACGATGAGTTTCAGCTTCCGGCATCAGAGACACTGGTTATTCAGGATTCATACTCTGCCTTACCCAATACGTCATTATTAATTGATCTGAATCAAGGTTTGAGAACCTCCCAGCAGGTGCAGGTTCAAACCAGAATTGCGCCGGAGAAGGGCGCTCTGACATTCATGGACCTGGGTATGGCGTTATATGAACCTCATGCAGATTTCACGAGAGGAAAAGACTTATTTGTTATTGATATCGTTGCCAGTGAGAGTGGTGAAGTGCTGGATTCGGATTCAGTGGAAGTGGTCATGCGCGAAAATGCCGCAGATATTCCTTGCTTTAATGGTGCCCTTACCGACAGGGTAACGGCCAGGCGTGGTGAACCTATTGAAATAAATGTTATTGTAAATGACGGCTACTGCGTTGGGCAAACTACCGGGGCAATCGTGGAATTATTTGCTGAGCCAAATCACGGACAGGTGGAACTGGGTGATTTGTTTGAATTCGTATATACTTCCGATTCCTCATTCACCGGCATGGACGATTTTATCTATTCGCTAACTCTTATTGATGAGGAGGGAAATGAGTATATCAGTAGAGGCCTGGTGATGGTAGATGTCGTCGAAGAATATGTGTTTTGTCTTGCCCCGCCAGCAGCAAATTTTGATGAATACACGATAGATGTTACCAATGATGCGCTTGTGGAATTAATGAATGAAGGTATGGTCTTAGACGTGCTGGATAATGACCTGATATGCGATAAAATAGAAAACATTGAACTCGAAATAACTAGTCAGCCTGCTTCCGGATTTACTGATGCCAGCATCGAAAGGGAGGCATTTGATAACGGAAAGCCCTACAAATTTATTAAACTGGAATATACAGGAATCGAAATAGTACCTCCTGAGTTTGAAACATTTTCTTATAGAATATGTGATAGCAATGGCAATTGCTCTGAAACGGATGTAGTGCTTTTTTACAAAAATGATCCAACATCAAGTGGTGAAATTATTAAATCAGGAGTAATTACCTCAGATGAAGTGTGGACAAACCAAAATACTTACATTTTGAAAGGACAGGTATATGTAGCGCCTGATGTTTCCCTCACCATAGAGCCTGGTACTATCATAAAAGGACTTCCGGGAAAGGGGGTTAATGCATCTGCTTTGATTATATCTAGGGATGCCATGTTGTTTGCGGAAGGTACAGCAGACCAACCCATAATATTTACTTCTGTCGAAGATTCAATAAATGTTGGAGCGGTTGAAGGAAGCCTTCCTTCAGATGTAAGAGGACTTTGGGGTGGTTTATTTATCTTAGGTGGCGCACCAGTATATGGCGATGAAACTTTCAGCATTGTAGTAGAGGATCTTTTGCCCAAAAATGAGCTACTCGAGATTGGAGGTAATGATCCCGGACATAGTTCGGGTGTTATCCAATATGTTTCTATAAGACATACGGGTGCTGCTCTATCAATAGACAATGAACCAGATGGGCTCTTCCTGGGTGGAGTTGGTGAAGGCACACGCATTGATCATATAGAGGTCTATGGAGGTTTAGATGATGGGATTACTTTTTTCGGGGGAAATGTAAACGTTACAAATTCTGTCGTTTGGTCGGTGGATGATGATGGGTACGATATTGAACAGGGATATTATGGCAGGATTGAAAACTTTATTTACCAGGGCGGTAAAAGTTCAGATAATGCCCTGGAAATTGACGGTTCTGAAACAAATGATAGCGAAGGGTTTTCTTTAAGTTTTGGATCTTTGAACATCGAAGACGGAGATGTTGCCAAGTTGAGGAACCGAGCTGCAGGTTCTATTAAATTCTGTCATTTTATGGAAATTCCTGAAAACTCATTCATAACCATACGGGACGAACAAACCTCTAAAAATTATTTCTCAGGTGGATTAATCATTCAGGAAAATGTATTTCAATTGTTCGATCGAAGTATCTCTGGTATCGTACGGGATTTATCAGATAGCGATCGTGATCAGGAGTTTAAAGCTAAAATGAGTGCTGAAAATATAGTTGCTGAAGATAGAGCAGGTGTTGGCGTTCAAAATTTGGAGGCTTTCAACTGGACAGTAGCCGGACAAATTGGTATATTGGATAAATTTTATTAAAAATAAATTTCCTGACTTAATCGATAACTACCTGCCTGAACCTGGGCGGGTAGTTTTTTACGTTTGATGCTCAACAGAAGTGAAATCGTCAATGGATGTTTGAAAAATAAGCGAAAAGCTCAAAATGCGTTGTACCAGCATTTTAATGGTAAGGTCATGGGTATTTGTCTGCGCTATGCAAAAGATTATGATGATGCTAAGGATATCTTTCAAGATACATTTATCAAGATATTTAAGCAGTTGCATACTTTAAAAAATATAGATGCACTTGATCACTGGATAAAAAGCATCACCGTTAGGACAGCCATAAACTTTTATTATCAAAAACTGAACAAACTCAACAACATCTCTGATAACAATCAGGATATAGAACCGGTCAGTGATGATTATCTAAAGATCATGGATCAATTGAATAATGAGGCTTTGGTCAAATTAATTAACCACATGCCGGATGGTTATCGGATTGTTTTTAACATGTATGTCATTGAAGGATATAAGCACAAGGAAATAGCAGATATACTTGATATCTCTATTAATACCTCAAAAACCCAATTGAGGGACGCAAAGACCTATTTAAAAAATCAATTGAAGAACCTTGGAATTGTAAGTTATGAAGTCGTTTGAAGATAATTTCGAGAAAGCCTGGCAACATAGGCTGCAGGATTATGAAGCTGAACCTCCTGCCACTGCAAAATCTCTAATATTCTCTGCCCTAAGGAAACCTTCGTGGATTTTAACCTCACGATTTGCGCTTGTTTTTTTATCATTCTCTATACCTCATCCTACGAATGATTTTAATTTGTTTTTCGATCAAAAGCGTGAACAGGTAATATCTATCGAAACGACTGCTGATAATAAATCTCAAAATCAAATACGGAATTACATTAAAGATACTAACACCGGCAAAACACCAATTATTGAGAATACCGAAGAAATTATTACCACAGGGAATGAAGATCAGGTTAGCAAGGTAACGAAATATGAAAGCGACACTGAATATATTTCAATCAAAAACCTCAATCAAAAACCATCTCAGGAAAAGGATATTTTTTTAAGCCAAAAAAGTGACCAACCTTCCATACTTGGATTCTCTCATATTTCTGCCAGTGATACAAGAAATATTGACTCACAACTACCTTCTGACCTCAACAAGGTGAGTCTACCGATAATTAAAAAAGAGCAGCCTGTATCAAAACTATCCTTCTACAGCTCTTTTATGACTTACTTAATTTACAGCAGGGTAACGCCCAACAAATCCGATGATGTTATTCTCGACAATTTCAGCAGTCAGTCTGCTTTATCGTTTAGCAGGCTAGGATGGCGCGGATCTTTAGGGGTGGAGTATCCTGTTAATGATAGAATTACTATTTATGGAGGTGCCGCAGTCAATCAATATGATCTGATGTTGAGTTTTGAGAAGCGGCCGGTTACACCTGAGGCTTTTATAATTGAGGGGAATAACCTGGTAACCACTTCTTTTTCCTCTGAATCTGTGAATCATGAGGAAAAATATATAGGATTAGGTTCAATCACTGGTTTGAACTATTATGTAAAACGCGGCAAAAACCTCAACCATCTAATTGACATATCTTTAGAATTTCAAGCGAGAATAAATTCCAGTGAAGGAGTACAAGCAATTAGAAACAACCAGCTTATTACTAATTTAGGTTACAGAATGGAATATAAATGCTCTGATCAATTGAAATTTAAAATTCACCCCAACCTGGGTTATTCCTTAATTAATCCTACAGCTGAGGGTAATCTGTTTTCAATAAGTCCTTTTAGTTTGGGTGTGGATTTTGGCTTGATGTATAGATATTCTTTGAAGAAATGATAGTATATTGATTATAACATTGCATTTTTGGAGAAAGTCAAAATCATGAAAAAATGTGCCTTCCTGACCATGGAAAGTTTGGATGACTTTGTGTGTTATGATCACCTCTTACATGAACCACTAAGAGCACTTGATTGGGATGTTACCGAAGTTCCCTGGAATAAAAATTCCAATTGGAAGCAATTCGATCTCGTGTTGATTCGGTCAACATGGGACTATCAGAACCATCCGGAGCAGTTTTTATCAGTATTGGAAGGGATAAACATTCAAAGTAAACTTGAAAATTCATTAGAGACGGTAAAATGGAACCTCCAAAAGGATTATCTTCAAGACCTGCAAGGGTGCGGAATTGGGATCGTTCCAACCCTATGGGAACGCTCATTCAACGAAAAGAAACTCCATGACTACTTCAATTTCTTTAATGAACCTGAGTTGGTGATAAAGCCACGCATTAGCGCCAATGCAGACAGGACCTACAGGATTTCCAAAGATTATCATAAGGGATATATGGAACAGTTAGCAAGAGACTTTTCGATGTCCCGGTTTATGGTCCAGCCATTTCTTCCCTCTATTCTCGATGAGGGTGAATATTCTCTTTTTTTCTTTGGCGACCAATACAGTCATGCGATTGTGAAAAAACCAAAGAAGGATGACTTCAGGGTACAGGAAGAACATGGAGGCATGCTTCAATCCATTGTAGCTGATCAAAGCATGATTGATTTATCAATCCGTATTTTGAAGAATATCGATCCGTTACCGCTTTATTCAAGGATTGACTTTGTTCGATATAAGGATCAGCTTGTCCTAATTGAACTTGAACTCATCGAACCGTCACTTTATTTCAATATGGATCAAAAGTCCCCCTACCTCTTCTCTAAAGTATTAAATGAATGGTATGGTTAAATAAACTATCTGCTTCTCAGTTTAGAAAGCAACCTCAAAATTTCGATATAAAGCCAAATCAAAGTGACCATCAGCCCAAATGCGGCATAACATTCCATTTATTTAAGTGAACCGGATTCTGCCTCGCTTTCAATAAAATCAAAAACAAGCACAAGATTTAAAGCTGCTACTATTACAACACCCAGGCTAAAAAGTATTCCAAAAGTGCCGCCTTCATGAATGAAAGGTAGATTTATACCAAAAAAGCCCATCACAAAATTGGCTAGATAAATCATTGCTATACCGTCTGTTGAAGCCGCAACACCTAGCTTAAAGTTTTCAGTAACTCTAATTAATCCGGATTTATAAGCTGCGAGTAGACTAAACAGCGTTCCAAAAGTAAGGGCTACCGCCTACAGTACAATGCCCGGAAACATCGTTTCATAATAGGCTGATAGTACACCTAAAAACAACCCCTCCGGTAAAGCGTATACAGGAGCGGTGATGCCCGGCCATTATTTTTTGAATACAGTGATGAAAGCCACCACTAGCCCCCTAATCCCGCCACTTACCATGAAAATACCGGTGGTAAATCTAGCCATAAACTGAGACCATGTATGTGTGGCAGTCAGTAATAAAAGTACCAAAATCAAAAAAGTTTTATTAACCATCCCCTCTATGGTCATAGCCTGTTCATTATTCCTGATCACAGACCCGGAGAAGGTTTTTGAATTCAATGCCGGATTGGCTGTTCTTCCAATAGTCATAGTATTAATTTAACCAAATGGCTTTAAGTAAATATAATTGAAATACTTATGTTCATATAGATAAAAGTATTTCCAGTTAATTGAATTTTAAATCAAAAATTCATGGCTAAAATATATCGCAAACCCATAACAAAATGGCATGAGATTTATTATCTTGATGATCGTAAACCACAAACCTTTGATAAACCACTTAATCGATTACCAACCTTGTTAATCACGAATTCAATCACTATGAGATGGGTCCCTTCTATAATATTATTTATCATAACATGTGCTTTTTATTCCGCAGGTCAGACCAATAACGATCCTCACTTCCCCATACAGGTAACAAACAACAGCATTGATTCCGTGCAACATAGAATTGTTGATTTTGTAAATAACGAATTAGGACTAAAGGTCAGCGCAAAGGAAGAATTAAAAGCAAATGATACCAACCAATCAGATTTTGTAAATCATTTCAGCTTTGAGGGATCAGATAAGTTTTTAACACTTTCATTCTCTTTAAAAAATGGGAAAGAAAACATCATCACAAATTGTAGGATCAACGGTGACATTGACATAATGGCTAAGTTCTTCACCTCTTTCTGGCAAACAGAACTTTATGAAATTGATGAAACCATGATGGTTTTTTATTCTTTTGAGAATGATAGAGTAAAGCTTGAAGCCACAGGAAATGGCAATGCCTACATAGAGATAACCCCAAAATTGTAGGCTTCTATTATATTAGGTCCCTGGATTTTTATGATACTTTGATTTACAAAGTTCAGTCGTTTTTTAATTTTCAAGATAGATTGCAATTACTTCGATGTATTTGTATTATTGTTTTAATCAAAAATGAAAATTATTGAAAGAAGAATATTTTAAGTGGCACTCTCCCAACCTTAATTTTGAAACGGAGCTATTAGTTTTCGGGCATCAGGGTTATCCAGTGATTATTTTTCCAACAACAAAAGGAAGTTATTATCAGTGCAAGGATTTTTTAATGATAGAATCAGCGCGGTGGTTCATTGAAGAGGGTCTTGTAAAAATTTATTGTGTTAGCAGCATCGATGAATTGAGTTGGTATAACAGGGGAATCCGTCCGGCTGATCGGGTTAAAAACCATATGTGGTATGATCAAATGATACTTGAAGAGATTGTTGATAAGGTAAGGTTTGACACCTTGGTTGGAAAAGTATGTGTAACTGGCCCAAGTTTTGGTGGTTTCCATGCAGCTAACTTTGCTTTCAGGCATCCAGACCGGGTTAGCCATCTTTTTTGTATGAGTGGGGCTTACGACATCCGCCATCAAATGGACGGATATTATGATGAGAATGTTTATTTTAATAATCCGGTGGATTTTTTACCCGGTTTGCAGGATGAAAACCTATGGAAAATGAATATTATCCTGGGCACATGTGAGCATGACATCTGTAAAGGCGCTAATTATCAATTATCACATATTCTAGGCGATAAAGGCATAAATCACTGGTTGGATGATAGGCCAGGTCATCATCACGACTGGCCGGTTTGGCGGGATATGTTTCCACATTATTTATCTACTATAAATTAAGACATGAAAAAAATAGGTATATTATTTGGCAAAGAAAACTCTTTCCCCGCAGCATTCATTGATCGGGTAAACCAAAAAGAGGGGCATGATATCATTGCAGAGGCTGTTCGAGTGGAGATGGTTCAACAGGGAAGAGCAGTGGATTACGCGGTCATAATCGACAGAATATCACAAGATGTACCTTTCTACAGGGCTTACCTCAAAAATGCATCCATCTGCGGAACAGCGGTCATCAACAATCCTTTTTGGTGGAGTGCAGATGAGAAGTTTTTTAACAACGCACTTGCTGTGAAATCCGGAGTACCGGTTCCCAGAACAGTTTTACTACCATCTCACGAAAGGCCACATGATACCGACGAGAACTCATTTAGAAACCTTAAATTTCCAATAAACTGGCAAGAGATTTTTGAATATATAGGTTTTCCTGCGTTTATGAAACCCTATGCAGGGGGCGGCTGGAAAAGTGTGTATAAGGTGAATAATCCCGTCGAACTGTTTGAAGCCCACCAACAAACCGGGCAGCTTGTAATGATGTTGCAGGAGGCCATTGATTTTACCGATTACTTCAGGTGCTATTATTTGGGAGGGGATAGAATGCATATTATGGCCTATGATCCGAGAAGGCCTTTTAATGAGCGATACATAAAAGAGTATTTACATTATGAGCCACCGTTGATCGAAGCAATATTCGAATACATGAAAAGGCTAAATCATGGCCTTGGCTATGAATTTAATACGGTAGAATTTGCAGTACGGGATGGCATACCTTATGCTATTGATTTTTGTAATCCGGCACCGGATGCCGACTATCATTCTGTAGGCCCCCACAATTTTGAATGGATTGTTGAGAACGCTGCTAACATGGCAATCGAGAAAGCCAGAAACCAAAGTGATGGTGGATATAGTATGAATTGGGGGGATTTTGTGAAAAACTCCATTAACTATTTTTAAGCAGTATGAATTTCTCCATTGGAATAGAAGAAGAATACCAGGTAATAAATCCTACAGATCTTGAATTATGCTCGCATGACCAGAAAATAGTGCTGGAAGCAAATAAGATTTTAGATGATCAAGCCAAAGGAGAAATGCATCAGGCAGTAGTTGAAGTTGGAACCAAGATTTGTAAAAACATATATGAGGCCCGGGAGCAGGTCAAGTTTCTTAGAAAAACCATCTCAGAAGTTGCCGGGATCCATGGGTTGAAGATTGCAGCAGCTGGAACCCATCCTTTTTCAAAGTGGGAGAACCAATCCATTACAGATCATCCTCGATATAAGGATATTGTGGACGAACTCCAGGATGCGGCAAGGTCAAATCTGGTTTTTGGACTTCATGTTCATGTTGGTATTGATGATAAAGAACTGGCAGTCCAGATAGCAAATTCCATGAGATATTTTCTGCCGCATGTTTTTGCTCTATCCACTAATTCACCTTTTTGGGAAGGAAGAAATACCGGTTTCAAATCATTTCGTACGAAAGTATTTGACAAATTTCCAAGAACAGGCATACCTGTATATTTTGATAGCCTGGCTGAGTATGAGAATTACATTAATCTATTGGTAAAAACAAATTGTATCGACAATGCCAAAAAAATCTGGTGGGATATACGGGTTCATCCTTTTTTCCCTACCATCGAGATAAGAATATGTGATGTACCGATGACCGTTGATGAAACACTGACGATCGCTGCTTTGATACAGGCAATTGCTGCAAAATTATATAAGCTTCGAGCAGCCAACCTTAGTTTTGTGAACTACAAAAGACCGCTTATAAATGAAAACAAATGGCGGGCATGCAGATACGGAATAGACGGAAACTTGATAGATTTTGGTAAGCAAAAAGAAGTGCATATCACCGAGCTGATCCATGAGTTGCTTGATTTTGTTGATGAAGTGGTGGATGATTTGGGAAGCAGAGCAGAGATTAATTACGTACATAATATTATAGCAAAAGGTACCGGTGCTGACAGACAACTAGATGTTTACAAAAAGAATAAGAGTTTACAGGAAGTAACTCAATATATTATCGACCAGACCATGCTGAATGTTTTAGATTAAAAATAAAAATACCTGCCTATGCATCATAGAGATAAATTAAAAGTGGCTATTCTCGATATGTATAAAGAGGAACCCAACCTGGGGATGGCATGCATCAGGGAAATATTAGAAAATTATTCTGACGATATCCATGTCGATGAATTTGAAGTCAGGAGCAAGCTACAATTACCAAACACAAATTATGATATTTATATCTCTACCGGCGGACCGGGTAGTCCATTACCTGGTGATGGCGATTGGGAAGATCCTTATTATAACTTGCTGGATAAGTTATGGACATCAAATCATTCAAATAGAAGAGGTGAAAAATATTGTTTGTTTATTTGTCACTCATTTCAGTTGGTAGCCCAACACTTTGAAGTTGGAGAAATCAGGCCCAGAAAATCAACGTGCTTTGGAATTCATTCTATAAATAAAACCAGTGAAGGGTATACCGACCCGATCCTATCTTTACTGCCAGACCCATTTTACGGTGTGGAAAAAAGAGACTGGCAACTGGTGAATCCCAGACAAGGGATCTTAAAAGGTTTGGGGGCTTCAATTATTGCAATTGAAAAAGACCGACCACATGTAGACCTAGAAAGAGCGGTCATGGCTATCAGGTTCTCCAAAGAATTTGTAGGTTTTCAATTTCATCCGGAAGCTGAGCCTGTACAATTACACAATCATTTCCAGAAAGAAAAAACGAAAAAGAATACAATAAGGGACTTTGGTGAGAGACGTTATAATAATTTAATCAATCATTCACTGGAAAGTGATAAAATTCCTTTAACTTATCATACAGTAATTCCTACCTTTCTGGAAGATGCTATAAACACACTTACTCTAAAAAGATCAGTAGCATAAATCTTTTGCGGCCATAAATTTGTTTCAAAACAGTTAGTTAGTCTATCTTATGATAAAAGATTTGAGAGTATCTTATAATAATAGCTTCAGTGTTGATAAATATGAAGCATTGCTGAGAGAAATCCATGAAGTTTTCGGCCATGCGCCTCAATTCAGGGTTGCGGAGACCCCTGCTTTTATTCCCGAAGGTTTCAAACAGAAACTTATTGATGCCATTAAGGAAGTTAATCAAACGCTTACACGAGATGATTTCAATGAGCTAACCAGGGGTGCTATTAAAAATGATGCTAATTATGTGCCCGGTGAAGATGCCCATCCCCGGTTTATCCAGTTTGACTTTGGAATCTGCAGTAATGGTACGGATGAGCTAACCCCACAAATGATTGAAGTTCAGGGGTTTCCATCACTGTATTTTTACCAGCCTCTGTTGGTAAATGCCTTTAGAAATAATTTTGAAATTCCCAATGCACTATCCTCTCATATTCATGCCACAAATTTTGAGGAATATGTAAATGAACTAAGGGAGGTAATTGTAGGGGATGAAGACCCTGAGAATACTGTCCTTCTGGAATTGGAACCGGAAAAGCAAATGACCCGGATTGATTACTTAGCTACTTCAAAAGCTTTAGGGATAGAGACAGTTTCTGTAGAGTCATTAACTAAAAAAGGTAAAAATCTTTATTATAAAAATGCTGAGGGAAAAGAGATTCGAATAAAAAGAATTTACAACCGGGTAATTTTTGATGAATTATATCGGAAAAAAGACATCAAATTGAACTTCAGCTTCCAGGATGAGTTGGATGTGAAGTGGATTGGGCATCCTAACTGGTTTTTTAAGTTGAGTAAGTATACGCTCCCGTTTATTAAGTCAAAGTATGTTCCGGAAAGCTTCTTCTTAGAGGAGATGGACCCATATCCGGATGATCTGGAGAATTTTGTTTTAAAACCGCTTTATTCATTTGCAGGTGCCGGCGTAATCTATGATGTAAAAAAAGAGGACCTGGATAAAATCAACGATAAAGAAAATTACATCCTGCAAAGAAAAACCCCATATGCGCCTGTGATAGAGTCTCCTGATGATCCAATAAAGGTAGAGATAAGGTTAATGGGCTTATGGCCGGATGATGAACCGAAACCAAGGATTATTAATAATCTGATCAGGTTGACTAAAGGAAATATTATTGGCGTGCGGCACAACAAAAATAAAAGCTGGGTAGGTGCAAGCGTAGCCTTTTTTGAATAAGAGATGGAAGCGGAAATATTATCCCGCTTCAGCCCAATCATTCTGCTAGTATTTGATGGGAAGCGTTACATAAGTATCGCCCCATGCAAGATGCATATCAGCACCATAATCTTTTTCGGTAAACGCAATGGAGAAGTACTCTACCGTTGAGTCTGTCCTTTTAACTTTGGTTTTGACTTTGGCAATATCTGAGCCAGGATTATATTGGTAAGCTCCCCATTGGTCTTTTTCACTATTTAGGACCACCGTCCATTCTTCTTCTCCCGGAATAGTAAATAACTGATACCTCCCTGCTTCAACTTTTTCACTTCCTATAGTAACATTTTTAGCAAAATGAATTTCAGTAGCTTCATTAGCTCCCGTTCTCCACACCTTATCGTAGGGTACTAAGCTGCCAAAGACATTCCTTCCTTTTTTTGAGGGCCGGCTGTAAATTACTTTGATGTCTTTTGTTCCGCGTCTGGGAACATAAGCCATATCCATAGGGCTGGCATCGGGTTCTGAAAATTTTACTTCATCCTGGGCTTTGGCATGCTCAAATGCGGGAATAGTTAAAAATAAGACTAAAAGGATTAATAAATAATGCTTTTTCATTTAAGATTTCTTTTAAAAGTTTAGATTAAATAATTATAGATTTAATAAATAGACGTTTTTATTGATTAATGGTTTATTTGCTTTGGATTAACTGTAATTTAAGCGTCTAATACCGGATGTTATTAATGTTACGAATCCTGCATAAGATCGTAATACTTTAGCGATTTGCTTATACTCATTCAAATGCAATATCTGAGAAATATATTCCCGGTTTTTACCTGGCTGCCAAACTATCAAAAAGCCTACCTGACAGGTGACCTGTCAGCAGGCTTAACGGTGGGCGTCATGCTTATACCACAAGGAATGGCCTATGCACTAATAGCAGGTTTACCACCTGTTTATGGGTTATATGCATCAATAGTTCCTCAGGTTGTTTATGCTTTGCTCGGTACTTCAAGGCAACTTTCTGTAGCGCCTGTGGCCATGGATTCATTACTGGTGGCTGCTGGTGTGTCCGTTTTGGCCACACAAGGCAGTGAAGCTTATATCAGTTATGCTATACTCCTGGCTTTTTTTATGGGGTTGTTTCAATTCATTTTAGGGGTGCTGAAGTTGGGCTTTATAACAAATTTACTCTCCAGGCCGGTGATCAGTGGCTTTACTTCGGCGGCAGCTATCATTATAGGACTCAATCAACTTAAATATTTGCTGGGTGTCGAAATATCAAAAAGCAACAAGGCATATGAAATTATATGGGACGCGATCCGGAAAGCGCAGGATGTGCATCTCATAACTCTATGGATTGGTGTGACTGGAATACTGATAATCAGCGGGATAAAAAAGATCAATAACCAGATTCCGGGTGCCCTGATTGCGGTTATACTTGGTATTGTATTCGTTTATTCCTTCGGTCTTCACCTGGAAGGTGTGTCAATCGTTGAAACCATACCCAGTGGTTTACCAAAACCAACCATGCCTGATCTGTCCATGGAGGCATTTCAAGAACTCATTCCTTTAGCCATAACTATTTCTGTTGTTGCTTATATGGAAGCTTACTCGGTAGCAAAAGCTATTGAAGAAAAAAAACGTGATCATAAGGTGATGCCTAACAAAGAATTAATTGCATTAGGAGCATCCAATTTTATTGGCGCTTTTTTCTACAGTTTTCCGGTTACGGGTGGTTTTTCTAGATCCGCAGTGAATTATCAATCCGGAGCAAATACACCATTGTCATCAGTAATCAGTGCTTCATTGGTATTGTTAACTTTAATATTTTTGACGCCTTTATTTTATTTTCTTCCCAAAGCCATCCTGGCCTCAGTTATCATGGTGGCCATTGTCAAACTTATTGACATCAGGTATGTGCGGCGGCTTTGGTATGAGCGCAAGATTGAACTGGCCTTGTTGTTTGTAACTTTCTTCGTAACCTTATTTTTTAGTATGGTCCCGGGCATACTTAGTGGCGTTATTTTTTCCATCCTTATCCTGCTTTATCGTTTGGCTTATCCTCATATTGCCAGACTGGGTAGGGTCAAAGGACATCATGAATTCAGGAATGTGAAACGATTTAAAGAACTCGAAATATGGGATGATCTATTCATACTCCGGGTAGATGCTCCATTAACCTTTATCAACATTCAGTACTTTAAAGATTATATTTTAGATAATCTGCACAGGTCTTCTACAAAAATTAATGCGTTAATACTTGATGCTGGCCCAATAAGTTATGTTGATGCCACTGCTGTTGAAGGGATCATTGATTTGTTGAAGTCTTTACAGGAGCAAGGTGTGACATTAATGATAAGTGATTTGGTGGGCCCGGTTAGGGATACTTTCAATAAAACCGGGTTAATAAATCAAATCAACCCGGAGTATATATTTCTAGACCTCGACTCGGCAGTGAGGTATGCCGTTAATAAGGAAAAAAAGGCCTACTCGGCATACGCTATTCAATCCAATGAATGAAAGTCCTTACAAATAATTCATTATTTCGAGCCCCGGAACCTCATTTAATAGCATTATTTCTATAAGAATACAATTACATGAGTTAAGGGAGGAAGTGCCAGAGATTATTAACGGGGCTGCCGGTGTGGATAAACCCAAAACCTTATGGGCGCCTTGTCCCGCTGTCATTACTCGCCTGCCGGCGCGCTACCCATTTCG
>CAYSCZ010000045.1:0-26497 GCA_964429655.1 uncultured Roseivirgaceae bacterium
TCCCTTTCTTTTCCTCTCAATCTAACATCTTCCCCTAAAGCGGACGCAAAACTATGTAATATTTATTTTCTGGTAAAATGTTAATAGAAAATTATCTAACTATTTCTTAAATATTTATTTCTTACGCGGCATCTTATAAACGGGAACTGTGCTACAAGGTTCGCCATACATTAAACTAATCACGACCGGGGTGAGAATTTTTGTCACTTCTATATAAACAGCGGTTGGGACCGATACATCACTGCACCCTTTAACCACTACTTTTTTGTCCCTATAAAGGTCAAGATCTATTTTTCTTAATTTATTTAGAAATAATTCTGACTCTATTTGTTCTAAATCACCATATGAAATAAAGGCAGCATATGGCTGAAGTTTATTAGCAATAATCATGTAAGCCCACTGAGGAATTATAGCCTCTACACTACAGCCAACGGATACAAATTTATCTGCATATTGAGACCAATCATGCTCTTTTACAAATCCTCTAAAGTCTTTTTCTTTAAGTATTAGGCCATTAAATAATAACCCTTTTAGGTCAAAGAATAACCGCTCACCTTTTTGATAATAATCCTCAAGATTCAGGGTGACTAAGGAGCTATTTTCAACTCTATTAACAATTTGTTCACTTACTTGACTCATTCTACTTTATTCAAATAATATTCTTTTAAATAATTCGGTTCAAAATCTACATAATCAACCAGATCATTGTTATTAAATTTTTGTTCTGCAATTATTCCTACGGTGTCTGCACTGGGTATGATGTTTGTAACAAAAGAAATATTCATTCTATCTTCAAGCAATTTCCTTGCTTTTATGGATCCATTACCAAACAGAACTAATTTATAATCATCAAAGGTACTGAAAGAAGAAGTATCAAGTATTAATGGATGGGTTTCTTCTTTAATATTCAACGAAGCATCGCATACAAGCGTATAAACTTCCATTCTTCTTGCATCTATCATTGGAACCAATAAATGCTCTTTATCAATAAATTTTTTTACCTTGTAAGCCATGGCCAGCAGTGTATTTACAGAAATCAATGGAATATCCAAAGCATAACAAAGTCCTTTGGCTGTTGATGTTCCAATGCGCAAGCCGGTATATGATCCTGGGCCAGATGATATAGCAATTGCATCGATCGCTTTATATGAATAATCTGACCATTTTAGAATATTCTCGATCAGTCCGTGTAGCAATTTTGAATGACTATTAACTATTTTGAAGTTTACAGATGAAATAACAGCATTATCAACAACTAATGCTACGGCACATGATTTTGTTGCAGTCTCTATACTTATAATGCTAGCCATCACCTGAGTCTTTAGATGCCAGGATATCGTTATAAATAGCTGTGTCGTTAAGTATCTCTATTGCTTTCATTACATCCAAATCATTTAAAAAACTAGCTTCAATAACACCTGCTTGTAAGTGATATCTACTGACAATCTCTCTTTTAAGTAATCGAGCGATTTCGTCTCTGAAAGTAATCAAATCAGAGTTTTTGCTATTTTTTATTTCTTTCTTAAGGACTTGTATCTCGTCTTCTATATTTTGATAATATTTTTCATTTTCAGCTGCAGTTACCAACTCATCAACTGATTTTTCAACATTAGTTGAATAACTAAAATCTTTAGTCTGAACCCAATTTTTGAATTCTTCATAGAGTGCATTATCTATCTCAAAATATCTGGAGTCTGGCTCCGCTGTATGATTATAAAAATACTCTGTAGCGAAATCAAAGATTAAGTTTTTTGAAACTAAAGCATTTGTAACTGGTGCATAGTTCCTCGCTTCTACTTCTACATCAGGATCTACCCCGCCACCATCATATACAATTCTGCCGTTCTCAGTTTTGAATTCGGCTTTTAGTGAATCTGGAATTTTACCTACACTCCCATCAGGATTTCTATTTGAATAATCAATTGCCTGAATACACCTGCCGCTTGGAATGTAATATTTTGCAGTTGTTACTTTCAATTGTGAATTGTATGAAAGTGGTCTTGTGGCCTGAACCAATCCTTTACCAAAGGTCTTACGACCAACAAGAATACCGCGGTCATAATCCTGCACAACTCCACTGACAATTTCTGAGGCAGATGCGCTTGATCTATTTATAAGAACGGCTAGTGGTATTTTAGTATCTAATGCTTCATCTAATGCGAGATAGTTTTTATTCCATGAGGTGACTTTTCCTTTAGTACTTACAATCTCATTACCTTTTTCTATAAAAATATTTGATACATTAATCGCTTCATTTAGCAGTCCTCCCGGGTTTCCTCGCAGATCGAGAATTAGTTTATTAGCTCCTGTTTTTTTTAATTCCTTAACAGCTTTTTTCACTTCTTTACCTGCTTCAGTGGTGAAATCGGAAAGCTTTACGTAACCTATTTCACTGTTAACCATTCCAAAATAGGGTACATTATCAATGGTTATCTTTTCCCTTTTTAATTCTACTTTAAAAGGTTCTTCTTTATTATATCTTTTTATTGATAGCTCTATAGATGATTTAGCTTGTCCTTTTAATAGTTTGCTTATCTCCTCAGTATTCTTATCTGATACAGATATACCATTAATCGCCAAGATTTCATCTCCTATGTTCAAGCCAGCTTTATGTGCCGGATAGCCTTCATACGGCATAATTATGTAATTGACACCATTTCTTTTACCAACAAGTGCACCTATACCACCGTATTGGCCAGTCGTTACCGTTCTATAGTCCTCAATATTATCCTCTGAAATATAATCGGTATAAGGATCAAGTGAATTGAGCATTGCATTAATGCCTTTCTGAATGAGTGTATTAGGATTTACTTCATCGACATAGTAAGCATTAACCTCTTTATAAAGCGTAGCAAATATGTCAAGGTTCTTGGCTATTTGAAAATACTTATCATCATTACTAATTGAAATTGCCGATATGAGTATTAGAGATGAAATTGTGATAACAAATATTAATTTAATATGCTTCATAAATATTTAGTCTCGCGTATTTGTCTCTCTTAAACGCTTCAATAGCGCTATTAGTTTTTCCTGAATATCATGAAATGAAAAAAGGCTATCCGGTAGATAGATAAAGCCTATGTACAGATAGGGATTATTACCTGTTTGATTTAAAATATGTTTGTTGCGTCGATAAGCCTCTCTTATTCTCCGCTTCATAAGGTTTCTATCAACTGACCGTTTTAACTTTTTTTTTGAAACGCTTATTAGAATTTGATTTGTAGTAGTATAGACATTTGGCAAAAACTTACACAAGATTGGGTGAACCAAAATGTTATTTCCGTTTTTGAATAAAAGGTTTATTTGTTTGTTGGTAGTTAGCCTTTCATGCTTTTTAAATGAGTGATTATTAGCCCCTTCCATATCAGAATTTTTAGCCGGAAAGGACGAATGAGAAATTATCGTTTATGCCTTCTTTCGTCAGAAACGGTAAGTTTCTTTCGGCCTTTTGCCCTTCTTCTTGCTAAAACTGCCCTTCCATCAGCAGTCTCCATTCGTGATCTAAATCCGTGTTTATTTTTTCTTTTTCTTTGTGATGGTTGAAAAGTCCTTTTCATCCTTAAAAATTTTTAATAAGGGCGCAAAGTTATTCAATAATCATTTAATTGTAAAATATTTATTTTTCTATGTCTTATCATTAGTCTCAGATCTTAAGAGTATGGAATCCAAATCTTCTCCTGGCAGCGCTATGATCCTTTCATTGATGGGGTCCCACTCAATCTTACGACCTATTTTATAGGATAGACCTGCCATATGAGCGGAAATAGCTTCTTCGAAACCTTCATCAATCCCACAGCTTACTTCTGATTTATTTTTAATAGCATTGAGCCATTCTTTTAGATGTAGGTGGGTTGAATCGACTCTTTTGCCATCCCTGTATGTCCAGAGCAATCCTTTATCCGCAAAATATTTAGCAGTTGCGGATGTTATTCCATCCACACCACCAGACATAGGATTATAGGAATACATAGGCACCTCTGTACTGATCATATCGCTTTCTAATAAATCTTTGTACCTTGTAGATTTGGGGTCTGCGTATATCTTAAGACTATTCCCCAGCTCCATAGTAGCATCATGTCCCATTAAAACCGTGCCCCGGTTGTATTGATTACCTAATGTGGCACTGTATAAGAAGCTCATCCCTTTAACTTTCCCTTTTTCCTGGCTAGTTCCTTGGTAATAATTCGGGTAGTCCATAGTAACCTGAAAAACATCCGGAACCTCTCTGCCATCTCTATGGGTGTAGATACCACCACTGGATACTACAGAGCTTGGTAAACCCATATTCAACACACAATTTGTTCTATCAAAATCATGAGTCATTAAATCGCCGGATAATCCGGAACCATAGGCCCACCATTTTCTCCACCTAAAAAAATGCTCTTTATCAAATGGAATTTTTGAGGCACTGCCTAAAAACTGATCCCAATCAATTGTGTGGGGATTAGCTTTGGGATGAATATAATATTGCCACGCTCCATTATCACTATTTCGGTTAGTGTTCGACTCTATCAATGAAATATGTCCTAATACATTCTTTTTTATGATATCCTGAGCTGTAATAAAGCTCTGGGTCTGTCTATGCTGATGACCAACGGCAAAAACTGCCTTACTTTTTCTTACTACATCCCTTAATTCATAAGTTTCAGTGATGTTATGGGTCATTGGTTTCTCCAGGTATACATGCTTACCAGCATGTAAAGCGTCTATAGCCATAGGTGCATGCCAGTGATCTGGTGTCGCTATTATCACAGCATCTATATCGCTACTTGCAAGCATGTCATGATAATGGCTGTATCTTTTACATTTCACTTTATCACTTGAAAAAGATCTAACGGCCTCCTCTGCCCGAATATCAAACACATCACAAACCCCGGCTATCTTTACATTTAAATTTTCTTGTTCATAAAAAGCTTTCAGCTGTTGCCTGGCCAAGTTTTTTTGAGCGTTGGTTCCATTTTTTGACCTTTCTTCAAGATTTTTTATCCATGAATTTGTAGCATACCCAATTGCCCTGCACAATTGAGGCCCCCTAATCCCAAACCCGATAATGCCTATTTTCACAGGATCACCACCAAGATCATTTACGTAGTTAGGCGTAGATTCATCAATATTTAACTCATCAAGTATACTTTTCTTGAGTAATTGATTTTT
The DNA here is from genome assembly GCA_964429655.1 of uncultured Roseivirgaceae bacterium. Taxonomy (GTDB): domain Bacteria; phylum Bacteroidota; class Bacteroidia; order Cytophagales; family Cyclobacteriaceae; genus CAYSCZ01. The sequence continues at coordinate 5,155 of CAYSCZ010000045.1, forward strand.
ATTACTCTGCGACATAGCGCCCCAAAATGCACCTCCAACAACAGGGATTCCTGCCAAACCTTTTAATATTTCTCTTCTTTTATTGCGCTTTGAATTATCTCCTTCCATTGATTGGTTTTTTTATCAACATTTGAATACCAAATTTATTATCGGCAGGGAAATAATGAAGAACTAGCAATGCAATCGCTTCAATTAAATTCTTATTTATAAATAGATAATTTCCCTCCCGTGGGCCAGTTATATCCAACCATGGAAAAGGAGGGTAGGCAAGGTAATATAAACCTAAAAGCAAGGCTCCCGCAATGGTAGCGATTCGACTATAAAGTCCTAAAATGAGACTTAGACCGATTGCTACAAGACCAAAAACATTTAAAGTATCTACTATTTCAATTAAATAATCACTAGCCAAAAAAGCATATAAAGAATTCAAGAAACTTGTAGCATTTTCTAAATATGCCTTTGCTGACCATGTTGGATTTAAAAGCTTAATAAATCCTTCGTATAACAAGTGCCAGCCAATAAAAATCCTAAGAAAAACTAAAATGTAAAGTTGCTTTTTTGTGTATTCCATATGAAGACCAAATTACTAAAATCAATTTATGGCTATCTCACAATAAAATTTTAGTGTCAAAATGTCACCTTATCGATAAAATTACCACGGTTCAATCGTAAGGTCTTAATCTTTTTTCTCTTTTTAACGTGTACCAAATTTTCCTGATCATCAAACATTTGAATAAGTATGGTATTAAATACTTCTAAATCATTAAATGAAGAAAGGTTTAATACCTCCAGATAAGCATAAATCACGTCTTTTTCTAACTCATAGCCTATGAATTCATATTTTAAAGCTTCTTTATTAACTTTTATTTTGAAATTTTCATTAAAATAGGCATAAAATAACTCATTCAGGTCATGGTTTTCTATAGGCCTTGTTATGTCAAATGATGTTAAACCATGATACTCCTGCAATGCATTTTCCATGTCATCCAGAAATATTCTATGCGTGATTTCAAGCGCTTTATCTTTATGATCATAAGCTATTTCACAAACGCTAACATGAAAAGGATGGCAAAAAACTAGTTTTAATATCAAAAGAACCCCAAACATAAGCGATATATTATTTTTATATGTTGTTCAATTTAAGAGTATTTATATTTTTGAGGCATAAGCATGTCTGAATTTTCACTTTACTTTTCTTTAGGTATTGAACACATTCTCGATTGGAATGGCTATGATCATTTAATATTCATAATAGCCTTATGTGCGGTCTATTCCGTGAAAGAATGGAAAAAAGTATTGATACTAGTAACAGCATTCACAGTGGGTCATTCGGTAACTTTAGCGTTATCCACACTAAATATTTTTAGTCTTGATTCTGATCTGATAGAATTTCTAATACCATTAACCATTTTGTTTACAGCGTTTATTAATGTTTTAGTCGGAGAAAAACAGTCCGTTTCAAAAATCTCCACCAATTATTTTTTTGCTTTCTTTTTCGGATTAATACATGGAATGGGCTTCTCTAACTATCTTAAAGCATTGCTTGGTGGAACAAAAAATATAGCAATTCAGTTAATCTCATTCAATCTGGGGTTAGAAATTGGCCAGATCGTTGTTGTGTTGATATTTATGTTATTCGCTTATTTATTTATCGAAATTTTTAAAATAAATAAAAAAGAATGGCGTCTGGTAGTCTCTTCCATAATCAGTGGGATGGCATTAATGATGGTTCTTGAATCTAAATTTTGGTAAATAAATACAAATGAAAAATTGGTTAATACTTTTGGCTTTGCTGTCAGTTTCAACATTATCAGCCCAGGATAACTGGAAAAAAAAATTTGAACAGCTGGGCACACTTCTACCGACACCAAATGACTACAGAAATGCTTCTGGGGCTCCTGGAAAAGATTACTGGCAGCAAAGAGCTGATTATTACATATCAATCGAGATTAATGATGAAAATCAAACGATTACCGGTTCTGAAACTATCACTTATTACAACCAATCCCCAGACGATCTTAAATATCTCTGGATACAATTAGACCAGAATATACGAAGTAAAAATTCTACCAGTCGGTCTCTTTCTAGCAGTAACTGGGACAGAGATTCTTACAGTGGGATCAGGATGGCCAAAAAAATAAATAGCAAAAAGCTGGCTACCATAACCGGCGATAGGGTCTATAATGGTGGTTTTAATATACAATTGGTTCAAGATGGGGCCGGTAACGACTTAGATTATGTTATAAATAATACAATGATGAGGGTGGAGCTTCCTCAGACGCTCAAGAGTGGAGAGAAATACACTTTTAACATTGAATGGAATTATTTAGTAAATGATCGATTAAAAGATGATGGCAGGTCCGGTTATGAGTATTTTCCAGAGGATGATAATTACCTGTATACCATAGCACAATTTTATCCCAGAATGGCTGCCTATCTTGATAATGAGGGTTGGCAAAACAAACAGTTTATAGGATCTGGAGAATTCACATTGTCTTTTGGGGACTTTAATGTGGAAATAACTGTGCCGGAAGATTTTGTTGTAGCCTCAACGGGCACGCTACAAAACCCCCAGGCCGTACTCACTGCAGATCAACTAGAGCGCTTGGAAAAAGCCAGGAAAACTTATAATAACCCTGTGATGATCATAAACGAGAAAGAAGCCATTAAAAACGAAAAAAAGAAAGAGAAAGGGCTTAAGACATGGGTTTATAAGGCAGATAACGTGCGGGATTTTGCATTTGCTTGTTCAAGGAAATTTTTGTGGGATGCGATGGCAGTAGAAATCGGAGATAAAACGCCCCTGGCGATGTCTTATTATCCAAAGGAAGGAAACCCTTTATGGGAACAGTATTCTACGAAAGCTGTTGCACAAACCTTGGAAACTTATTCAAAACATACCATAGCGTATCCTTATCCAGTGGCTATATCGGTTCATACCGCCAGCATCGGGATGGAGTACCCTATGATCTGCTTCAATTATGGAAGACCAAATCCTGATGGTTCCTATTCAGACCGTTTAAAATATGGCATGATCAGTGTAATTATACATGAAGTGGGCCATAACTTTTTCCCCATGATCATAAATTCAGATGAAAGACAGTGGACCTGGATGGATGAGGGATTAAATACATTTGTCCAGTATCTGACTGAAAAAGAATGGGACCCTGATTATCCTTCCCGAAGAGGGCCTGCTGAGAATATAGTTCCATATATGAAAGGGGATAAAAATGGTATGCGGCCTATTATGACCAACTCTGAACAAATTCTGCAATTTGGAAATAATGCTTATGGAAAACCCGCCACAGCCTTAAATCTACTTCGCGAGGTTGTTATGGGCCCTGAATTATTTGATTATGCCTTTAAAGAATACGCCCAAAGATGGGCCTTTAAACACCCAAGCCCCGCAGACTTTTTCAGAACGATGGAAGATGCCTCTGCTGTGGATTTAGACTGGTTTTGGAAAGGTTGGTTTTATACAATTGACCATGTTGATGTTGGTATCGATAATGTAAAGTGGTATCGAATGGATACCGATGATGATAATTTTGAGAATAAAGTAGTTACCTCAGAAGAGTCCATAAAGGGCAAAGAGGATGAGAATAAAAAAGCCAGAAATTTCGAAGAGGCGGCAGAGACTTACGTTGTTAAAAGTACACCAGAAAATAGCTACGGCGAATTCATGAATAGATATGATGATGAGGCTATCAAAATAGAAAATGCTGATAAACATTTTTATGAGGTCACTTTTGTTAACAAGGGAGGTTTAGTAAGCCCCTTAATCGTTGAATGGACTTACAAAGATGGAACTAAAGAGTTAGAAAAGATCCCAGCGGAAATATGGCGCATGGATGAATACAAAGTCAGCAAAGTCTTCACAAAGGATAAAGAAGTAATCAATATAGCGCTTGATCCCAAGAAAAAAACCGCAGATGTAAACCTCGATAATAATAATTTTCCAAAAGTCGATACCCCTTCTAAATTTGATGAATTTAAAGAAGGAAAATAGTGTTTGTCTATAACCGATCAGAAGAAAGGGGTGATGGATTCTCTCACTCCCATTTATTTTTATGTTGTTACAAGTGCTAACAGTTAATTTTTTAAATCGTAATTATATTTGATGAAAAAATTTCTCGTCCCGTTTTTATTTATCGTTTTGAGTGTTACTATTTCCAATGCTCAAGTGCTCCATCCCGCAGATTGGGAGGTTAAACTATCTAGTGATAATATCAAAAAAGGAGACAGCATAGAAGTTATATTTAAAGTTAGGATTGATAAAGATTGGTATTTATACTCATCAGATTTTGATCCAGACCTGGGGCCAATGGTTACTGAATTCGATTTCAAACCACACAGCTCCTACCAATTGATAGATTCTGTCAGGCCGATTAATCCTAATAAAAAGTACGATGAAATATGGGAAGGTGAATACACTTACTTTAAAGGTGAGGGAGCGTTTCGACAAACAATAAAGATCCTTTCTGAAAATTTGTACATTGAAGGCAATTATATATATCAGGTCTGTAGCGACATTGATGGCAAATGTATTCCCTTTGATGAAACATTTAAGATTCAAAAAGGTGCGGTAAATACAATCAAAAAAAACAAAACCAGCATACTTTCTCAGAGATCATCTTTAGATCCATATTCCTTGCTGTCATTTATGGTAGTAGCTTTTCTGGCTGGTCTGGCTGCTTTACTTACACCGTGCGTTTTCCCTATGATCCCACTGACAGTTACCTTCTTTTCAGGTAATGGCAAAGGTGGCAGGTTAAAAGCATTTTTTTATGGGTTTTCAATAATCTTGATTTACACACTTATCGGATCTATTCTTGCGCCATTTATGGGGCCTGAAGTTGCAAATGAATTGGCTACCGGATGGCTTCCTAATATCATATTTTTTGTAGTGTTTGTCGTTTTTGCCCTCTCTTTTTTTGGGTTGTTTGAGATAACACTACCTCATAAATTTATCAACACTATTGATAAAAACTCAGATAGAAGCGGCCTCATTGGCATCTTCTTTATGGCATTCACTTTAGTGTTGGTGTCTTTTTCATGCACAGGACCCATCGTAGGTAGTTTGTTGGTTGAGTCAGCTGGCGGTTTGTTTTTAAAACCCATATTAGGGATGTTTTCTTTCGCGCTGGCATTTGCACTTCCCTTTACACTATTTGCATTATTTCCCGGTTGGTTAAATAATCTGCCAAAATCGGGTGGGTGGCTTAATTCGGTTAAAGTTGTCTTAGGGTTTCTTGAATTGGCTTTTGCTTTTAAATTTCTGAGCATTGCAGACCAAGCCTATCATTGGGGTATTTTGGATCGTGAGATTTACCTAGCGATATGGATTGCTATCTTCACTATGATGGGGTTTTATATCTTAGGCAAGTTAAGGCTTAAGGGAGATCCGGAAATCAAACAAATCACCGTACCACGGCTTATTTTATCATTATCTTCCTTTGTTTTTGTTATTTATTTGATCCCAGGTATGTGGGGCGCCCCTTTAAAATCATTAGCAGGCTATTTGCCTCCACTATCAACACATGATTTTAATATACTTCAACCTTCAGTTCAATCGGGATATCCAGCAGAATTTGTAAATAATACCGTTTGTGACGATCCGAAATATGACGATATATTTGATTTTCCACATGGAATCAAGGGCTACTTCGATTTTAGTCAGGCACTAGATTGCGCCAAAGAACAGCGTAAACCATTATTTATAGATTTCACCGGTCATGGATGCGTTAATTGTCGGGAAATGGAGGCTCGTGTATGGAGTGATCCTGAAGTATTAAAGCGATTAAAGAAAGATTTTGTAATTGCAGCCTTATATGTCGATGACAAGACAACACTCCCAAAGGATGAATGGTATAAATCAGATTATGACAATAAAATAAAAAAAACAATTGGCAAACAAAATGCTGACCTTCAAATAACTAAATTCAACAATAATGCCCAACCGTATTACGTGATTCTAAATACCAACGGGGAACTAGTCGTTAAGCCAAGGGCTTATGATATGGATATCAGTGCGTTCATAGATTTTCTCGATAAAGCTAAGGTTAAGTTCTATAGCAGTGCTTCTGTTGCCAAAAATTAACCTTTATCCATAATATATTTTATTCCTTCCTTAGAATAGTTTAATTTTCACCCAAAACCAGTCCCATAAAAGGTTACGAATATATAAATAATGAAAAAAGCTTTTTTAAATCCCGCTCCATACGTTTTTATCCTTATTATTCTACTCATCTTTTTTTCATTTAATAATAATGACAACAAAGCGGTTATCACCTCAGAAGCAATGCTTAAACTAAAGGATTCTGTTAAACAGAAAGAAGTGAAACATAAAACGCTTTTTGGGATTATTATTGATTCTTTAAAAGTAGAGGAAAGGAAAATAAGATGGAATCAGAACCTGGCAGATATTCTTTCTTCATATAATGTTGAGTATTCAGTAATTCACAAACTATCCGAGAAGTCAAAGGATATTTTTGATGTGAGAAAAATGAAAGCCGGCAATGATTATACTGTAATTTATGCTGAGGATACCATTGGTAAATCTGCACATCATTTGATATATGAAGAAAATCCTAAAAATTATGTTGTCTTTTCATTCTCCGATTCGATAGTTGTAAGAAAAGCAAATAAAGAAAGCTCTTTTAGAACGTCCACCTTTGCAGGAATAATCAATTCATCGATGTATAAAACACTCACTGATGTTGGTGAAAGTCCTTTATTGGTAAATGAACTTGTCGATGTTTTTGCATGGCAAGTGGATTTTTTCAGAATCAAAAAAGGGGACCGATTCAAAATAATCTATGAAGAGGAATGGGTAGATGATGAAAAAATTGGAATATCTAAAATAATTGGTGCTTATTTTGAACATTGGGACGATAAATTTTATGCCATTTATTATGATCAGGGCAATGGTGTTAATTACTTCGATGAAAATGGAAATAGTTTGAGGAAAGAATTTTTAAAAACGCCTTTACATTATACAAGGATCAGTTCAGGGTATTCCCTGCGACGTTTCCATCCGATATTAAAAAGATATAGAGCTCATGTAGGGACGGATTATGCCGCTCCTCCGGGTACTCCAATAAGATCAGTGGGCGATGGAATTGTTACAGAAGCCACATATTCAAAGTATTTTGGGAATTATGTGAAAATTAAACATAATGCAAACTATTCGACCCAATATCTTCACATGTCAAAAATAAAATATGGAGTTAAAAATGGGGCAAAAGTAAAACAAGGTCAAGTAATTGGGTTTGTGGGGAGTACAGGCTATGCAACGGGACCTCATTTATGTTACAGATTTTGGAAGAACGGAAAACCTGTTGATGCAAGGAAAATTGAATTTCCTCCATCTGAACCAATTCAAGAAAAATATAGGGAGATTTATAATAGTAAGATGAATAAAGTCACAGAAATTCTTGATAAAATCCAATTTAATTCCAAAAAAAACATCCTCGCTTCTATTAATTTATAATAAATTTGTTACTGGATTGTTTTTATAATTATTTTAATAATCTAATGTTAATTATTTAAGATTAACTCAATAAAATCAAAATATATTATGATTACAAATAACTTGGTAGTCGTGTTTACTGCAATGAATTTTGTCTTTGTGAATCTTCAGGCTCAGAGTGAAGTGGAGCAGATTAAGGTATACGGCAAGGTTATGGATGAGAAAACCAAATCTGGAATTCCATATGAAATAGTCTATGAAAAGTTGCCATATTATGATGATATGGGTTTTACAACCTCCAAAGCACCCGGAGAATATGAAATGCCGTTGCTGGAAGGTGAAAAGTACAACATTAAAATAGAATCCCCTGGTTATGTGACATATGAAAAAGAGTTTGTTGTAGAAGCAAATGGTTCAGAATTGCAGAAGGATTTCGAACTGGAACCAATTCAAAGTCTTATAAAACTTGAAAATCTTATTTTTTCGACTGGACGGAGTGATATATCACCTTCATCATATAGAGAATTAGATAGCCTGGTAACGTGGCTCCAAGGTGAACCTGAAGTGGTGATACAGCTTGAGGGGCATACAGATTTTGCTGGTGGAGATGAAAAAAATATGGAGCTATCTCAGGACAGGGTTGAAGCTATTAAAGAATATTTGGTCAATAAGGGCGTTGACAAAAAACAAGTAATAACAAAAGCTTTTGGCGGTACACAACCACTAACAAGAGAAAGAACACCTGAAGCCAGGGCAAGTAACAGAAGAGTGGAAGTAAGGATCGTACGTGAAAAAGCCAATTGAAAAACGTCCGGCAACAATATTTTAACCAAACCAAAAATCTAAATGAATAATGATGAGAATACTATTAATCTTAACGATTCTTATAACTAGCTGGTCAATCAGTGCCCAAGAGACGGTATACTGGGCATCTGAAATATTGGATATATCATCAGAAGAATCCCCGTATGAATATTCTTCCATACAAGTATTACATAAACCCAATGTATATCCGAGGAGTGGCAAAGACCCTAATGCCTGGAGACCAAAAAAGCCAGATAATGAAGAAAACATAGTAGTGGGTTTCTCAGAAGCAATTAAAGCTAAGCAAATTGCAATAGTAGAAACTGAAAATCCTGGTGCTATTACTAAAATTTATGCCTATGATAGCGACTTTAACGAATACCTGTTAAGAGAAATACCCGCTAGAGACCTACCTATTGAGAATAGATTACTTAACTTATTTTTTGACGAAACAGAATACCCTATTACAGCCATTAAAGTAGTCCTTGACGGTGAAAAAGTTAACGGGTATCCTAGTATAGATGCGATCGGAATATCAAGTTCTAACATCCCAATAAATGTGTTAATAAATGTATCAAAGGGTGTAAATCAGGAGATAGATGTTGAAAAGCTTGATGATAATGTAAACAGCACTTATATAGAGCATAGCCCAATTTTATCACCAGATGGAAAAAGGTTATATTTCAGCCGACAATATCATCCTGATAATATAGGTGGTGTTGATGATAACGAAGACATCTGGTTCTCCGAATTGGATGAAGAAACAGGAGGGTGGTTACCCGCAAAAAATATTGGGCCTCCTTTAAATACAAAAGGACCAAACTTTCTTAGCTCAGTCACAGAAATAAACGGCGAAGAAGTTCTTATCCTTGGAAATAGATATGGTAAAAAAGGCAGAATGTTTGCTGGTGTATCAATAGCAAAACGAAAAGGTGATTCATTTACTGAACCTCAAAATGTTATTATAAATAATGAATATAACTATTCTCCAAACGCAGATTTTTTCATTAGTCCTGACGGTGATGTCTTAATATTATCAGTAGAAAGGGATGAGACCTATGGCAAAAGAGATTTATATGTAAGTTTTAAAGCTATTAATGGAAACTGGACAGAACCTAAAAACATTGGAGACGATGTGAATACTTTAAATGAAGAGGGTGCTCCTTATTTAGCATATAATAACGAAACACTTTATTTCTCATCAGATGGGTACTCAGGCTATGGTGGTGTTGATATTTACGTTACTAAAAGATTAGATGACAGCTGGACAAAATGGTCAGAACCAGAGAACCTGGGAGAAGGTGTAAATTCAGAAGACGATGATGTTTATATTAATATACCCAGTTCAGGTGAACATATTTATTTCACAAGAGGGGACAAAGATGAAAATACAGATATTTTTCGGTTCAATAAAAGAGATTTCTATGTTGATCCTCAAGATTTAATAGCTGAATCAGGTATTGAAAGTATTGAAGATATAGAGGGTCTTAATGTAGAACCTCAAAAAGTAGTTGTAACTATAAGCGGTACTGTTTATGATTCGGCATCTAAAGAACCAATTGCTGCCAATATAATGGTTGAACGACTACCTGACGGAGGAAAAGTCACAGACCTTAACTCCGGTAGCGATGGCAAGTATGAATTCAGTGTAAAATCTGGCGCCAGGTATGGGTTCTTAGCAGAGAGTGATGGTTATTTATCTGTTAGTGAAAATGTTGACCTTAACGGTATTACTGAACCAAAAATCGTAGACAGAGATCTTTATTTAGTTCCAATAAAAACTGGAAGCGCCATAGTATTAAACAACATCTTTTTTGATTTTGATAAAGCAGAATTAAAAACAGCTTCTTATTCTGAACTTAAAAGGATTCTTGATCTAATTAATAAAAACAGGATTAATAAGATAGCAATCACTGGTTATACGGATGACCTGGCCAGTGAGGACTATAACTTAAACCTATCACGCGGTAGAGCTCAGGCTGTATCAGGTTATCTAACAGAGAAGGGTGTGGATGAAAATATGTTGATTGTAACCGGCAAAGGTGAAAGCGATCCAATGGTACCTAATACGAGTCCTGAAAATAGAAGTAAAAATAGAAGAGTAGAATTTAAGGTATTAGAATAAAATAAAAAAAGCGGTTTGCTATATAACCAGTCATTAGTAAGTTGATGTACTTTCTAAAGACTGGTTAAATATTTTCTTTAAAATATTTATTCTTTCTCCTCCTTTATACAAATAATCAGCTTTTTTCATATAGTTCATGGCGTTATCAATCTTCCCACTATTGAATAGATTAATACCTATGTTATAATACATTAAACCCGCCAATTGCATCTCATTAATCCTATTGTTTAAATTAATTTGATTAAGAGGCCCACCTTCTTGTTGATTATCTGCTAAAAACTGATTAATTCTTTTAGTGGTTTCCTCCTTACCACTCATAAATCCATCGATTGGATCAGTTGACTCGAATAAATACTCTTCATCATCACCAATGGTCAAGTAGATATGGAAATTAGTTTCATAGATCCTATGCTTAATGTTTAACCTATTTAAAAGTATACTATATAGAGCCGTTCCAGATACACAATCATACTTTCCACTGTTAGCAATAGTTTTTGAGAATGGGATATAGTTAACGTAATTAACAAGTGCTTTCCTGTGAATGTAGTAGAACATCCATCTAAAGAAATGTTGGTTTTCTTTATACTTTTTCCTTCTCTTTTCTAATTTATCCACTAAGGTTTCTATTCTAAGATAAGCCTCCTCTATCTGGTAGCTTTCAATTGATGAATCCACTACTAAGTAGTAATCTAAGGGCTCAGATCCAGCACTTTGAAAAACCCTTTTCTCTATGTCACTTTGCCAATCGAGACTATCAACCTGAGCAAATAGATATATTGGGGATATTAAAATAATAACTGATATAAATATTAGAAACCTGAACAAGAAAAATTTATTTCTTAACATATGATTAATATATAAGTAACCTTAATTTAACAATTATTTGAATTTTTTCCAAAATCGCAGCAAATCATTATAGTCTGAAGGATTTATTATTTAATATTTTTACAGTTCATTATTCGTATTAATATAAGAAACTATGGGAAAAATTTTTCAAATATACCGGATAAAAAAAAATGAAAAATATCAGCGAATAACCAATAAACTAATTGCTGATTGTAGTAGAATGCTTAGGGATATATGCTACTATTTTAGCTTTATTTTACTGGCTATCTTTTTTTCATGCTCTGAGGATTCACAAGAAAAAGATGCTACTAATGTATCATCGCTGATGGTAGGTTCTTGGAATGCCCAGTGGAAAACCCTGCCTGAATCATTTCCAGAGGTAAAGGATATGGATTTTACAATGAATGGGGAATTCAATTTCATTAAAGAAAATACAGTTGCAATAAAAGCCTATGGGTATCCCGGATGCATTTTTAGTAGCGATACCCTCTCTCATTCTTTAAATTGGAAAATATTAAATGATACCTTAAAGCTTCTAAACCAAGGCGAAAAGCAGGGTATTACTTATAAAATAAAATCATTTGAAGATTCGAAAATTGAGCTTCAACTTATGGAGGACATTTTCGTCACCTTAACTAAATAAATAAACGTCAATGAAAAAAGCATTAATAGCTCTTTCCGCACTAATTTTCCTGATCATCATCGCTTTGATTGTACTTCCTGTATTTTTTAAAGACGATATAAAAGCTGCAATAGATAAAGAAGTTGACAATAGTATTGATGCCAACGTAATTTATGATACCCAAAATATTAACCTCTCATTTTTTAATAATTTCCCTAATCTATCCCTAAGCATAGATCAGTTTGGAATTGTAGGAAAAGATAGTTTTGATGGTGATACATTAGCGTGGGTAGAAAGTTTTGATCTCTCTATCGATCTTTTGTCGCTAGTAAGTGGCGATCAAATCAAAATATACACAATATCAATAAATCAACCTGATATACTGGTAAAAGTTCTGGAGTCTGGTGCAGCTAACTATGACATCGCAAAAGAAAGCGGCGATAGCGCCACTGATAGCGAGCGTGGAGCTCAGGCTACCACGTTTAACTTTAAAGTCCAGCGATGGGAAATAAAAAATGCATCCATATCATATATTGATGAGAGTCAAAATTTAAATGCTTATTTAACTGGTCTGACACATTCAGGAACTGGTGATTTCACCCAGGAAGTCTTTGATATTGAAAGCTTAACAAGTATCGAATCTGTTACCCTTGCATTTGATGGGATTAAATACATCGATGATAGAATTTTGACAATCGATATGGGATTAAATATGAACTTACCCAATCAGATCTATACATTCCTTGAAAATAGAGTGCAGCTTAATGATTTCGGTTTTATGTTTGATGGTGACATAAAACTGGATGAAGAGGACATTATAACAGATATATCCTTTTTAGGTCAGGACATAGATCTTAAAAGTTTACTATCACTCATTCCACAGGTATACCAAGAAGATTTAAAAGAAGTAAAAACCAAAGGTGATGTGTCCTTCAAAGGTAAGGTGTCTGGCATTTACAACGAAGCAAGTATGCCTTCAATTAAATTATATCTTGGGATGCAAGACGGATATCTGTCACACCCGGATAATCCTCTGCCTTTAGAAAATATTGCACTAGAGGCCAGGATTGATTACCCCACTAATGACCTCAGGGATACAAAAATTGATGTTGAAAATTTTTCATTTACGATTGAAGAAGAAAAGACAATTGCAAGTTTAAAGCTTCATAATCTTGAAAATTATCATTGGGACTTTAAAATTGATGGAAAACTAGACCTTGGGAAAATTACAAATGTTATTCACTTAGACGATAGTATGAATCTAAGAGGATTACTAGATGCTAACCTAAGCAGCAAAGGCTCTTATTCCGATCTGGAAGCCGAACGTTATCAAAAAATTGAAAGTCAAGGCAGGATTGATATCAATGATTTTTATTTCGCTAGTAAGGACTTCTTCCAGGGATTGGAAATCTCTGAAGCAATAGCCTCTTTTAGCCCTACCTCAATTGCTTTAACAAAATTCAAAAGTAAGACTGGCAACAGTGATTTTGAGCTGGAGGGTAGTTTATCTAATTATTTAGGTTACCTGATGAATGGAGAAAAAATCACCGGAAGGTTAAATCATCAATCGGATTTGATTAGTTTAAATGACTGGATGACTGAGGCCACACCGGAGGAGGAGACAGATTCAGATACTTCCGGCTATGGCACAATAAAAGTTCCTACTAATATAGATTTCCGATTGACATCGAATATTAATAGTATAATCTATGATAACCTCGAATTAAATAATGCAAAAGGTGAGATAATCATTAAAGATGGAGCCGTGAACTTAAGTGGGCTCTCATTTAACCTGTTGGATGGGGACTTTTTAATGAAAGGATCCTACAAAACAGCCAACGTTGATAAACCGGCTTATGACTTTAATTTCAGCATTAAAGACCTATCAATTAAAAAAGCTTTTGAGAAAGTATCATTAATAAATGATTTAGTACCTATAGCCAATGTGATGACCGGTAAGTTTTCTACAAATTTCTCACTCAATGGATTACTCAATGAAAATATGGACCCTGTATATGAGGCAATGAATGGTAGTGGATTGGTAAAGGTGGTTGAATCCTCAGTCAGCAATCCTAAAATAATTTCTTCACTCAGTAACTTCAGCAGCCTTAGCAACATCAATAAAACAATCGAAATATCAAACCTGGGTATCAAAGCGGAAATTAAAAATGGCAGGTTATACATTGATCCATTCGATGTTCAACTCGGTAATTATTCTTCCACTATATCAGGTAGTAATGGGATTGATGGTAGTCTTGATTATACGATAAAAATGCTGGTTCCCGGAAAAAATATTAACAACAGCCTTGGAAATAAAATTACTAAATTTAGCAATTTTCAATCTGGTGCTTCATCAAATATTATACTACCGTTTAAGATTACCGGCACATACTATGAGCCCGAAGTTAATCTGGCTTTTGGTTCTGAGTCAGGAAAGGAACTGGTAAAATCACTGGCCCAACAAAAAGTTGACGATAAAAAAGAAGAGGCTAAAGATCAGGCTGAAGAAATAATACAAGAAGGAAAAGCAAAGCTACAGGAAAAAAAAGAAGAAGTTGCTGAAGAAATGAAAGAAAAAACCGAAGAACAGAAAAAAGAAGCCGAAGATAAAATAAAAGATAAGCTCAAAGATCTCTTTGGCAAAAAGAAAAAAGAAAAGAAGAAAGAAAACGAAGATAACTGATGGGCCTTTCCGTTAAGAGTGTCTGAAAAGTTTAAAAAAATAGTATGCATGCATAATAATTTCCTATCTTTGATTATTTACATTTATGAACCATTATGAAGCGTGAAGAGACTGTTGATTACAATATAAAAGCCACCTGGTTGGCCATTTCACGAATGTATAATCAACATGGACAACCTTTTGAACTGACTGCGACTACTGGGTTTGTACTTTTAAACATTGATGTCGAGCATGGTACTCCGGCTACAAAAATTGCGCCCATGTTAGGTATGGAATCCAGAAGCTTGACAAGGATTTTAAAAGCCATGGAAGATAAAAACTGGATTTACCGTGAAAAAGATACAAATGATGGGCGCTCAGTGAGAATTCACCTCACGGAACTGGGTAAGGAAAAAAGGGAATTATCAAGACTATCTGTAAGGGAATTTAATCGTAAGGTTAGAGCCAATGTAGGTTATGAAGCGTTAACCTCATTTTTTAATGTTTTAAATTCTATTAATCAAATAATTGAAAAAAACGTCCTATTTAACCAATTAGAAACAGAAACCGAATATGAAGAGAACCATTAAAAAAACAGCAGTATTGGGCTCAGGAATAATGGGCTCAAGGATTGCCTGCCACTTTGCAAATATTGGCCTGAAAGTTTTACTTCTTGATATTCCACCAAAAGAACTTAACGACAGCGAAAAAGAAAAAGGATTGTCACTAGAGGATACAGAAGTAAAAAACAGAATTGTATCTGATTCCTTTAAAAACACATTAAAGTCAAAGCCTGCTCCATTGTATCACAAATCTTTTGAAAAGTATGTAACGCTGGGAAATTTTGATGACGACCTGCCTAGGATTGCAGAATGTGACTGGGTAATTGAAGCAATTGTTGAGAATTTAGATATTAAAAAATCATTATTTGAGCGTGTTGAAAAATTCAGAAAACCCGGATCTCTAATCAGTTCAAATACTTCAGGCATACCTATCAATTTAATGCTGGAGGGCCGTTCTGATGATTTTCAAAAATGCTTTTGCGGTACCCATTTTTTCAACCCCCCTCGCTACCTGAGATTACTCGAAATAATACCATCAATAAAAACAGATCCGGAAATCATAGATTTTTTTATGAACTATGGAGATCTTTATCTTGGAAAGGAAACGGTGCTATGTAAGGATACGCCCGCATTTATTGCCAATAGAATCGGGATCTACGGGATAATGTCCGGAATGTATGCGGTGCAAGATATGAATCTGACGGTTGGTGAGGTAGATAAACTCACAGGACCGGAAATAGGTAGACCAAAATCAGCTACTTTCAGGACAATAGACGTTGTGGGTTTGGATACCGTGGTGAAAGTGGCC
Organism: uncultured Roseivirgaceae bacterium; assembly: GCA_964429655.1. Taxonomy (GTDB): domain Bacteria; phylum Bacteroidota; class Bacteroidia; order Cytophagales; family Cyclobacteriaceae; genus CAYSCZ01. The sequence goes on from CAYSCZ010000045.1 coordinate 21,056, forward strand.
ACCAACCTATATCATGGATTACCAAAGGACGAATCGAGAGACGTATTTAAACTGCCTGCAATTATAGAAGCATTAGATAAGCGTAAGTGGTGGGGTGATAAAACCAAGCAAGGATACTTTAAAAAAATAGTGAATGCTGAGGGGAAAAAAGAAATTCTGGAGCTAAACCTGAACACCTATGAATATGGTTCAAGAACGAAAGCAAAATTTGATGTACTGGAACAAACCAGGGATATTGAGGACTTAAAAAAACGCTTGCCAATTTTGTTAAATGATCAAGGTAAGGCTGGAGAATTCTATAGAAGAACATTTTTTGACCTTTTCAGGTACTGTACGAACCGTATTCCTGAGATTGCTGATGAGTTATACAGAATTGACAAGGCAGTAGCAGCAGGATTTGGTTGGAAATTAGGCCCATTCGAAACCTGGGACGTACTAGGCGTTGAAGAAACGGTCCATAAAATGAAGGAAATGTCACTCCAACCTGCATCATGGGTACAAGAAATGCTGAACGCCGGTCATGACTCATTTTACCGGTTCAAAGATGGAAAGAGCTATTATTACGACATTAATTCTAAATCATATATCGAAGTACCAGGCACTGAAAACTTCATTTTATTGGAGGCATTTAAAAATAATATCGTCTGGGAAAATAGCGGAACTACACTTTATGATATTGGTGATGGTGTATTAAACCTGGAATTTCATACGAAGATGAATTCTATTGGTGCTGAAGTGGTTGAAGGAATAAATACTGCCATAAGCATGGCAGAAAAAGACTATAAAGGGCTGGTGATTGGAAATGAAGGGGATAACTTTTCTGCCGGGGCTAATCTGGCCATGATATTTATGTATGCCGGCGACCAGGAGTTTGATGAAATTAATTTAATGATTGCCGAGTTCCAAAAGACTATGACACGGGTAAGATTTTCCTCCATTCCGGTCGTTGCCGCTACCTCTGGAATGGCCCTGGGTGGCGGTTGCGAGCTATCCCTGCATTGTGATGCTATTCAGGCACATGCAGAAACTTATATAGGCCTGGTTGAATTTGGCGTTGGTGTTATCCCTGCAGGAGGCGGTACTAAAGAATTTGTACTAAGGGCTTCTGATCAATACACGGCTAGTGATCCTCAGCTTAATACCTTACAGGAATACTTTATGAATATTGCTATGGCCAAGGTGGCTACCTCAGCTTATGAAGCAAAGGATATGCACATCATTAGGGATTCTGACCGGATTACCTTGAACCGGGCAAGACTTATTTCCGATGCTAAGCAAAAAGTATTGGACCTCTCCAATGCCGGATACACACAACCAACTGAAAGATCTGACATCCTGGTTCAGGGAAGGACAGGCCTGGCAATGTTTGAAGCTGGTATTACCGGAATGATATATGGTAATTATATTTCTGAACATGACATGAAGATTGCGAAAAAATTAGCATGGGTCATGTGTGGTGGTGATCTCACCCAAAAACAAACGGTATCTGAACAATACTTGTTAGACCTAGAGCGTGAAGCGTTTTTAAGTTTAACGGGAGAGCCTAAAACATTAGAAAGAATTCATAGCATATTGTTCAAAGGAAAACCATTACGTAACTAATTAATAAAATTAAAATATCATGGATGCATATATTGTCAAAGGATATAGGTCAGCGGTTGGTAAAGCCAAGAAAGGTGGTTTTAGATTTTACCGACCAGATGACCTGGCCGCAGATGTAATAAAATATTTAACATCCTCTATAGGAGGATTTGATCCCAGACGGGTTGATGACTTAATCGTTGGTAACGCGATTCCCGAAGCAGAACAGGGCATGCAGATGGGAAGGATGATCTCCCTGCTATCATTGCCCTTAGAAGTGCCAGGTATGATCGTGAACAGGTACTGTGGTTCCGGCCTGGAGGCCATACAAATAGCTTCCCTAAGAATTCATGCCGGCATGGCCGATTGCATAATCGCCGGAGGAACAGAGTCAATGTCGTTGGTGCCTATGATGGGATATAAGCCCGCACTCAACTGGAGAATAGCTGAAGATCACCCAGAGTACTATCTAAATATGGGTCTAACTGCTGAAGAACTGGCTTTGGAATATAAAATTTCGAAGGATGAAGCCAATGAGTTTGCAGTAAGGTCTCACAGTCTGGCTGCAAAAGCACAGGACGAAGGTAAGTTTGATGACGAAATCATTCCCATAACAGTAAAAGAAATTTTTGTAAATGAGGAAGGCAAAAAAGTTGACCGGGAATTTGTTGTGGATAAAGATGAGTGCATAAGAAGAGGTACAAGTATGCATTCCCTGGCAAAACTAAGGCCAGCTTTTAAACAAGACGGGCAGGTTACTGCTGGTAACTCTTCTCCAACCTCAGATGGCGCAGCATTCGTAATGATTATGTCTGAAAAAATGGTGAAAGCATATAATCTTCAACCAATCGCAAAGCTGGTTTCTTACGCAACTGCAGGAGTAAACCCAAGAATAATGGGTATAGGCCCGAAAGAAGCTGTTCCAAAGGCCTTGAAGTTAGCAGGCTTAAAACCAGAGGACCTTGATCTAATTGAGCTCAACGAAGCATTTGCAGCGCAATCGATGGCTGTTGTGAAATCGCTTGATCTTGATATGGATAAGTTGAATGTGAACGGAGGTGCAATAGCCCTTGGCCATCCGCTTGGTTGTACCGGAGCTAAGCTTTCCATTAGCTTATTAAATGAATTGAAGAGAAGGAAGGGCAAATACGGAATGGTTACCGCATGTGTTGGTGGCGGACAAGGTGTTGCCGGCGTATTTGAAAGGTTAAATTGATTTTTTTATTCGTATTGAGCGTCTTATTAAAATTATAAGACGCTCATTTTTTTATTCTTTAACCTCTACAATCATTTCGATCTCGACTGCAATATTTCTGGGTAGGGCAGCCATACCAACAGCAGCTCTTGCATGTTTACCCTTACCACCAAATACTTCTACCATCAGATCAGAAAAGCCGTTGATTACTTCAGGTTGATCACCAAAATCCGGTGAGGAATTAACCATCCCCAGCACTTTTACTATACGCTTTACTTTTTTTAGATTACCCAATTCTTTTTTCAGAACGGATAGTTGGTTGACAGCTACAATTTTGGCGGCCTCATATCCCTCTTCAACAGTTAATTCCTGACCCAGTTTACCTTTAATGTAATTTCCATCTGCTTTTTTGGGGCCCTTTCCAGCTAAAAAAATCAAATTACCTGTTTTTACGGCATTAACGTAATTAGCGACGGGAGCACCAACTTCGGTGAGCTCAATACCCAGCGATTTTAATTTTGCTTCAGGGTCATAGATTTCCTTTTGTCCAATAAAAGCTTCATTTTCATTATCTCTTTTTACACCCAGTTGGCATCCTAAAAAAAAGACGAGCGGAAGAATCAAAATATATTTCATAAAACAACTATAATTTATTAACAAACATAAATGAATTCTATGATTCTGTATTCCAATGGCCTATTCGAAAGAATATCTTCTATTTTTATAAATTATTTAATAAAACCATTACCATAAATTATTTTTATACATTTTAATATGTTATGCCAGAGCAATCACCCTTAGACGAAAAAATCAGGCAGGCGCATCAATCAGTAAGAATGCGTGACGTGCACAAATTATCTGCTTTAATAAAATCCATTCCTTTTGGCAGCGAAAGACGGGCTTTTCAGGACCTCTTTTATAAGAAGCACGGTTACAAGATCATTGACTGGGCTATGAATCTAAAGGACTGGGAAGATTACAACCGAGTGTATTTAGCACTCAATCAGAAATGATCCGGTAATTCACTGCGGCAATTTTTTAATTTTAATATGTGACAAAAATTAGATATTACTACTCTAGAATTAGCCCATGGCTGTTTGGATTCACAATATTTACCTTAGGGTTGTCTTTTGGATACCCTATCGGCCATTTATTTGTAGATTTTGATGAGGTTAAATTTCTTATCCTTTTTTCAATATTTATCTTGACCACGGGTTTTATTGCTGTGGTAATGTTTAGCACCAGATATCTTATCTCAAATAATAAATTGCTAATTAAGATAGGGCCATTGATGCACTCAGAGGTGCCAGTAAATGAAATCATATCCATTGAAAGAACCTATGATCTAATAAGTTCACCGGCCAATTCTTTCAAAAGGCTCAAAATAAATTACAAAAAGGGAGATGTTCTTGTATCACCACAAAAGGAACAACAGTTCATGCAAAATCTAAAAACCATTAACCCTGCCATTATCATCCTGGTGAAAGAGTATCTGGATAAGGTCGGTTGATGGAAAAGATACAACTTCTCTATTCATAAATCAGGAAGAAATGGAGCTATCAGTGAGACAGCAAAGCATTTAGCAAGGTAGTAGAAATGATTGGGGCAGAAGTTTCCGGCCCATTAACAGCCAATGATTTTTTTAGTTTATTAATGACCAGGGATGTAAAATACAAAGGCAAGGAAAGGCCAAATGATTCTGAGGTTTGTTTTACCAGGTCAAAGATGGTAAGAAGCATGTGCGCTGATATTCTATTTAAAGGAACCTGAATCAAAAAGGGGTTGTGGAGTTGGTTGGAAACCATATGGGCCTAGCGAGGAAGGCCGGTTCCAACGGCGGTTGGCCATGTCTGGATGGACCCGGGGCATGGCTAGTACGCTTTCATTAATCCTATTTGGCAGGGATAATGAGCAAAGGCCTATCTTTTTATCTCAAGGCTTAGGCAGTCGTACCTGCTTCTTTAAGCGATTCTTGCTATTTGAAACTTGTCCAATAATGCAATCAGTACTTTCTACCATCACAACCTGTAACAATAATGTATTTGGAGATACAATATTATGGAGAAATTGTAAGTACCTGAAGCTAGCGAGTTAAAATTGTAAGGCTTATAAAATCCTATTTTATTCTGGATTTTATCTCTCTTCATCACCCGGCCTTTTTCATCGTAGATTTTGATTTTAACTCCCCCATCATTGTCATTATCTTAAAATGATTTGTAAATGCCATTACTCTGATCAACTAATTCAATACTACCGGAGGCGAACAATGAAGTGCTAAGCACTACAAAAAATGCTGTTAACCATGTGATTAATGTTTTCATGAGTTTTTGACCTTTTAAGTTTGACTTTATAATCTGGTTTTACGTCGGGATCAAAAACCATTTGTCATCCTACCGTAAACGGATGTCACGAGATGACATAGTTAGATCATACTTTGTCAGCATCAGGAAATAAGCTTATATCCGACACCATGGAGTGGTTTTTGATAGTACTTCTTGATTTAGTTCTTCAATCTTTTGATCATTTTTTCATTTACCAGATGTAAACTATCTAACAGATTTTGAGCTTCGTAAAAATTCCAGTTGTTGTAATTTTCCTTTCCTCCCCATTGAACCTGAATTCAATGCCGTTTAGTTAAGGGGTTAATTAGTTGATTATCAATTTAT
>CAYSCZ010000046.1:0-24387 GCA_964429655.1 uncultured Roseivirgaceae bacterium
CCGCTGATTCTGTTTCTGCAACTACTTATTTTGGCGATGGTTCCAACCTGACCGGTATCGGTGGCTCTCAGGATATTGCCTCGGTCCTTGCACAAGGCAATGACGCCTTGGGCGATAGTTTAATTGGTCTTGATGTATTGGAAGTGAATAGCATCAATACCCTCAGCGACATGAATGCTGACTCTATATTTAATAACTATATTAATCTTTCAGGTAACAGCATCATTTTGGATGGCCCGGTTGGTTTTATAACCGCTGATTCTGTTTCTGCAACTACTTATTTTGGCGATGGTTCCAACCTGACCGGTATCACATCCACCCAAAACCTGACTTCCGTGTTAGGGTTTGGGAATGATGCCGGTTTCCAGAACATCATTGGCGTCGACTCATTAATTGCAGAAAATATCTCATTGAATAGTGGGGTTTCTACTGCCATCGTTGCAGCATCAACGATCAATCCGGCTGCCACGTTTGACCAGAGTAGTCCGGCTCCCGGAGAAGATGTGGTCCAGTTTTTAGACCAGGGAATACCGGTCGCACGGGTTTCAGATGAAGGAGACTTCTTTGGAAGGAATATTGGACTGACTGACACGTTATTTACCACCATTGTAAACGCTCAGAAAGTTTCAGCAGACACGCTGGAGGCTGTTTCATTCCAGGGTGATAGCATAAAACTATTTGGAGGCGGTGGCCAGGTGGCAATAAAGCCCGGATTCCAGGGGGGAGATGCTTCCCTAGTAATCCCGGATTTGGGTGGGGTAAATGATACCATCGCCCTAAGAAGTGAAATTAACGCTGCTCAGAATTTATCGGAGGTATTAACGATTGGAAATGATGCAGCTGGACAAGACCTGATCAATGTTGATTCGCTTTCAGTTGCTGTTATTGAGGCAGATACCATAGGTTCAATTAATATATTTACAGCTGGTTTAGACAATGGGTTTGGAAACATTACCAGTGTTGACACGCTGTTTGCACAGGATGTAGTGATCAACGGAAGTGGCACCGATATCCAGCTAACCACAGCTGCCCAGGGTGGACCGGCCAACCTGGTGATTCCAGATTTGGGTGGGGTGAATGATACGATAGCCTTAAGAAGTGAGATAGTAGCCTCCTTCCAGGATTTAGGGTCGGTATTATCCATTAACAACGATGCAGGTTTCCAGAATATCATAGGCATAGATACCCTTTTTGCTGAAGCTGGCAACTTTAACAGTGACACTTCAACGGCTTTAACTGCTGCTTCAACACAAAACCCTGCCGCCACCTTTGACCAGAGCAATGCCGCTCCGGGTGAGGATGTGGTTCAGTTCCTGGATCAGGGTGGCTTGGTAGCAAGTGTCACCGATGAGGGCGACTTCTTTGGAAGAAGGGTAAACCTTTCTGATACGGCCTTTGCCGCAGCATTTGTTGGTGATGGATCATTGCTTACCGGTGTTGGAGGCTCTTCTGATTTATCTACTGTTCTTTCTAACGGTAATGACGCGGCTTTCCAAGCCATCAGAAATGTAGATTCTTTAGATGCAACGGTTATTGATGTTTTTGGGAATATCACAACAACTGATTCAGTAATTGCCCCTACCGTGGATGCCATTATCGTTATTACCGATACTTTAGATGCCATTACAGTTATCACGGATAGTGTATTACTATTTAACGGAGGCGGAGATCTTGCCATAAAATCTGACTTCCAGACTGGTTCTAATTCATTGGTGGTGCCGGATCTGGGCGGAGTAGATGATACCCTTGCGCTGCTTTCAGATATTGCAGGTGCCTCACCCTGGATCGGTTCGCCGGATATATCGTACACTACCGGCAATGTAGGTATTGGTACCACCACCCCACCAACAGAACTTTTTGTTTATGGCACTGCTGATGACGCAAAAACCATAGCTATTGACGCACAGGGAACAACAGCAAACCAGTTGGCCGCATTGAATCTTCTCACTTTAGGAGACGGTAGTAACCCAATCAATAATGCCGCAACAAATGGTTGGAGTGTCTTTGCTTTTGGCAATGCTTTTACAAATGCCCAAAGACAAAATGACCTCACTTTCTCCTATTTTCAGGGTGTCACAGAATCAGCCTCCATCCTGCATCTTGATAATACAGGAAGGATAGGGATAGGAACTGGAGATCCTGTTGTATCACTTGATATAAATGCTACAGATGCAATCCGTTTGCCTGTCGGCGATACTGCTGAAAGACCTGTAGCACCTGCCGACGGTATGATAAGATATAGTACTGAAGTGGGTTCTGAAGGTTTTGAAGGCTATTCACAAGGCACATGGGATCCTTTGGGAGGAATATCTTCGCTGACCAACCTGGACTCAGACATTACTTTTGATGGAGTAATAGCCAGAACGATTGAAGTAATTGATGCCACGGCAGCGCCCGGCGGCAATTTAACCCTCTCCGCGGGTGATGGTGGTGGCGCGGGCAATCCCGGAGGAACGTTTAGTCTAAATGGGGGTTCTGCAGGTGGCAGTTCGGATGCTTCCGGTGGCGGTATTTTTATGAATGGCGGGGCTGGTGATGGATTAGGAGTAGGAGGGCCTCTTGACCTGAGTGCAGGAGCCGGTTTTGCGGGAGCCACCGGCGGAGATGCTGCACTGGCAGCGGGTACATCATTTGGTGGCGCTGGCGATGGAGGTAATGTCACCGTTAGTGCGGGTAATGCATCAGGCGGTTCTGGTACCGGTGGTGATATTAATCTGACACCCGGAACGGGGTCCACGGCAGATGGCATTGTATCAGTTAATGCCAGTACCGGCCTGGTATTACCGGCCGGAGCAACTGGAGATCGCCCTGCTACCGCGGTCAATGGCACCATAAGGTACAATATCGACTTAGGTCAGTTTGAGGGATATGATGGTGCATGGGGACCTTTGGGAGGTTCTTCTGATTTATCTACTGTTCTTTCTAACGGTAATGACGCGGCTTTCCAAGCCATCAGAAATGTAGATTCTTTAGATGCAACGGTTATTGATGTTTTTGGGAATATCACAACAACTGATTCAGTAATTGCCCCTACCGTGGATGCCATTATCGTTATTACCGATACTTTAGATGCCATTACAGTTATCACGGATAGTGTATTACTATTTAATGGTGGCGGAGATCTTGCCATAAAATCTGACTTCCAGACAGGTTCTAATTCATTGGTGGTACCGGATCTGGGTGGAGTAGATGATACCCTTGCCTTGAGAAGTGAAGTCTTAAACCTTCCGGGTGGCCAGGATGGCAATAACAATATTTTTGTTGGACAAGGAACGGGAGGTAATCTGAGTTTTGGCACAGGCCAGGAAAATGCTTTGTTTGGTATACAGGCAGGGTCAGGCATACAGAATGGTAACCGGAATGTAGTCATGGGGGCATTTACGGCACCATCCCTATTTGATGGTAGTGAAAATATCGTATTGGGTAATGAAGCCGGACTAAACATGACCTCAGCCAGTAGAAACGTATTTTTAGGAGATAGTGCCGGGCGCAACAGCGACAGCCAGGATAATGTTTATATTGGTAACGCTGCTGGTATTACTGATGGGACTGGTACTGGGAATACATTGATTGGTTCCGGCGCTGATGTTGGATCAACTGCCGGTGCAAATGCTACAGCAGTAGGAGCCAATGCCATTGCTTTTTCTCTGGGTACGGCCATCGGTGCCAATGCACAGGTATCTGCTAACGATGGTATAGCCATTGGTGTTGGAGCAATAGCGGATGCTTCTAATTCGGTGGCTATAGGTACCAATACGCTAGCCAATAATAATAATAGCATTGTTCTGGGGGACGGCACCAACAATAATTTTAATGTGGGGATAGGTACTAACAATCCTCAGGGAACGTTAGATGTCAATTTAGGTACCGGAGCTAACTCCGTTTTCTTTAGGGCCAACAATAACCAAAGCTTTGGCTTTTTTGATTTGAACCAGTCGGGAACCGGGGATGCCGCTATGAGATTTAATGTTCTTTCTAGTATCACCACAATAGGAATAGATAACTCGGATGGTGATAACTTTAAAATTAATAGGGGCTCATTGCTTACTGCGGGTGAAGCTGATTTTTCCATAGCACCTAATGGTAATGTTGGTATTGGGACTATAAATTCCTTAACCAAGTTACAAGTTGTGGATTCATTAGCATCTAACGCTTTAGTCTTAATTCAGAATAAAAGCGTTGATAACTTTGCTGATGGAGTTGAAATAAATATCCAGGCAACAACACCCGGTACAAATAATGATTTTATATTGTTCACAAGTGATGTTACAAGGAATGTTATAGGTAGAATTCAAGGTAATGGTGCCGGGGTGAACTTTAATCAAACGTCTGATCGAAGGTTAAAACAAGACATTGTTGATCTGGATGGTGCACTTGGCATAATTGAGATGCTTAAACCAAGGGAGTATGCATATAAAGTAGCACCGGAAATAAGAAAAACCGGTTTTATTGCACAAGAACTGTACAAGACATTTCCAGAAGTTGTTTCTGGCACGCCTGATGGTGATGTTAAAAAGAATCCTATGATGGTCAACTATTCTGGTTTAACTCCTATTCTAACTGCGGGTGTGCAGGAGTTACTTGATAAAATAAAAGATCTTGAGCGAGTAGTAGAGGATCAAAAACACACAATCGACAAGCTTTCTGCAGAAAATAAATCGAAGGTAGATCAACTGGGCAAGCTGGAAAGTGATATGAAGCTGATCAAAGACATGTTGGGCATTAGTGGTCAGGCAGAAAATAAATAATTGCAAGTAAATATAACATCAGGAACCATGAAGCATCTACAAGCCCTGACCAGATATTTGCTAGCAGCCTCCCTGGCAATCGGTTGTCTTGCCCTAAAAGCCCAGGTAGTCATCGAAGAAAATGTGGAGGTAACCATCAGCAATGGTACCCAGGTCTCGATCACCACCAGTGCGGATAATGTGCCTTCCAATTGGAGCAACCGTGGTACCATCGTTAATGATGGTACCATCGAACTGCTTTCCGGGGACTGGACCAATCAAAGCGATTATTCCGGTTCAGGCAGTATAGTCTTGAGCGGTGCAGCGCAAACATTCGACCATGGGCTGGACACCATCAACAACCTTCTGTTTGCCGGCACTGCGGATAAGTTTGTCAATACCGGGGTGGTGGTCATCACAGAGTTGATATTGGATGGGGTAGTGGTGATCTCTGATGCAAGCGCTAGCTTGCTCATCGGGGAAAACGCAAACATCTCAGGTTTTGGTGAGGATGCTTATATTGAAGGGCCTTTATACCATGTGGGTACCAGTAACAAGACTTTTCACATCGGGTTGGGTGGTGTTTACACACCAGTACAATTGCTGGGCATTTCCGGCAATGACCCCGTCATAGGCTTTCAGGTTATTAACGGAGTTCCTGAAGCAACAACCGACCTGTCTCTTGGGATTGTTTCCTCCCGGCGGGTATTCCAGCGGTTGGAATCTCCAATTGATGTTATTTCATCCACTTTCGAAGGTGGACAATTGGTACTGCCGGTAATAAATGAGGATGAACTTAATAATTTTACACGCAGTGTAATAGCAGCCGGAAATTCAGTGGAGGGGCCTTACACCTCCTTATTTGCCGGAGAGCGTCAGGGGACACTGACTGCAGGTACCATTACCCTCTCCGATGAAAGCCGGGATTCTGTGGCCACCAACCAGTTTTTTGCGATAGCCCAGCTGGACGATTCGCCCCCACTGGCTGTGCTTACCACGCCGGAGCCAGACCCTACCAACAGTACTCCTTTCCGCGTGGATGTTTTGTTTACTGAGCCGGTGTTTGGTCTGGAACTTAACGATTTTGATCCCTTTAATGCTACGGCAACCAATTTGCAGCAATTGTCAGCAATTGCTTATACCATTGATATTACACCTACCGTAGAGTCAGGGCTGGTTAACGTATTTCTTGCGGAAAATGCCGTTACGGATGCTGCGGGAGATGGCAATCCCCAATCAGAGGTTCTTCAAAGAAATTTTCTTGGCACCCGACCCTCGGTACGATTTATATCTACCGAGTTAGGAGAAGGGACCAACCGGAACCCGATAGTACTGGAGATAGAATTCAGCCGGGCTGTTACGGGTTTTGATATCACTGATCTGATATTGACCAACGCTGATGCTTCCAACTTAACCACAGAAGACAGCATAAGCTTCTTTGTGGATATCATCCCGCAGTCCAATGGCTTCCTGGAAGTGGATATCCCTGAAAATGCCGCTGCTGACCTGGCCGGTAACCTTACTACCGCTCCTGTAGAAGAATTCTTCACTACTTTTGATAATACTCGTCCTTCAGTGTTGATAAGGAGCACAATCACAGCTATCACCAATCAACCCAGTGCACCAATTGAGATCATCTTCAGTAAGGTGGTTAATGGATTTGACGTTAATATACCGGAGGTTACCAATGGTATCCTGACTGATTTCAGCCAGGTGGATACTGTAACCTATACTGCTACATTAACCCCGGAAGCAGATGGCCTGACCACGGTGTCAGTGGCAGAAGATGCCCTGCTTGATAATGCCGGTAATGGTAACACTGCTTCAAATAATTTTGAGATCATATTTGATACCACGGCACCAACCATTGTGAGTGTGACCAGCGATGAGCAGGGTTCCACCAACGTTATGCCCATTGACGTGGTGTTTACCTTTAGTGAGCCCATGATCCCGCCGACAGCAGACGCATTTATCCTCGAAAATGTGATTATAGAGTCCATAACGGCACTTGATGAGACCAATACAAGTTTTAACGTAACCATTGACCCAACCCAAAATGGCTTGCTGTCACTAACCCTTCCGGCGGATGGTGCCACCGACCTTGCAGGAAATGGAATAAGCATTGGCGATGGATTCGCTATCAACTTTGACGGCACAGGGCCAATGGTTTCGCTTACCAGCCAGGTTGGAAGCATTACCAATCAAGACCCTTTTGAGGTGTTGGTGCAGTTTGATGAGCCGGTAACAGGATTTACTGGTTCTGACCTTTCTGTTACCAATGGATCACCGGGAACAGAAACCCCATTAAGTGAAACAGAGTTCCTGGTACCGATTACTCCAAATAATAACGGAGATGTGTTTGTACGTTTGATTGCTAATATAACCCAGGACACCCTTGGTAATCCTAACTTCGCCGCACAGGACCTGGTGGTAACATTTGATAATCTACCACCTGGTGTAATGTTAAGCGCTTCCATTGGTGCCTTTACCTATGATGGGTCAGTTGCTGTAAATGTTGAATTCACCGAAGCAATTTCCAATTTTCAGGCCGGTAGTTTGGACATCAACAATGCTTCCGTCACGGAAGTGAATACCGAGGATAGTACTTCATTCATCATAAATCTGTCTATAGGTGATAGAGGCGCGGTAAGTATTGAAGCACCGGAAGCAACATTTCAGGATAATGCAGGGAACACCAATACCGATACTGATAGCCTGGGATTCAATTTTTTCAGGGTACTGCAATCCGATTCCCTGGCACTGGTAGACCTATATCTGGATAATGGTGGAAGAAATTGGTTTAATAATTCTGGTTGGCTGGAAGATAAAGTAGAGACATGGTTTGGCGTGACAGCTGATGGGAACAGGATTAGTGAGCTACGCCTTCCTGACAATAACTTAAGAGACTTCTTAAGTGAATCTATCGGTAGTTTAACGGCTGTAAAAGTCCTTAATTTATCAGATAATATAATGGAAGGCCCTATCCCATCAACCATTGGTGGACTTGATGCCTTGGAGGACCTAAATTTAAGTGGCAATAATCTGGAATTTACGTTACCTCAGGAATTAGGTAATCTGGTTAATCTAACGCGCTTAAATTTATCAGGCAATAATCTGGATAGCCGTATCGATATGTTTGCGAGCCTGGAAAACCTGGTGGTATTGAGGCTACAAGATAATATGTTGTTTGGGGATGTACCCCCGGGATTTGCACAGTTTAATAATTTAAACATCGTCGACTTATCCAACAACATGTTTTCCTCCATCCCTGACTTTACCAATACAGCCATCACATCCCTGGATGTGCGCAATAATCAATTGGATTTTGGAGACATTGAATCAAACGTCACCATAAGCAACATAGCGTACGTTCCTCAGGACAGTTTAGGCGTTACCATAGACACCCTTCATGATGTTGGCGTTACTTTTCAGCTAACACCAGATATAGGTGGGGATAATAATGTTTACCAGTGGTTTAAGGATGGAGATGCGCTAAATGATCAAACGGCACAAACTTTGACCATCACTGATCCGGATTTTATTGATGAAGGTATTTACAATCTAAGGATTACCAATACCCTTGTAAATGATCTTACCCTCAATAGCAAGCCACTAATTTTGAAACTATCTTCATTACTAAGAGACAGCATTGCACTGGTTAATATCTACAATGCAACAGGGGGAGATGACTCATGGGTAGATACTGAAGGTTGGCTTACTGATCCGAATCTGGACAACTGGTTTGGAGTTGATGTAGAAAATAATCGTGTTACCCGGCTTGAGCTACCAGACAACGGTTTGAAAGGGGATATGCCAATAGACTTAAAGGATATTGGTAATCTTGAGGTTATCGATCTGGGCAATTCCAATCCATTATTCAACCCTGTAATTGACAATGAATTACGTGCATTGCCAAATCTTAGTAGTTTGGAAGACCTGGTGCGTGTCAATGTGGTACGTAACAGGTTGGGGTTCGCCGACCTTGAACCAAATTTCAATGGTTTGGCGGCTAATGGTGTGAACTTTGAATTCGATCCACAGCGGCGATTTGGAGTGACGCTTAATGATACGCTGATATTAGGTTCCACAGCAAGGTTAGAGATTGATGTCAATGGGGAAAACAATGTTTACCAGTGGTATTTCGACGGACAAGAAATCGAAGGGGCTAGAAGAAGGTTTTTCTTCCTGGACAGCATAAATTTTGAAACGCAAGGAACCTATCATGTGGAGGTGACCAGTCCATTTTTACCACAAGATTTTTTCATTAGAAACAGGAACCAGAATTTATTTGCATCAGAAAATATTAGTGGACAGGTTGCCGATTCCGTGGGCATCGCCTTTAAAGATGGCGATATAACACTCTTAAGAATTACTGATGAAGGAGCGTTTGACACAACTAGGACCACGTTTATAAACATAGATGGTCTTTATGAATTCCGTGATATTGTGCTGGATGATTACATGCTTATTGTTGATCAAAATGATCCGGGAGATCCCAATACCTATTTTAAAAGTACCGACCTATTTATAAGGGCCGATACATTATTTCACAGACAGCGGGATGAAGACATAGACATTACAGTTTTAAGGTTAGCTGAGTTTCCGGAAGATTCATTGGCTGGCGCAGTTGGCGGTCTTGTTGAGATCGATATCGACCCGGACAGCATAATTGATGAAGAATCCAGGATCCAGGCCAGAAGAAGGGCTCGTAGGGTTGGGATAGCACTAAGACGACGAGTGACGGTAGGTAGGCTTGCTCAGGCTGAGAGTGTTTTTGACTTTGAGCTAGTCGCATACACAGAAACAGATGATAATGGGGAATTCAGATTCAGAAATGTACCGGACGGCACCTACTTTTTAAACATCGAAGTTCCCGGGGTACTGATAGATACCAACTCTTTCGTTCGCTTTGAGGTGGGTGGTGAATTGGATGAAAATGAGATAGAGGTGGCCGGATTGATCACGGAAGATGGTATTGTAGTTGAAAAAGTTTCAGAGACAGGCATACCCAGGCCTTACATAAGAAATGTAAACCTGTATCCTAATCCAAGCAGGGGTCCTGTATCACTGGATTATCGCGTGAACAGACTGGTGGATGATATTATTTTGAATATATATGATATAAAAGGTGTCCGGCATTTATCCGAACTGATTGATAACCGGCCGGGCAACAGGCGGCATACCTTTAATGTTGAAAGTTTGGCAGATGGTACTTATTTTATGGTGCTGGAAGATAAATCTGGAAAATTTAAACTACAGTATAAGCTAAGGAAGCAATAAATAACCCGGGACCAGTTTGGATCGAGTTCAGGATTTTACACCATTATTTGTTCTGCCTCGATTTAGCTTCGTTCTACCTTCGATTTTATGTTATCTTCGATATCAGGGGAATTAGAGAGCGTCTGATCAGTAATTTCCCCGGAATTTTCAACTTTATCTTCTTTGAAGTACCGCTTTTGCCAGATCAGGATTATAGTCACGCCGATAAAAATGGAGGAATCAGCTATATTAAATACCGGCCAAAGCGCCATATAGTCTCCGCCAAACAGTGGTATCCATCCCGGAAGGCGACCTTCCCAGATATCAATATAAAACATGTCGACAACCTGGCCATGAAACCAGGGCGTTGGTGCATTGTAAGGTGCGTTATCCAAAAAGACACCATAAAAAGTACTGTCTATCACATTTCCGATGGCACCACCCAGAATCATTGCCATACAAATTATCAAACCTGTATGTGCTTTTTTTTCTATCAATTGGTATACATAATAACCGATAGCGGCCATGGCAAGTAGTCGGAATACCGTGAGTATTAATTTATCATTTTCAAACCCAAGCTGCATACCGAATGCCATACCAGGATTGGTTAGGTAGTGTAGTTTAAAAAGTTCGCCCACAAGTTTAATCTGCCCACCGGCGCCCATCTCCATGTTGTAATGCACGATTAGTTTCACAGCCTGATCCAGCGCAATTATGCCTGCTGTAATAAGAAAATATTTTAAGTATTTCATTTAATAAACAATTAAGCGCCGCAACCGGGCGATTTTACCTTATGAATTTTTTATTATGTTCAACCCGCAGTTACATTACAAACGTCAATTCTTACTATTAATTTATAATTATCTATCTCTAATGCGGTTGCATTATCCGTAAGATCATGATATTCAATGCTGACAGCCTGAGTTTCCCTGCATATATAATCCATATGTGTATTTAATGCTTCTGTAATCAATTCATCATCACAACTCACTTCAATATTTATTTTATCCTGAACATCTAACCCCTCATCTTTGCGAAGGTTTTGAATACGATTAACAAAATCTCTGGCCAGTCCTTCTTTTCTAAGGCTATCAGTTATGGTGATATCCATGGCAACGGTCAATCCATTTTGAGAGGTCACCAACCACCCGGGTATATCCTGTGAGATGATCTCTACTTCATCCAGTGCTATTACAATCTCTTCCTCATCCATTTGAAGCTTATATTCCCTTTCTTTTTCTATCCTGGCTATTTCCTTTTTGCCCATTTGATTGATTGCTTTGGTAACCGCTTTCATCTTAGGGCCAAACTTCTGACCGAGTATGCGGAAATTGGGTTTTATTTGCTTCACAACAATATCTGAGTCATCACCAATGTATTCTATGGCCTTGATATTGATTTCAGATTTAATTAATTCGCTGACTTCATCAATATGGTGTTTGACTTTTTCATCTAAAATAGGAATAAGTATTTTAGACAAAGGTTGGCGTACTTTGATCTTCTCTTTTTTACGCAGTGAATGGACCAGGGAAGTGATGTTTTGTGCCAGGGACATTTTCTCCTCCAAATCAAAATCCTGATGATCTTCATTTACTGATGGGAAGTCAGCTAGATGGACAGAGGACCCATCATTCTGGCGGGTATTTAAATCCTGCCATAATCGATCCATATAAAAAGGAGCTATAGGTGCAGCCAGCTTAGCTATGGTATTAAGGCAGGTAAAAAGTGTTTCATAAGCAGATTTTTTATCTTCATTATAATCCCCCATCCAAAACCTTTTTCTATTCAGGCGTACATACCAGTTACTTAAATCATCAATAGTGAAATTCTGGATAGATCGTGCAGCCCTGGTGGGCTCATAGTCTTCATACGCTTCATTTACATTGGTTATCAGGCTGTTTAGCTTACTTAATATCCATCGGTCACTCTCCCTTCGGTTTTTATAAGGTATTTCATGCCCGTCATGGTTGAATTGATCCAGGTTGGCATAGAGGGCAAAGAAAGCATAGGTGTTTTGTAGTGTTCCGAAAAAGCGTCTTTGTACTTCGGTGATACCATCCAGATCGAATTTTAGATTATCCCATGGGTTGGCATTGCTGATCATATACCATCTTGTGGCATCAGGGCCATATTTAGCCAGTGTTTCAAAAGGATTAATTGCATTACCTAATCGTTTGGACATCTTGTTGCCTGATTTGTCGAGTACCAACCCGTTGGCAATTACGTTTTTAAAGGCAACACTCTCGAACAAAATCCCTGCGATAGCATGCAGTGTAAAAAACCACCCCCTGGTCTGATCTACGCCTTCAGCGATGAAATCTGCCGGATAATTATTTTTAAATACATCTTCATTTTCAAATGGATAATGCCATTGGGCATAAGGCATGGCCCCTGAGTCAAACCAAACATCAATCAGGTCTTTTTCTCTATACATTTTCTTCCCGCTATCACTAACCAGCACAATATCATCAACATATGGCCTGTGCAGATCGATTTCTTCTGGTAATTCACCTTGCATTATTCCGGCCTCAACAGATGCTTTTACTTCTTCCCTAAGTGCTTCTATGGATCCTACACACTTACTTTCTGATTTATCTTCGGTCATCCAAATTGGCAAAGGTGTACCCCAGAACCTTGACCTGCTTAGGTTCCAATCTACCAGGTTTTCTAACCAATTTCCAAACCTTCCTTCTCCGGTAGATGCCGGTTTCCAGTTAATGGTTTTGTTCAAGGCGACTAACCGGTCCTTTAAGGCGGTGGTTTTGATGAACCAGGAGTCCAGCGGATAGTAAAGTACCGGTTTATCAGTTCGCCAACAATGTGGGTATGAGTGGTCATATTTCTCAACTTTAAAAGCTTTATTTTCTTCCTTCAGCTTTATGGCTATCAACACATCCAACGACTTTTCAGGCGCTTTTCCTTTTGGGTAATATTCATTCTTCACGAACATACCAGCGAAGTCTGATATCTCTTTTACATACCTTCCCTGCTTATTCACAATAGGGACTTCATTTCCATCCTCATCTTTTACCAGCACACCAGGGATACCATATTGGACACAAGTTCTATAGTCATCTGCGCCAAAAGTTTTTGATATATGTACTATTCCTGTTCCTTCCTCTGTTGTAACAAAATCACCAATCACTACTGTGAAAGCCGGCTTCGGTAATGGCACATAATTCATTAACTGTTCATAATCTATCTCGGAGAGCTCTTTCCCGGTCAGTTGATCAATAATTTCATATGGGATTAACTTATCTCCTGCTTTGTAATCATCTAAAGGAATATTTTCAGCCTTTTTATTGAAATAATTTCCAAATCTATCTTTAGCGAGTATTACTGTAATAGGCT
This sequence comes from uncultured Roseivirgaceae bacterium, assembly GCA_964429655.1. Lineage (GTDB taxonomy): Bacteria > Bacteroidota > Bacteroidia > Cytophagales > Cyclobacteriaceae > CAYSCZ01. The sequence goes on from CAYSCZ010000046.1 coordinate 13,338, forward strand.
GGAATGTGTAGGCATTAAATGTTTTAACCTTCAGATAGGTTATATTTTTCCCAACAGCTAATGCGCTATTAGCCGGTAACGTCCATGGTGTGGTGGTCCAAGCTAACATGTACAGATCGCCGATCACATTCTTGAAAAGGTGTGAGGCCTTTTTGTTGTTTATCACTTTGAATTGAGCGACCACCGAGGTGTCTTTTAGGTTTTTGTAGGTGCCGGGCTGGTTAAGCTCATGTGAACTTAAACCGGAGCCTGCCGCAGGTGAGTATGGCTGGATGGTGTAACCTTTGTACAAAAGCCCTTTATCAAATAACTTTTTTAGTAACTGCCAGACAGATTCAATGTATTTGGTGTCAAAAGTGATGTAAGGATCATCCAGATCAACCCAGTAACCCATTTTTATGGTAAGGTCATCCCACTGATCTTTAAATTTCATTACCGCCTCACGACATCTTTGGTTATAATCCTCGATACTGATAGATTTTCCGATATCTTCCTTAGTGATACCTAATTCCTTTTCAACTTGTAGTTCGACTGGTAGACCGTGTGTATCCCATCCTCCTTTCCTGCTGACCTGATGGCCTTTCATGGTTTTGAAACGGCAAAATATATCTTTAACGGTCCGGCTGATCACATGGTGAATGCCTGGTGTACCGTTGGCTGACGGCGGTCCTTCATAAAAAGTAAAAGTTGGTTTGCCTTGTCTTTCTTCTACTGATCGTTCAAAAATCCTGTTTTCCTTCCAGTACTTCAATACTTCTTCAGCTATTTCACTGTATGACAGATTTTTGTATTCTTTATATTTCATTTTTTATGAATGACTTAACTACTTTTTTTTACTTCAATCAGGTTAATGTCTATTTCCTCATCCTCATCTTCATGATAAAACTCCGGATACCTTTCTATTAGGGGATGTGATGTTTGATCCCTTTTACCATTATCGAATCTTAGAAGCAATGCCGGCAGCACTACGAGGTTTGTTAGCATAGCCAATAACAACGTTATGGAGGTAAGCATTCCAAGTGCCACCGTTCCCAGGAATTCCGATGCGGTAAAAATCACAAATCCAAAAAACAGAATAATCGAAGTATAAATCATGCTGGCACCGGTCTCTTTTAAGCTTATGCTTACTGCTTTAGGTACAAAAAAGTTGTGTGTAAACAATTCCTGACGGTATTTGGCCAGGAAATGGATGGAGTCGTCAACCGATATTCCAAACACAATGCTGAAAATAAGCGCAGTACTTGGTTTTAAAGGAATACTAAAATATCCCATAAGGCCGGCAGTTATCATCAAAGGGATAATGTTTGGTATTAGCGAGATGATGATCATTCTGAAATTGCGAAATAGTAAAGCCATGATGATGGCGATGATCACAAATGCGATGACCATACTCTGGATGAGGTTTTCAATCAGGAATTTATTTCCTTTTATAAACATCAAAGTAGTCCCGGTAAGCCTCACATCCATTTTGGAATCCGCAAATAATTCGTTGATCTTGGGCTTGATGACCGTAGTAACCAAAGAATCCATTTTTTTTGACCCTATATCCGCAATTTTTAAGGATATTCTAATCCTTTGACCTGTTGAATCCACAAAAGATTGTGATATGCCTGTTTTATCAGAATCTTCTTTTAAGTACCTGAAGATGAATGCCTGCTCTCTGTTGGTTGGTAACTCGTAATATGCCGGATTTTGATTATAAAAAGCTTGCTTGGCCGCTTTAATAAAGCTTACCACAGAAATGGGCTGGGAAATGTATTCAGATGAATCCAGGAAAGCTTCAAGTTCCTCCAGTTTTTTGATGTTGCTTAGCCGCTGAATGCCTTTTTTATTTTTAGTGTCTACAATTATTTCCAGGGGCATGATCCCGGCAAAGTTTTCCTCAAAGAAGGCCAGGTCTTGTTTTACATCCCCTTTTTCAGGTAAATCGTCTACCATGAAAGAGACTGCCTCAATTTTGGATATACCAAAGATGGAAATTATAATAACTACGCCTGCTAGTATAAATATTGGGGATTTATGTCGGTGAACCAACAAGTCAAGGCCATTGAGTACCTTATTAAGGATCGTGAATCTTAGATGTTTAAGATGCCTGGTTTCGGGAGGTGGCAGAAAAGAGTAAACTGAGGGAATAAAAATTATACTGACCACGAAGGTCGCTAATATATTTATACCAGCGATCAGGCCAAATTCTTTTAAAATTATAATGTCAGTCAAAGTAAGCACCAGAAAGCCTACGGCGGTCGTGCAATTAGTGATAAGTGTAACGACCCCTATTTTTCTTATAATCCTGCTGAGGGCTTTAATTTTATCCCCATGCCGGTCATATTCCTGGTGATATTTATTCAGCATGTAGACTGAATTTGGTATACCTATTACCACAATAATTGGTGGGATCAATCCTGTGAGAATGGTGATTTTAAAATCAAATAATGAAAGCAAGCCCAGGCACCATAGAATGATTGCTCCTATAATTAATAGTGGAAAAAAAACCGCCTTGAATGATTTGAAAAAGAGAAATAGTATGATTCCGGTAACAACTACGGAAGCTGCCAGGAAAAAATTCATTTCTGACTTTACTCTGGTGGTGGTGATAGTCCTTACGTAAGGTAAACCGGCGTAGCGAAGGTCTATGCCTGTAACCTCCTCAAATGCATTCCCGGCGAATAATATATCCTGAATCAGTGTATCTCTTTGTTCAGAATTCACAACTTCTTTGTTGATGGTGATCAAAATAAGTGTAGCACCATTGGTGCTATTTATTAGTTGGCCACTATAGAACTTAAGGTTATTGCTGAATGCGAGTAAACTATCTAATGCTTCCTGATCGGATGGGACATCTTTAAAAACCTCTTCAATTTCAAACCTTTGTTCTTCTGTATTCTTTTTTAAAGATTTAATGTTCGATAAAGCTAATACTTCATTGATGCCTTTAAGTCTTTGTATTTCGTCGGTTAGATATTTGAACTTTCTAAAATTATCATATTCGTAAAGGCTGCTATCGCGCAAGCCGATGGCCATTATGTTGCCGTCTTCTCCAAATGTTTCCTTAAAATGTTTGAAATAAACCATTTCCGGGTCATCTTCGGGAACAATATTTGCCAAATCAAACGAGTATTCAACAAACTGCGCCTGGTAACCCATGTATCCTGTAATGATCAACAACAGGATAAGTAATGGGAGCCTAAACTTAAGTATGTTACGAGCAAGAAAAGTCCACATGAGAAATAAATGCCAAAGCTAAATAAAATCTCTGTCGTATAAATTAATATAACTATTTTCCTAATTGATAACCTTTAAGATTTTTATAGAGGGCAACTGCATGAGAATCAGTTAGTCCTGAAATAAAATCAATTATTACACGTAGTGCTTTATAAACCGAATCTGAATGCTCGAGGTTATCTTGATATTCCATGGGAAGAAGTCTAAACAGAACATTGTTTCTTTTTTTACGATATTGATGCTGTGCTTTATTGATCAGATGAATTAACTCATCTACCAGGCCTTCGATGGTTGCAAACCCCGCGATCTCTCTTTCAATCACCTGCCGGGCCCTGTAAATTTTTTCAATGGAAACATTATTAATGTGCTCAAGCGCATTATTACTATTTACCAAAGCTATCAAGGGGTTGTCAAAAGTGCCATTCAGGATATTTTGTTCATTATCAAGGTATACTTCAACCACTTCTTCAATCAGCTGGCCAATAGCCATGGACCGCATCAGGCTTATCCTTTCATGGGTGGAGGTGATTTTACTGAGTTTATCTTCTTTAAGCCTATCTTTTAAAATATTCTTAAACAATGCCTTTGTATCGTGGTAATTTATTAAGCCAAGCCGGCAACCGTCTTCCAGGTCAATAATGTTATAGCAAATATCGTCAGCAGCTTCAACCAAGAAATTCAAGGGATGACGTAAGTATACGATATCACTATTCGATAATGAAGGAATTTCCAGTTTTTGAAAAATATCTTTGACAGCATCCTTTTCGGTTTGAAAGAAACCATATTTAGAATGACTTTTTCTTTTTTTATTGGGATTGGAAATAATGCTTTCACGGGGATATTTTATGAAGGCCGCTAATGACGTGTAAGTCAGTTTTAATCCCGGATACAATGAATTAAGAATCCTGAATCCCTGGGCATTACCCTCAAAGGTGATGATATCCTTATATTCTTTCCCGGTCAGTTGTTCTTTAAGTTCTTGCGGTATATTTTTCTCTAGAGCAGAAGAGATCGCATCTTCTCCTGAGTGACCAAATGGTGGATTGCCCAAATCATGGGCAAGGCTGGCTACTGAGATAATAGAACCAAAGTCATTAACCGTGATTCCCTCCTCTGTTAGTTTTGGGTTGTTTTTCAGCACATTTTCTCCGACACGCTTTCCCAATGATCTCCCAACGCTGGAAACTTCAAGACTATGCGTTAGTCTTGAATGGACAAAATCCTCGACAGGCAGCGGAAATACTTGCGTTTTATCCTGCATCCTTCGGAATGGATAGGAAAATATTATTCGGTCGTAATCAACTTCAAAAGAACTTCTCAGGGGACGTTGAGCCGATTTTCTTTCTCCCGGTCTTTCGCAATTGATTAAGGCATTCCACTGCATCATATTACAGTTGTTTTTTTAAAGTTTTAGAAATCGTATTGATCAAATCATGGTAATTTATCTCATCAAGCTTGCCAGCATTGATGATCAATGCACTGGCATCTTTTTTATATCCATGGTCATTTGTGCCTATGATGATTTTCTCAAAACCTGAATCATATAAATTATATTGTACCATTATTCCGGCTACTAATGCTTTCATCGTGTCCCACCATGTTTTTGGAAACTCAATAATAAAGGTGTGATTTCTAATTACTTTCTGGACATTTCTTTCAAATATTTTCTTATCCTTTCCATTCATCGATTGGTAATACCTCAAATGGTTCTTTAAAATCTTTTTGTACCTTTTATTCAAGGGGGCATCAACCCATGGGTTCTTAATGCCGATATTAATTTTATTGATGAATGATATGCCTAAGAGGATAGTAACAGAGGCGATTGCCAAGATAAAAACCTCCAGCACCTTATGTTATAATTTCTTTAGTGCTGTAACGAGTGACAGCTCCTGCGACATTATATCGCTCAAGGCGGATATTTTTTCTCTTCTTTGATTCATAGAATCCCTTTCACGAATGGTTATTGTTTCATCTTCCAGCGTTTGATGGTCTATTGTAATGCAAAATGGGGTGCCAATGGCATCTTGCCTTCTGTATCTTCTGCCTATGGCATCCTTGGCATCATACTGGGTGTTGAAGTCCATCTTTAGATTATTGAAGATTCTTAAAGAAATTTCAGGCAGACCGTCTTTATTTACTAAGGGTAGGACTGCAATTTTTACTGGTGCTAGAAAAGATGGTATTTTTAAGACAACCCTTTCTGATCCATCCTTCAGGTTCTCTTCCTGATAAGCGCTAGTTAGCACTGATAAAAATAGCCTGTCTAAACCAATGGACGTCTCCACAACGAAGGGTGTATAAGCGTTGTTTTCCTGGTTATCATAAAACTGTAGCTTTTTTCCGGAATATTCTTCATGGGCTTTTAAATCGAAGTCAGTCCTGGAGTGTATCCCTTCAATCTCTTTAAACCCCATGGGGAAATTAAATTCAATATCGCAAGCAGCATTGGCATAATGCGCCAAGTTCAAATGGTCATGAAACCGATAATTATCATCCCCCAGCCCCAGGTTTTTATGCCAACACATCCTTTTTTGCTTCCAATGCTGATACCATTGCATTTCCTCCCCGGGTTTCACAAAAAATTGCATTTCCATCTGTTCGAACTCCCGCATCCTGAAGATGAACTGGCGGGCTATGATCTCATTACGGAAAGCTTTCCCTATTTGAGCTATTCCAAAAGGGATTTTCATCCTTCCGGTTTTTTGAACATTCAGGTAATTGACAAATATGCCTTGAGCTGTTTCAGGGCGCAGGTAGATTTTATTGGATTCACCGGCAACAGATCCCAGTTCGGTGCTGAACATCAGATTGAATTGACGCACATCTGTCCAGTTTTTAGACCCGGTTATGGGGTCTGCTATTTCTAGTTCCTCGATTAAAGCTTTGAGATCATTTAATTCTGAGTTATCAAGGGCATTTTTTAATCGCTGTGATATCGCATCGATCTTTTCTTTGTTATTTAATACCCGTGGATTAGTATCCAGGAACTTTTCCTTGTCAAAAGATTCTCCAAATTTTTTTTCTGCCTTTTGTACTTCTTTGTCTATTTTATTTTCAAGTTTGCTGATGTAGTCCTCTACGAGGTTATCTGCCCTGTATCTTTTTTTGGAATCTTTATTATCAATCAAAGGGTCGTTAAACGCATCCAAATGGCCTGAAGCCTTCCATGTGGTGGGATGCATAAAAATGGCAGCATCAATCCCCACAATATTATCATGCAGTTGGACCATGGCTTTCCACCAATACTCTTTGAGGTTATTCTTTAATTCCACCCCATACTGACCGTAATCATAAGTGGCACTCAATCCATCATAAATTTCACTCGAAGGGAAGATATACCCATATTCTTTAGCATGGGAGATGATTTGTTTTAGCTTGTTTGGCTCTTCTTTTGACATAGCGGCAAATATAAGAAATCAACCATCCTCAAGAATCTAAAATATCACTTATCAAACTTCAATGTCAATTGGTCAAGGCTTTCATTTGAACCAACCACAGTGACAATATCCTTCAGTCGTAACCGGGTATATCCATGCGAGATTATCAATTGGCCGCCACGCACAACCGATAGAATTATTACATCCGCTGGAAGTCTCAAATCCCTGAGCGGTATACCATGCAAGTTTGGATTTAAAACCTCCAGGTCCCTCGTGTCCTGGTTTTCTTCCATGCCCAGCAAGATAGAAGTCGCCTGGGGTGAACGCACAAAATGATCCATAAGACTAACAATAGCTGTGCTTGGGTCTACAATTCGAGCACCTAATTTCAAGAATTTATTATAATTGATCCTGTCATTCAATCTTACGATGAGGTCTTTGGTGCCAAAGTTTTGATAGGCAATTTCACATATTTCGTAGTTCTCATCATCTGATAGCATAGTGACGATCGCTTCTGTTTTTTCAGCATTCAATTCATGGAGAAGTTCAACTTTGATGTCTTTAGTATAGATCAGGTTTAACTCATCCGGTTCCTGGAAAGATCCTTTGCTTTTCTTAGTAACAATTCTTACGGTCCATCCTTTGTTCGTCAGTGTTTTTGCCAGTGCCACGGATTGACTCTCAAGTCCAAAAATTATAGCATCAGGGATATTATCATACTCAGAACTAGCTCTTATTCTATCCTCTCCCAACTTAAAAATGGCATATTTGAATAATGGGGGGCCGATAAACTGATTGATCACGATTAGGGCTATAATAACGGTTGCAAATTGGTCTCCCCACCCAGGAAATTCATTTGATACAACTGTTGCTAAACCGAGTGCTACACCTGCCTGGGTAATATATGGCATCCAACCCAGGTGATTAAATTTCATTGGATCTTTAGCAAGCATGCCACCCGCGTAGGCTCCAATGACCATCGTAAAAATACGTATGAAAAAAAAGATTAATGCTACACCAATCACCTCACCTATTACATTGATTGATAAGGTAGCACCTGTCAAAGTAAAAAAAGCCACATAGACCGGCAAACTAATATCTTCAAGGATTTTTAAAAATTCAGGTCGGGATTTGCTGAAATTGGTTACATGGAAACTAGCCAGAATACACATGAGTAAAGGCTCCAAAAATACTTCATGATGAAATTGGGCTTCGGTAAAGGTGCTAACTTTCGATGAGAAGGCATATGCAGAATAGCCTATTAGTAAGATTAACAAAGTCTTAATGAGCTTTCTGATTCTTAATTTAAGCACAGACTTCAGAAAAAATCCATAAAGGAAATAGCCCAAAACAAATGAAAATCCAAGCTCCATGATCAGAATAAGAATTTCAAGAAAGTTGAAATCCTGTCCACTGATCATAACTTGTGCCAAGGATAAACATAATGAAAATAATATAATAACAAGGAAATCTTTTAATACAGTAACACCCATGACCGTCTGCACAAAAGGTCCTTTTGCTCGAAGCTCATTTATCACTGCAATAGCCGAGGCGGGGGACCTCGCTACAAAAATTGCGGCAGTAATCATGGAGATTGCCATTTGAGCTGAATTAGACAAACCACTCATATATGGGATATATGAGGCACTAAAATAGACCCCAAGCGAACCAAGAACAAAAGTGACCACTAATTGGCCAAAGGTGTTCCATTTTATGGAATTCAAACGATTTCTTAATTCCCTTAGATATAATTCAGTTCCAGCGGCAAAAGCTATAAATGCAAGTGCTGTTTCATTTAAGAAATTCAGATTTGTTTTTGCAGATAATGGTATAAGTCCAAAAATGTATGGCCCAGTTATTATACCTGTAAATATCAACCCCGTTATTAGCGGTAATTTTATTTTTTGGAATTTCTGCGAAATCTGCCTGGCGGCAAAAGAAATTACAATAAATCCCCCGAGGAGTATAAAAAATTCTTTATCCAGGTATTTGATAATAATTTCCAAAGGCTTAAGGGATAATGAAATTGTAAGTAGATAAATATATGATTATTAATCTATTAATAAAGAAAATTTTCCTTTCAAATAATAGGTTCAACCAAAATCAGGGAAAGATAGTACTACCCTTGTCTATTAACCGGTAAAATCATCCTTAAAGACTTCCAAGGGATGATGTTATAACTGCTTACTTAAGCGGGATTCTTTTATCGCCTGGTGGAATTTTAAGGTAACAATGTTAATTTTTGGGGTATTTTCTTACGCCGGTGATATAACTATCATCAAGCCCTTTTTTCACTGCGTCCAAAAGGGATAAGATTGAATCAATTATCAGGTTTCTTTCTGTCCAGGTCAGGTCATGGCCACGTCCGGTAATTAATTTCAAATTAATTATTGATGCATTAATGAGATTGGTTTTTGCATACATTGCATTGGAAGGGTAAACCAGTTCATCCAGATCGCCATGCAGTATCACACATTTTGCATCAATCCTGCTCCAGAAAGGTTCCATTTTCTCTAACTCGTTTCGGTGTGATAATTTTTCTTCATTGGCCACTTTGAAAGTGGTGGGTATCAGCCATTTTAAAGGCCATTTACTGGTAGGGTAGGTAACCCAATAAGTGGTTTCCTCCCCCGGAGCTAATGATGACGATTGGAAGATGATACCATCCACCAGGTCAGGGAAGTCCATACCGATCCTGGCAGCGACAGTCCCACCATAAGAGGACCCCAATAAAATAATTTTATCATGGGCTTTGCTCTTTAATTTAATAACCTCAGATAATAGCTCGGCTTGTTTTTTAACTGATGTCAAAGATTGGCCAAAATTTGAATATCCATACCCCGGCCGGTCAACAGCCAACAATTTAGCATTACTCAGCAGCGTACTGTCTTTAAGATAGGACCTCCAGAAAGCAGATGAGCTGGGTGCCCCATGAATGAAAACTAATAGAGGCAGGGAATCATTTCCAAGCTCCACGTATCTGATTATTCTCTCACCACGATTTATGTAACCGACTTCGGGTTTATAGTCAAAATTATTTTCTTCAAGGTACTCAATAAACTGCACATCATCATACCTCAGTTCAAGGAAATCATAAGCGAATACCAGAAAACCAACTACAATTAATAATGCTATATACCTTTTTTTAAAAAACTTGCTCACGATGTCTAGATCTTGTGATTAATGCTTAGACGAATACGAAAATAAAACGCATAAAATGTAAATTGTTTGAAAAAAACTAGATTTTGGATTTAAATAAACAAAAAAGTCTTGGATAATGAGTTAGTAATAAAATCCTGGTCGGATCTGCAGGAAAAAATTTTTGAAGGGACCTGGAATGAGGAAATAAATAGATACAGGGGGCCTTATGTTTACCGGGGCTTGTCCCACGCTACCTATCTTCTCGAAACCAGTCTGATGAGACTTGGTGGGCCTTATGCAAGATTGGAAAAGCATTTGATTAGAAACTTTAAAAAATATGCCTTTAAACGGAAAACCAGTGATTCCATTTGGGATTGGTTAGCAATTGCCCAGCACCATGGACTACCTACCAGGATGATGGACTGGACTTATTCGCCCTACATTGCATTACACTATGCAACCATTAATCTGGATCATTTTAATGTTGATGGGGCAGTCTGGTGCGTCGATTATGTGGAGCTAGCCAAATTATTGCCTAATAAACTGAAGGTAGTATTGAGTGACGAGGGCTCAAACGTTTTTACCGCCGATATGCTGGACAGTGTAATTAGTTCGTTGAATGTGTTTGATGAGATAGACAGTCAGCCATTTATAATATTCCTCGAACCCCCATCTTTGGATGAACGGATTGTGAATCAGTTTGCTTTGTTCTCGCTGATCTCTGACCCTGAATATTTGATGAACGATTATCTAACTAAGCATCCGGGGTTATACAAAAAAATCATTGTTCCGGCAGAACTGAAATGGGAGATCAGGGATAAACTGGACCAGGCAAATATTACAGAACGCGTTTTGTTTCCGGGTTTGGATGGTTTAAGCATGTGGCTGAAGCGACATTACAGCCCAAAGACCTGAATCTGATAGGTAAACATTTTGTTGACAGGCATTATGTAATTATTAATAAAAATTAAAGTGGAGTATTTTCTTGAGGTTATCGAATCGTTAATTCAATCGACAGTAGTATTAATTACATTGACGATCCTACTTATTTTAAATGCATGGATTTTTAAGAAATACAAAACCACGACGGCTCATGAAAATATTACAAAAGGGGCTATATCATTCTTTATAGTAATGATTGGTATACTGGTATTTATCCTGGTCTTGCCTACTGATAGATCCTTTAACCCAGAATTGTCATTAGACTTTCTATTACATGATTAAATCACTTCAAATCAGACACTTAACATGTTACTGGTTCGTCACCATAGCGATGCTATGCCTCCTCGACCTAAGTGCCTGATTTTTTG
>CAYSCZ010000047.1:0-23292 GCA_964429655.1 uncultured Roseivirgaceae bacterium
TGAAGTGATTTAACCATGTAATAGAAAGTCTAATGACAATTCTGGGTTTAATGTCGGGATTGCGGTAAGGCAGAGTGTTTGACTGTGGATATTTCGCTTCCAGCGGTTCTCAATCATAAGGTAGATTCTATGAATTTATTATTGATTGGTCAATGTGGGGATTGTCTTTCTTATTATGTCATTTCTTTCCGAATCGAGAAGGGGTGCAAGTAAACCACCATTACCTAACGTGGCATTACTACACAAGGTGCGTAAGTGCATCATTTACTTTTGCTCTACTGCGCATGCATCAGGTTATCTATCACCACTTTAACTTTCTTAAAAGGAAATTTTTCATACACCTCATAAAAAGCTGTTTTTATCCGGTCATTGCATAAGTTACCAACAGATCCTTCATGGGAATGGCTTATCTCGCTGGGCGGGTTATAGGTATTTTCTTCAATCATCTCCCCAACTTGTTGATAAGCCTCACGAAAAGAGATGCCCTCTAAAACGAGTTTGTTTACCAGCTCAACACTGTAGATATACCTGTACTTTTCATTTTTCAATAAATCGGGCGTAACCTTAATATGCCTTAGCATACGTTGTGTCATCTTAAGGCAATCCAGCAATGCCCGAAATGCTGGAAAGAAGTTTTCTTTGATTACCTGAAGATCTCGATGATAGCCTAAAGGTAAATTGTTTATAACCATCGTTATTTCTACCGGCAACGCTTGTAGCTTATTGCATTTACCCCTGACCACTTCAAATACATCGGGGTTCCTTTTGTGGGGCATAATGCTGGAGCCTGTGGTCAGATTTTCAGGAAAACTGATAAAACCAAAATCCTGGCCCATGTACAGGCAGCAATCCATGGATAATTTACTTAATGTAGAAGCTATTGAGGCTAATGCATTGGCCACTATGCGCTCAGATTTACCTCGTGTCATTTGAGCGTAAATGGCGTTGACATTTAAAGACTTAAATCCCAGTAAATCTGTGGTCATCTGTCGGTCAAGGGGGAAGGAGTTACCGTACCCCGCAGCCGATCCCAGGGGGTTTTTATTGACCACTTCATACGCTGACTGTACCAGAGCCATATCATCAACCAGACTTTCCGCAAATGCGCCAAACCAAAGGCCAAAAGATGAAGGCATAGCCACCTGCAGGTGCGTGTAGCCCGGCATGAGCTTATCCTTATGGGCCTCACTTAACAGCTGCAGTAAATCAAATAAACGGCGTGTTTCATCTGTGATCAGCTCCAGCTGTGCGCGAATAAATAATTTCATATCCATCAACACCTGATCATTTCTGGACCGGCCGCTATGAACCTTTTTTCCTACATCACCCAATTTCTCTGTTAGCATCAACTCAATCTGCGAATGCACGTCCTCCACCCCTGGTTCAATTTGAAAATCACCTTGCTCACAGGATTTATAAATTTTGATCAATTCCTCCACTAACCCATTGGTTTCATTGTTTTCCAGTAATCCCACGCTGTTGAGCATTTTCACATGGGCAACGGAACCCTGTATATCAAAGGGTGCAAGCAGCAGATCGAGCGCCCGGTCGTCACCGACAGTAAAATCTTCAACCTGTTGGTCTGCTGATGTACTTTTCTGCCAAAGCTTTTTCATAATAGTATCGGATTAAGAAGTTCAATATATTTCTGAATCCCATCTTCAATTTCTTTCAGATAGATAAATTCATCTGCGGTGTGCGACCTTTCAGATTTCCCGGGCCCAATCTTCAGACTGGGGAATCGCATCAAAGCCTGATCAGAGCAGGTGGGTGATCCATAAGTTTTCATCTTCAACTGCTTACCACGCTGAACAACAGGGTGGTCCGGATCAATAGATGAAGGCTGCAATCTAACGGATCGTGGTTTCAAATCAGAAGTTATGTTAACATCTAGTATGTCCAGGATCTCTTCATTGGTATAACATTCTGTGATCCTGATATCAATCACAAAATGACATTCGTCGGGCACAATATTGTGCTGGTAACCGGCATTGATCATGGTTACCGTCATCTTTACCGGGCCCAGAAAACCTGATACTTTGGGAAACCGGTAAGACCTGATCCATTCAATGTCTTTCATTGCTCTGTAGATCGCATTATCCCCTTCCTTACGGGCGGCATGGCCTGACTTTCCTTTGGCATAAGCATCTACAACCATCAGACCTTTCTCAGCGATGGCCATATTCATCTCCGTAGGTTCACCCACCAATGCAAAATCGATGGCAGGCATATGACCTAAAACCATTTCAATACCATCCCTGCCGGAGATCTCCTCTTCAGCGCTGGCGGCGAATATCAGATTATATTTTAAGAAGTCATGACCATAATAGTGAAGGAATGTAAAAAGCAATGACACCAGGCACCCTCCTGCATCATTGCTGCCCAAGCCAAACAATTTGCCATCTTTTTCTACTGGAGTAAAAGGATTGAAGGTATAACCGTTATTCGGCTTAACAGTATCATGATGCGAGTTTAAAAGAATGGTTGGTTTAAAAGCGTTGAAATTTTTATTTTTTGCCATCACATTATTTCCAACCCTTTCTGCAGCTATTTCCTTTTTGCCTAAGAAATTCTCCAGGTAATCGGCAGTTTTATCCTCTTCACTGCTGAAAGACTTTATCGAGATCAGATTTTTTAAGACATCGATAGCCTGTCTACCTGCTTCAACTGAATTCATGTTGTTGAGATTTTTGTACATTTTACCTGTTTGCTGTGGTTGAATTTGTCAACATTTTTATAGTTTCCAATGACAACATCTTTTACGCCACATGCCATTGCCTGGAAAGCATTATCCAACTTTGGCATCATGCCGGTGTGTATCTTTTCTTGTTGACATAATTCTTTATAGTTTGATTTAGATAGTCGTTCGATGATACTTTCTTCGTTTGAAAGGTCTTCATATACACCATCCAGTTCAAAAGCATAAATCAATTGAACCTGAAAATAATCAGACATTCCTGAAGCTATCTTTGATGCTACGGTATCTGCGTTGGTGTTAAATAGCTGACCCTTTTTGTTATGAGTAAGAGGGGCAATAACAATTGAAAACTTTTGCCCCAGGAGTTTTTTGATAAGTTCTACATTCACATAATGGACCTCGCCGATTAACCCATAATCAACGCCGTTTAAAGGTGGCCTGTGGCGGGCTTCCAACAAGTTTGCATCGGCTCCTGACAAACCCAGGGCGTTGATATTCAATGCTTGAAGCGTTGCTACTATTTTCTTGTTGACGAGGCCAGCATACACCATGGTAACCAGGTCCAGCGTTTCCCGGTCGGTTACTCTTCTACCATGGATCATTTTAGGTGAAATATTCATTCGTTTGCCAACATCCGTTGCCAGTTTTCCTCCTCCATGGATGATCATTTTATCACCATCGACCCTGGAGAATGCATTAAGAAAGTCATTGAGTCTTTCTTCCTCGTCAATCACCTTACCACCTACTTTAACAATTGTAAGGTTATTTCTGCTCATAGTGATTCTAATATGTTCTTTAATACTGCCTGGGCTGTAAAAACACGGTTCGCTGCCTGTTGCATTATAATGGACTGTGCACTATCCAGCACATCATCCGTCACCACTACATTTCTTCTAACCGGAAGGCAATGCATGAAGTAGGCATTGTTGGTTAAGCCCATTTTACTTTGATTTATAATCCAGGACTGACCACGCTTAACTGCTCCGTAATTGATGTATGAGGACCAATTTTTTGCGTAAACAAAATCAGCACCTTCCAGTGCTTTTTGTTGTTCGTATTCAATATCTATGGGACTGGTAAATTCTGGCTTTAGATCCATACCCTCAGGATGTGTGATTGTCATTTTGTAGGGGCTTTTGCTTATCCATTCGCATAATGAATTGGGAACTGATTGAGGCAGTGGTTTTAAATGAGGTGCCCAGCTTAACACAATCTTAGGGGCTTTCTTCTTAGAAAACTCTTTTATGGTTAGTAAATCCGCAAGTGATTGCAGTGGATGAAGCGTTGCCGATTCAAGATTGATTAAAGGCACTTTACAATATCGATTAAAATTCTGCAATAGTCGTTCTGAATAATCTTTTTCACGATCAATTAATGTTGGGAAAGCACGAAAACCTATGATATCACAATATTCCCCGATTACTCCGGCCGCTTCCCTGATGTGCTCAGACCTGCCCTGATCCATTACTGAGCCGGTTTCAGTCTCTAACTGCCATCCATCTTGGTTAATGTTCATTGATATGGTTTTCAATCCCAGGTTCTGTGCACCTCTTATGGTGCTTAACCGTGTTCTCAGGCTTGGGTTTAAAAATATCAAGCCAAGCGTTTTGTGCTTTCCCAATTGATCATGTTTAAATGGATGTTGTTTTATTTCCGCTGCCTCCTCTACCAATTGCATCGGGTCGCCTTCAACATCATCAACTGACAGAAACTGCTTCATCTTTTATTGCTTTATTAAAGGATTCTAAAAAATAATTGAGATCATCTTTCTTCACAGACAAAGGTGGTAGCAATCTTAAAGTATAAGCATTTGATGAACTACCAGTGAATATTCTGTAATCATGTACTAATTTTTTTCTAAGCGCTTTAACAGGAAATGGCAAATCAATTCCAATCATCAATCCCAAACCCCTTATTTCCTTCAATGCTTCAATTTTAGCCAGTTCTGCCATCATATATTGGCCTAAATAACCGGCATTTTTTAACAAATTTTCCTTTTTCATGACATCAATTACGGCCAGGCCTGCAGAACATGCCAGGTGGTTTCCACCAAATGTAGTACCCAACAGGCCATACCATGGCCTGATATCGGGTTGAATCAGTACACCGCCAATCGGAAACCCGTTTCCCATCCCTTTTGCTGTAGTTATAAGGTCCGGTTGGATGTTAAAATGTTGATGCGCAAAAAACTTTCCTGTTCTTCCAAAACCTGATTGCACTTCATCCATTACTAAAAGGACCTTATGTTTTTTGCAAAGGGAATTGATTTTATCCAGAAAACTTTGCCTGGCGACATTGATGCCACCTACTCCCTGGACTGGTTCAAGTATGACTGCTGCCACCTCATCTGTTATGTATTCGTCTAGTTGAGCTTCTTGATTGTATTCCAATCGTATTACTTCATGCCCGATGTTTACTGGGGCATGTAATTTTGTGTTATCAGTAATCATTACCGATAAGGAGGTACGGCCGTGAAAAGCTTTTGAAAAGGAAATAATTTTACCCCGGCCCGTATGCATTGAGGCGATCTTCAATGCATGTTCATTTGCTTCAGTTCCGGAATTGCATAAGAAAAGCTGATATTCTTCGTACCCGCTTATCTCACCCAGACTTACCGCATATTTTTCCTGAATTGTATTTCGAACAGCATTTGAATAAAAGGCTATATCATCCAGTTGAGCTTTTATCCTCTCCCTGAAATACGGGTGGGAATGACCGATTGAAATAACACCGTGCCCGCCGTACAGATCTAAATACCGATCTCCATTGACATCATACACATAACTGCCCTCCGCGGCCACTAAGTCAACATCATATCTGGGATAAACATCAAATAAATTCATTGCTGTAGCATTAATAAGCGATACTCTTTAACTTAAGTCCTTTGGTTTGGTCGATTCCCATCATAAGATTCATATTTTGTAATGCCTGACCAGAAGCACCTTTAAGCAGATTATCTAGTATACTGATTACCATCACTTTCCCTTCAATAAGCGTTGGGTAAACCAGGCATTTATTAGTATTGACGACCTGCTTTAAGTCAGGATTTTCCTGCACCACGTGAGTGAAAGGGTGATTATGGTAAAAATCATGATACAGATCAAGTAATTCCGATGCTCTAATCCCGTTATGGAAATAGGTTGAGATAATGATGCCCCTGGTAAAATTTCCACGGTAGGGAATAAAATTCAACGCACTCCCATATTGATTATTCAAGGACTTGAATGTCTTGTCAATCTCTTTCAGGTGTTGATGGGTGAATGGTTTATAAACACTAATGTTGTTATTTCTCCAACTGAAATGCGAGGTCAATGAAAAGGACTGCCCTGCCCCGGTAGAGCCGGTAATACCAGAGAGGTGTATCGAAGGACTGGTTAAATTTGATTTTACAGCAGGTAGTAAAGACAGTTGGATCGCCGTGGCAAAGCATCCCGGATTGGCAACCCTGTTGGCTTTTTCTATCTGTAGCTGATTTACTTCCGGTAATCCATAAACAAAAGAATCATCCAGTCTATAGTCTTGGCTAAGGTCTATAATTTTTGTTTCCGGGCTAATCTTGATACCATCCATGACCCCCCTGGATGCGCCGTGGCCTTTACATAAAAAAATCACATCAACATTATCAACAACGTCTTCTGAGAAGGTCAGGATGGTTTCGCCAATTAAATCTTTATGCACTTCACAGACGGGTTTACCCTTATTGCTTTCGCTTTGGATAAAAATAATTTCCACAAGCTCATGATGAAGCAATAACCTGATCAGTTCACCTGCTACATAACCTGCACCTCCGATGATTCCGACTTTAATTTTTCCCATCTTTTGAATGAATTTGTTGATGGATCATCATCTGATTACCAAACAATTTGGTAAATCCTTTTACATCCTGCCCATCCCAATTTCTATTCACCTCGCCATAGCTGGCAAAATCCGGATTCATCAGGTCAAACTTTGATTCTATCCCGGTTACCGAAAAGCGATATGGGGCCAGCGATAAATAAACATCTCCGGTCACAGAAGCCTGGGTACTGGTTAGAAATGCTTCTATATCCCGCATCACAGGTTCCAGATACTTTCCTTCGTGCATGAAATCCCCGTACCACATTGATAGCTGGTCTTTTATAAACAGCTGTTGCTTGGTAAGTACATGCTTCTCTAGTGTATGATGTGCTTTGATGATCATTAAAGCCCCCGGAGCTTCAAACCCCACCCTTCCTTTAATGCCGATAATCGTATCGCCAACGTGGATTTCTCTGCCAATGGCAAATTCAGAGCCCATAGCATTTAATTTTCGGATCAGGTTCACAGGGTCATCGGCTGAATCGTTGATGGCTTTTAGCTCGCCTTTTTCAAAATATAGTTTGACTTCTATCGCATCCGACACAGCAAGTTGGCTTGGAAAGGCCTCCTCTGGTAAGGCCATGTCGGATGTCAGGGTCTCCTTACCTCCAACTGAGGTTCCCCAAAGGCCTTTATTGATTGAATAAAGCGATTTATCATGATCAATAGCAATATCATGTTTTTTCAGAAATTCTATCTCTTCCTGTCTGGTAAGTTTTTGATCACGAATGGGGGTAATGATTTCTTTATCAGCGCATATTGTTTGAAAAACCAGATCAAACCTTACCTGGTCATTACCAGCACCCGTGCTGCCATGCACTATGCCTTCCACGCCTAACTCCAGCGCATAACCGGCCACTGCCAGCGCCTGATAGATCCTTTCTGCACTGACACTTAATGGATAGGTATTGTTTTTTAAGACGTTGCCAAAGACAAGATATTTCAAAACATGCTGATAGAAATTGAGCGATTCATCTAATACACGATGACTGACTGACCCGGTAGATTTTGCCCTTTGTTCTATCCATTTTATTTCCTCATTTTCAAAACCACCAGTGTCTACCAATACAGTATGAACTTCGTATCTTAAAACCTTTGATAAGTACACGGCACAGAAAGTAGTATCCAGTCCGCCACTAAAAGCTAATAGTACTTTTTTCATAATGCTTTGGATTTATTTTGCTTTGTAAATACCGCCTTTTTAATGTTCACCAAGCGCTCATATATCCTGGATTTCTTCATAAAAGACCATTTCTTTTTCTTCTGCTCCCTGGGATTGAATAGCATACCTGTACAAAGACAATTAGAATAATCTTTGCTTTCAAGAATTGAATAGTTGACACAACTTTTACATCCCTGCCAAAATTCCTTATCAGTTGTAAGCTGTGAAAAAGTAACCGGTTGATAGCCCAGGTCTGAGTTGATTTTCATCACAGCCAAACTGGTAGTTATTCCAAAAATCTTAGCCTGCGGGTATAATTTTCTTGAATGTTCAAAGGCTTTCTTTTTTATTTTATGCGCAATGCCTTGTTTGCGGAATTTAGGATTTACGATTAATCCTGAGTTTGCAATATATTTTCCATGGCTCCAGCTTTCGATGTAGCAGAATCCTGCCAATTCGCCTTGCTTAGTCAAAGCTATGATGGCTTTGTTTTCCAAAATTTTTGAGGAGATATATTCAGGGGATCTTGCAGCAATTCCCGTACCCCTTTCTTTTGCACTTTTAGCAATGAGCTCTGAGATTGTATCAGCATGTTTTAAATCTAAATAATCGGCCGCCTTAATCACTAGATCTGGCATATCTTTAACTTTTAAGGTAAATAAAATAACATATGAAGGTCGAAGGAAACAACCCCGTAGGTTGCTATTGATTATTTTTTAGACCACGAAGGCCTCGGCCTAACTGGTACAAAAAGATGGGGGGTCGATATGATGAGTGAAATTTTCATCTCTAATGCAAAAGTATAAAACGTATTTCAATTACCAAGGCTAACATAAAAATATGTCTATAAAACAAGTTATTCGATAAAATATGAGGCTTTTTAAAAAATTATCAATTTATTATTTTGTGTATACTTAATTAAAGAAGGATGTGAAAAATAATTTATCACATTAGTTCCTGTTTATAATTTTAATGTGATGGAAACAGGACAGTGATCGGACCCCAAAACATCATTATGGATGGAGGCTTGCCTGATTTTATCTTTTAAAGGCTCGCTCACCATAAAATAATCAATCCGCCAACCAACATTTCTTTCCCTCGCTTTAAACTTATAGTTCCAGTAAGTATATTTTACTTCTTCAGGATGGAAATATCGGAATGAGTCGATGTATCCGGCTTTCTTTATATTTTCAAACCCGTCAATCTCAGCTTGTGTGTAACCGGCAGATTTATTGTAGTTCTGCTTTGGCCTGGCAAGGTCTATTTCGTTATTTGCGACATTAAAATCCCCGGTGATGATCACCGGTTTTAGTTCCTCCAGTTTTTTAATATAATTCAAAAACTCCTTATCCCATTCCTGCCGATAATCCAAACGCTTTAATCCTTCGCCTGAATTTGGAGTGTAAACATTCACCAGGAAAAAATCCTGATATTCAGCACTAATTACCCGCCCTTCCTGATCGTGCTCGTCCAATCCGAGGTCATAATCTACGTTTAGAGGTTGGCTTTTAGAAAGTATTGAGGTACCGGAATAACCCTTACGGGCTTTGCTTGAGTTAACATAAATTTCATAATGATCCAATAGGGTCAGTGCTGTTTTTACCTCTTCGGCCTGCCCTTTTGTTTCCTGCAGGCAGAGTATATCCGGGTCCAGCCGTTTAATGTCTGATATAAAATCTTTTTTGATGATGGCACGAATACCGTTTACGTTCCAGGAGATTAAATTTAGCTCGCTCATAAGCAGGCAAAAGTACTTAGTTGATTTATTTTTTTAGTAATATTGGAATAATGATCTATTATGAATTTGATATTATCTTCCTGATCAAAATCATATGATCTAATCGTTTAATAGATGGTTAGACTGATTTTTTATCTAATAAATTTGTTAACACGTAAATTATTTTAGTCACTAAACAATTAATAACATGGCAAAAACAAAAGTCGCAATCAATGGATTTGGCCGAATAGGAAGGATCACCTATCGTGCTTTACTTCAAAAAGATAACATTGAAGTAGTTGCTATTAATGACCTTACCGATACTAAGACATTGGCACACTTATTCAAATATGATTCAATACATCGTCGGTTTGATGGTACAGTTGGCCATGATGACGAAAACCTGATTATCAATGGGGAAAAAATAAGGGTTTACTCTGAAAGAGACCCTGAAAACCTTCCATGGAATGACCTCGGAGTAGAGATTGTACTGGAATCAACCGGTATATTCAGAGACGAAAAAGGTGCTGGTAAGCACTTAACGGCGGGAGCTAAAAAAGTTATTATATCAGCACCTGCCAAAGGAGATATTCCTTTTGTGGTGCTTGGAGTGAATGACCACACATTAAAAGGTGATGAACAAATTATATCCAACGCCTCTTGTACTACCAACTGCCTTGCACCAATGGTAAAAGTACTGGATGAGCATTTTGGTGTGGAAAAAGGATATATGACCACAGTCCATGCTTACACGGCCGATCAAAGATTACAGGATGCACCACACAGTGACCTCAGAAGAGCCAGAGCGGCTGCAATGTCTATTGTGCCAACCACTACAGGTGCCGCTAAAGCTGTTGGGAAAGTACTGCCTAATCTAAAAGGTAAATTAGATGGCTTCGCAATGCGGGTTCCTACCCCAACAGGATCTATCACTGATTTTACTGCAATTGTAAGTAAAGAAGCAACAGCCGAAGCTATAAATGAAGCAATGAAAGCTGCCGCTGAGAGTTCATTGAAAAATATACTTTACTACTGCGATGAGCCCATCGTGTCAAGTGATGTAATCGGTGATCCTCATTCTTGTATTTTCGATTCAGATTTAACAAGTACGAGTGGGAAGTTAGTAAAAATTGTAGGTTGGTATGATAATGAAGCCGGTTATTCGTATAGATCCGCTGACTTAATCGAAAAGCTTGCTCATTAAGGTATAAACATTTATAAAATTTAAAGGGCGATGCATTGGCATCGCCTTTTTCATTATATGATTTCGGCCCCTGCCTTTTTCATTTCCTCTAATGCCTCTTCAAAATCTGTGGGCTTTAGATTAACTGCTTTCGTGGCATCTTTTATGACCTGTACTTTAAAATTAAATTTTTTGCAAGCGTCCGTAACGGTGAACTTAACGCAGTAGTCGGTTGCTAACCCAGCTACATGTATTGCATCCACACCCTGACCCTCCAGGTACTCGCCCATCCCTGTGCTTTTGAGATGACCATTATCAAAGAATCCACTGTAGCTATCTATTTCAGGATCTGTCCCTTTTTTAAAAATTTTTTTTATGAGCTGTTGGTTAAGTTCGGCGTGCAGTTCTGCGCCTTTGGTATTTTGGATGCAATGGTCAGGCCAAAGCATTTGTTCCATACCTTTTAATTTTATAAAGTCCCCAATGTTCTTTCCTTCATGATTAGAAGCAAAACTTTTGTGATCCGATGGATGCCAATCCTGTGTGGCCACTATCAATTCATAGTTTTTCATTAAACCATTGATCACAGGAACGACCACATCACCTTCCTGTGCTGCCAATGCTCCTCCCGGCATAAAATCATATTGAACATCTACAATAATTAAAGCTTCCACAGTTACTGCTTACGTAATTGCATAATCAGGAAGTTCCTGCGATTATATAATTTCTCTTCAAGGCCAACAGAATATATTGACGGATTGACAAAACGTTTTAAGGATGGTTCTAGTGACCTTAATGATTGCAAGGTTTTTTCCCTGCTTTCATGAATGCCTGGTGTATTATAGATTAATTGACCTTTTGTGTAGATAGGTTTCAGCATTTCTTCCGTGTCAAATTCATTTACCTTTATTCGCTTCCTTTTGGTATTGTCGTAAGGATCTATCATCATATAATCAGGTTCGTATTGATCTGCTTCCTCCATAATCATATCAAACCTAGGCTGACCTTCCTGGTAGAACCTGATTACCTGCTGCAACCCGGGTATGTTTATTTTCGCATTTTGTTCAGAAAGCTTGATCTTATCTTTCCATTTTCCGTTTTCCTTTATTGCTGCCAGCTTATAGACCCCACCGAGAGCGGGCTGGTCGTATGCGGTGACCAATCGAGTCCCAACGCCCCATGTATTAATTTTAGCGTCCTGCTGCTTTAGTGTTTCAATTAATTTTTCATCAAGATCATTACTTCCCACGATATTGCAGTCATTTAATCCGGCATCATCAAGCATTTTTCTCGCTTTTTTGCTTAGGTCAGCCAGGTCTCCGGAGTCTAACCGCACGCCTAGCAGCCTGTATCCGCGATTTTTCAGGTCCTGTCCTATTTTAATTGCATGCGCTATACCTTCGATGGTATCATAAGTATCAACTAATAAAACACAATTTGACGGCATGGCTTGCGAAAATTTTTCAAACGCTTCTTTTTCTGAGGAAAAAGCCATCACCCAACTGTGTGCATGGGTGCCTCTGACTGGAATATCGAACAGCTTTCCCGCAAGTAGGTTGGAGGTGGCATGGCATCCACCCAAATAGGCTGCCCTTGATGTGGATATTCCCCCATCAATTCCATGCGCTCGTCTCAACCCAAATTCTATCACGGTCTCTTCTTTGGTGGCAGTCACCACCCTACTGGCTTTGGTAGCAATGAGTGTTTGCAGGTTTATTATGTTAAGCAAAGGCGTTTCCAATAATTGACATTGATAAATAGGCCCTTTTATTCTGATTATCGGTTCATTGGGAAATACCAATTGCCCTTCAGGTATAGCATCCACATCACATAAAAATTTAAAACCTTCCAGAAACTTCAAAAAATCATCATCGAAGGTCTGTTCCCCATTTTGGCTTTTTAGTGAGGAGAGATAATTAAGGTCGGATTGTGAAAATTGAAATTGTTCTAAATATTCAATTACATAATCAAGGCCGCAGGAGATGGCATAGCCGCCATTAAATGGATTTTTGCGAAAAAATAAATTGAATACACTTTCCGTTTGATGCTTTCCTGTTTTCCAGTATCCATAGGCCATGGTCATTTGGTAAAGGTCGGTCAGTAAGCCCAGATTGTTTTTATAAAGTTTTTGCAAAGACATTGTCTTTCGTTTATATGTCTAATGTAGTTTAATAATAACATTATAGTTAATAATCATGCCGGTTTTCTAAGTTCTAACCTGTGTTTATGCCAAACATTTAATATCACGCCTAACAAAACAAGTGCCATACCCAAATAGGCCAGCAGGTCAAACCGCTCATCAAAAATCACATAACCAAAAATCAGAGAATATATCAACCCAACATAGTTAAGAATAGATATCTTACTCAACTCTTCGGACTGATAGGCTTTGGTCATAAAATATTGCGCGACCTGTGTAAACACTCCTATCATGACCAGGATTACCCAGTCATAACCAATGGGAGGCACCCACTTAAAAAATGAAAGTGTGCCGGCAATGGGAATTACAACCAAAGGGAAATAAAAGATAATGACCAAAGGATGCTCGGATGTGCGCAGTCTTCTTATAAAATTATATGCCAGTCCCATGAAAAGGGATGCGGACACACCGAGAAATAGATGGTAATAGGATATTCTGGTATCAACCCCTTTAACAACAAGTATCCCTATGAAGGATACTGCGAAAAATAACCACTGTTTCGGGTTTACATTTTCTTTAACTATAAATATTCCCAGCAGAGCGGTGAAAATAGGCGCTAAATATTGCAACAATGAGGCTGTGGCTAGAGGGATCTGTTGTAAGAGTGTAAAAAAAGTTAGCAGTGCCATAGCACCAGAAAGCCCACGAAGGATTAAAACCGGTTTATTATTTCCCCAGATATCCACCTTTTGGACTTTTAAGGCGACGAAGCTCATTATCAATGACACCACTGAACGAAAAAATATAATCTCAACGGGGGGGATATGTGGAATGATTTTGACCATCACTTTCATCATGGTAAATGTGAAAGTAGCAATAAGCATATTCTTAACGCCAGTGGATATAAGCATCCTTAAATTATACTATTTTTTTATGATGCCATCCACGATCTCCAGTTTCCTGTCTGCCATATCAGCAAACCGGCGATTATGGGTAACAATGATAAAAGTTTGATTGTACTTTTCCCTTAGTTGGAAGAAAAGGTTGTGAAGTTCGTCCGCATTTTTTGAGTCCAGATTACCACTGGGTTCATCCGCAAAAACAATAGAAGGGTTGTTTATAAGGGCTCGGGCCACGGATACCCTTTGCTGCTCACCTCCTGACAATTGAGATGGCTTGTTATCTTTTCTTTCGGAAATTTTTAAGGTATTCATGAGCTCATGTGCATAGGTGTTTATTTCTTTCAGGGGAGTGCCGGCGATATATCCCGGCATAGATATATTTTCCAGGGCTGTAAATTCTGGCAACAGGTTATGTGACTGAAATACAAACCCAATTTTTGTACTGCGAAGTAGGGCCATTGCTTTTGTTGTCATTCGGAGGATATTTTCTTCATCGATAAATAGCTCCCCCTTATCCGGTCTATCCAAAGTGCCTAAGACATGCAGCAATGTACTTTTACCCGCTCCCGAAGCCCCAACAATAGAGACGACCTCTCCCTTCTTGATATTTACATTGATACCTTTCAGTACTTCAAGATTACCATATGATTTATGAATATTCCTGGCTTCTAACATATCTATCAATTGTAGCAATGATAAACAATCCTTAAGATTTAAAATGATACAAAACTATGCCAGCGGCAATTGAAGCATTCAACGATTCTGCCAGCCCTATCTTCGGGATCGTAATAAATTTATCTACATAATGCCTTAGATTTTCACTTATCCCATGAGATTCGCTTCCAATTAACAAAATAGCATTTGAATCTGGTTTGGTTTCGATGAGCTTTTCGCCTTTCAGGGTTGCTGCATACACTTTTTTTGATTTGTTTTCCTTGAGGTAATTTTCTAAATCAGTTTGGATAACCCTCACTCTGGTAAAAGATCCTTTGGTGGCATTGATAACTTTAGGATTGGTGTAATCAGCAGTCGAAGGAGAACATAAAAGTTGACTTACGCCAAACCAATCACACGTCCGAATAATAGTGCCCAAATTACCCGGATCACTTATGGAATCTATCAATACGATCAATTGATCATGCTTCAGATCATCAATCCCATAATTATGCTTTTCTACCACTGCTATCCCTGCGTTATTTGAAGAGTAAGTACCGATCTGGACAAGCTTTGACGAAGAGATTGGATCATAATCAATGGATAGCAAGGATTTATATTTTTGCTCGAAAGTGCTGGTAATAAGAAGTTTGATAATTTTTTCAGAAGAATTTATTAATTCCAGAAGGTTTTTCTCACCTTCAACTAAAAATGCTTGCTCTAATTCACGATATTTTTTTTTTTGTAAGGATTTAATCCATTTTAGATCTTTATTTGTTAGCATTTGATTTAAATCATATCAGCCGAAAAATTAATTGAAGAATTGGATTATCATACTATTTATAAATTTTTTGTTTACCGGTTGTGTGGGCATGAGATATCTGGAGAAGGATGAACAATTGCTTTACAAGATCAAGTTTGATGATTCCGAAATAGCCTCGATAGATCAATTAGAAGACTTATTAGCGCAAAAACCAAATACTAAATTGCTCTCCATGCCACTGTCGCCGAGTGTGTATTTATATCAAATCGGTAGAAAGAAATATGACAAAAATGATTACAAAAACGAGAAGATAAAAATTCAAAAAAGGTTTGATCAAAAAATAGAGTCTGCAAAAAAAGATCGAAGAAAAGAAAAGCTTAAGGCCAAAAAGAATAAAAAACTTTCCAGAATAGATAAAACGATCAAGGAGGGAAACTTTTTCATGCGCCTGGGAGAGTCTCCTGCTGTCTATGATGTTAATCAAACAAAAAAGTCCGTGGAGGCTATCCAAAGTTTCTTTTCATCAAAAGGATATTTTCGTAATACGGTTGATTATTCACTTCAGGAAAAAAACAGAAAAATATTATTAAAATTTACTTTTAAAGAAGGTCCAAGATATTACTACGATAGCATCTATTTTAACATTAAAGACACTGCTGTAGCAAATATTGTAGGTAATGCTTTGGATGATAGTAAACTACATGCCGGTGGTTTTTATGAAGAACAGGCACTCACAGATGAACGCAATAGATTGTTTGAATTGCTGACCAATAATGGTTATTTCTCATTTAATAAGCAATTCATTTTTTTTAGAGTTGACACCACATCACTCGAAAAGCAAAAGATTTTCTTGATTGTCGATATCTTAAACAATGAAGGGAAACGCCATAAAAAATTTTATATTGACAGTGTAAATTTCATTTTGGATGCGGGGCTACAAAATAAAAATATCCGAAGGTCATCGGAAATATACAAGAAAATAAACTATCAGTTCCTAAAAGATAATTACTCTGAAAAGCTACTAGACTGGCGCACGTTTCTTTATCCGGGGGATCTATACCGTAGGGAAAATGTCCTGGAAACACAAAAGCAATTACTCAATCTTGATTTATACAAATTTATAAACATAAACTTTGACACCACCAAAGGCAGGTTTATCGCAAACATATTTACGAACCCCTTAGATAAATTCCAGACATCCAATGAGATCGGTCTTAATGTAACCGATGGGTTGCCCGGCCCTTTTATAAACTACAGCTTCAAAAACCGAAATTTATTCGGAGGTTTGGAGATACTTGAAGTAAACGGTAACGTTGGGTTTGAAGGTATTTCGGGTGTCACTGAGACAGGAAGAAGTTTTTCCAGCTTTGAATATGGAGTTAATGTGAGCTTAGGGTTCCCTCAGTTTTTATTCCCGCTGGGAAGGTTTTATAAGGCCAAGATAGGTAAGTTTAATCCACAAACAAGGTTATCGGTTGGATTAAACTTTGAAGACAGACCTGAATTTTTAAGGTGGACTTTCAGGAGCGGGATCAACTACTCCTGGCAGGCCAGTGATAAAATTGCTTACAGCCTAACCCCAATTGAAACCAATTTGATTAGTTCGGATTTAACCGAAGACTTTACTGGACTACTTGATTCACTTGAAGCTAATGGCAGCGTGATAAAAAATGCATTTGAACCTTCTTTTGTAAGCTCATCAATTTTTAATGTCCTTTTCAATTTTAATAACTATGGTACCAGCGATAAACAATCTTCCTACCTTAATGTGTATACAGAAGCCGGAAGATACCAGATTCTTGCTAATTCGGAAGACCAACAAGAGCCTGCCGGCGTTGACCATTTCATCAAAAACAACACGGATTTTCGTCAGATAATACCGCTTTCTTCCAATAGCTCAATTGCTTACAGAGTCAATGTAGGTATCGCCTTCCCTTTTGGCGATAATAACGCAATGCCGTATGAAAAATTCTTTTTCGCCGGTGGTAGTAACGGAATAAGGGCATGGGCAACAAGAAGGTTAGGGCCCGGATCATTTGCCAGAAGAGATACACTAATGAATGGAGACATAAGAATACTTTATGATCAGGAACAACCTGGAGAAATAAGATTCCAAAATAGTATTGAATATAGAAGAAAAATAATCAGTTTTATCAATTGGGCTCTTTTCCTGGACTTTGGAAACATCTGGACCATACGCGATGACCCATCAAGGATAGGCGCTCAATTCAGATTTGATGATTTTCTCAGTGAAATGGCAGTGGGCACCGGTATGGGGTTACGATTAGATTTTTCTTTCTTGCTATTGCGGGTTGATCTAGCTCTAAAAATGTTAGACCCAGCGCAACCAAAAGGGGAGCGCTTCATCGGAGATAACATAAGTTTTAAAAATCCCTTAGGTACAGAAGACCAGGCGATCATAAATATTGGTATCGGTTATCCATTCTAAAAAGATTAAAAATATGATGGATAAGTCAGTAATAGAAAATTGGTTTCAAGAACTTCAGGACTCAATATGCAAGTCCATCACCCGGGTAGATGGAAAAAGTGTATTTAAAGAAGACCTCTGGTCAAGGGATAGCGGAGGTGGTGGTAGAACCAGGGTTATATCCGGTGGAGATGTAATAGAAAAAGGCGGTGTAAATTTCTCAGCAGTATATGGCGCTACGCCTGAGAAAATTCTCAAAGCACTGGGTTTGACTAAATCCGATTTTTTTGCTTCAGGAGTTTCCATTGTTATGCATCCAAAAAATCCGTTTGTACCTATCATCCACATGAATGTCCGTTATTTTGAGATGTCTGATGGTACAAAATGGTTCGGAGGAGGCATTGATTTGACGCCTCATTATATAAACATAAATGAAGGTGAATTTTTTCACCAAAATTTAAAATCCACCTGTGATAAATTCACACCTGACTACTATCCTGAATTTAAAAAATGGGCGGATGACTACTTCTTTATAAAACACAGAAATGAGACCAGGGGAATTGGGGGTATATTTTTTGACCGACTGTCAGAAACCCATGAGTTTGCAATTAAAGATCGATGGGAGTTTGTGAAAGAAGTTGCGATGACTTTTTCG
Source organism: uncultured Roseivirgaceae bacterium (assembly GCA_964429655.1). GTDB lineage: Bacteria > Bacteroidota > Bacteroidia > Cytophagales > Cyclobacteriaceae > CAYSCZ01. The sequence goes on from CAYSCZ010000047.1 coordinate 18,140, forward strand.
CCCACTTATATTCAACTCATTGAAAACAATAGAAATAAAAGCTACACAGCACAAAATTTTCGGTGGCAAAAATTAAGAAGAGGCAGATATGTGGAGTTCAATTTAGTATACGATAAAGGAACAAAATTCGGTCTTGATACAGATGGACGCACTGAATCTATACTTATGAGCCTGCCGCCTGAAGCAACCTGGCTGTACAATCATCAACCAGAAAAAGGATCTGAAGAAGAAAAGACCTTAAATTTACTAAAGAAAGGTATTGATTGGATTAATCCCTAGCAACTCGAAAGATAAATTTAAGCATTGGTTAGTTTAATTACACATTCATATCTCTATTCCTTGAAACTGATTTCCATTATTTTTGAGGAATGAACAACATATCCCATACCCTTGAATTATACCACCCCAGAAATCCTATTCGAATAGTTACTGCTGCATCATTATTTGATGGACACGATGCTTCAATCAATATAATGAGAAGAATTATCCAATCATCAGGCTGTGAAGTTATTCATTTAGGCCACAATCGGTCTGTTGAGGAAATTGTTAATTGCGCTATCCAGGAAGACGTTCAGGCTATTGCAATAACTTCTTACCAGGGCGGCCATGTGGAGTTTTTTAAATATATGTATGATCTGCTTAGAAAAAACGGGGTTGACCATATTAAAATATTTGGTGGTGGAGGAGGCACGATACTTCCTAAAGAGATAGAAGAATTGCATGAATATGGCATAGAAAGAATCTACTCTCCGGATGATGGACGGGAGATGGGTCTTCTGGGAATGATCAATGACCTCGTTAAAAAAGCTGATTATTCTCTTGGCTTAAATGGTCAATCTAAAAACCTAGATACCACTACCATTGCCAGGTTAATAACCATAGCTGAAAATGCGCCGGATAGTTTTAAAAAATTTTTGGATCAGCATAAAATAAATCAAGCTGTAATAGAAATCCCCGTTTTGGGTATTACAGGTACAGGTGGCTCCGGGAAATCTTCGCTGGTGGATGAATTGGTAAGAAGATTTATGGAAGATTTTAAAGATAAAAAATTAGGCATCATCTCTGTTGATCCATCTAAAAGGAAATCCGGCGGTGCTCTGCTTGGGGATCGTATTCGTATGAATTCAATCAATCACCCGGGCGTTTATATGCGTTCACTTGCGACCAGGCAATCCAATCTAGCCTTGTCAAAGCATGTTCAAGAAGCGGTAAATATCCTCAAAATGGCAGGTTATGACCTAATCATTCTTGAAACATCAGGAATTGGTCAATCAGATACTGAGATCGTTGACCATTCTGATGTGTCCCTTTATGTGATGACCCCTGAGTATGGCGCTGCCACACAACTGGAGAAAATTGATATGCTTGATTTCGCCGATATAATCGCTATAAACAAATTTGATAAAAGGGGATCCCAGGATGCTCTAAGAGATGTAAAAAAACAATACCAACGAAACCAGGGATTGTGGGAGAAAAACGTGAAGGATATGCCCGTGTATGGGACCATTGCCTCTCAATTCAATGACCCGGGAATGAATACATTGTATGCCCGAGTTATTGATTTACTCAATAGTAAATTCAATTTACAATGGAAATCCAGTCATGAAAATGCGCTCAATGAATCAGAAAAAATATTTATCATCCCTCCGCATAGGAGCAGATACTTATCTGAAATTTCTGAAACGATCAGAGCATATGATAGAAACGTTCACCTTCAAAGTCAGCTTGCCCAAAAGTTGTATGGCTTATCAAAATCTATCACCACATTAAAAGAACTGAGTCAGAAAGATCAGGGGATTAAATCCCTAAAAATTGCTTATGACAAACTACTGATTGATTTACATCCACGGAACAAACAAATAATAGATAACTGGACGTCCCAAAAAAAGCGATATACTGATGAAGATTATGTCTATAACATAAGGGATAAGGAGATTAAAGTAAAAACACATACCAAATCATTGTCAAATTCATCGATACCAAAAGTTTCACTGCCTAAATATGAAGCATGGGGTGACATCTTAAGGTGGTCCTTGCAGGAAAACGTTCCAGGTGAGTTTCCATTTACAGCGGGCGTATTCCCTTTCAAGAGACAAAATGAGGATCCAACCCGGATGTTTGCTGGAGAAGGTGGCCCCGAGCGCACCAATAAACGGTTTCATTACCTTTCCTCAGGTCTACCTGCCGCACGTCTATCTACTGCTTTTGATTCTGTTACACTATATGGCGAGGACCCGGACTACAGACCGGATATTTATGGAAAAATAGGCAACTCAGGGGTAAGCGTATGTTGTCTTGACGATGCTAAAAAATTATATTCCGGATTTGACCTGACCAAACCTTCAACATCCGTGTCGATGACCATCAATGGTCCGGCGGCTACAATTTGTGCATTTTTTATGAATGCTGCCATCGATCAACAATGTGAGGTCTACATTCATCAAAATGGTTTAAAAGAAGAGATTGAGAAACAAGTAGACAAACTTTTCGAAGGCAAACAATCACCCAGAAAACATTATAACGGCGCACTACCTGAAGGAAATGACGGCCTGGGATTGATGCTCATGGGAACTACCGGCGATCAGGTATTACCAGCCGAAACCTATGAAAAAATCAAAACCGATACGATATCAAAGGTGAGGGGTACCCTTCAGGCAGATATTTTAAAAGAGGATCAGGCCCAAAATACCTGTATTTTTTCTACGGAATTTTCGCTTAAGTTAATGGGGGATGTTCAGCAATATTTTATTGATCATAATGTCCGTAATTTTTATTCCGTATCAATATCCGGTTATCACATCGCAGAAGCCGGCGCAAATCCAATAACGCAGTTGGCACTTACCCTGTCCAATGGGTTCACCTTTGTGGAATATTATGTGTCGCGCGGAATGGATGTCGATAAATTTGCTCCTAACCTTTCGTTCTTCTTTTCCAATGGAATAGACCCTGAGTATGCGGTAATCGGAAGGGTAGCAAGAAGGATATGGGCAAAAGCCATGAGATATAAATACGGAGCCGATGAACGTTCACAAAAACTAAAATATCATATTCAGACTTCCGGGCGGTCACTTCATGCACAGGAAATTGACTTTAACGATATCCGAACTACACTACAAGCATTGTACGCCATCTATGACAATTGCAATTCTTTGCATACTAATGCCTATGATGAAGCCATCACCACACCAACAGAAGAATCGGTAAGAAGGGCCATGGCCATACAATTAATTATAAACAAAGAATTAGGGCTGGCAAAAAATGAAAACCCTTTACAGGGGTCGTTCATCATCGAGGAGTTGACTGATCTGGTCGAAGAAGCTGTATTGTTAGAATTTGATCGTATCACAGAACGTGGGGGTGTCTTAGGTGCTATGGAAAATATGTACCAAAGAAATAAAATACAAGACGAAAGCATTCATTATGAAACCTTAAAGCACAATGGTGAATATCCCATCATCGGTGTTAACACTTTTTTATCTTCTAAAGGGTCCCCAACAGTTATCCCCGGAGAAGTGATCAGGGCTACAAAAGAGGAAAAGGAAGCTCAAATTGAGATGTTAAAAAATCTGCACCTCAGAAATAAGCCAATTGCTGACCAAAGACTACATGACCTTAAGGAAAGTGCACGGCACAATAAGAATCTCTTTGAGCAATTAATGGAGGTTAGTAAATATTGTTCATTAGGACAGATAACACATGCCCTGTTCGATATGGGCGGTCAATACAGAAGAAATATGTAGCAACTTAATTAATATAAATATGGCAACTAAAATCTTATTGAATTACAAAGCAGACAAAGAATATGAAGTGATAAATGAAACGGGGGCTAAGGTAGATATAGACATGTATGGCCCCGATGAAAAGAAAGCGCAATCGCCTATGGAGTTATTGCTCGCTGGCGTTATAGCATGTGCTGCGGTTGATATCGTATCCATAGTGAAAAAAAAAAGAAAAACGTTTATCGACCTGAAAGGTGAGGTATTGGGCGAAAGAAGGGATGAAATACCCCGGAAATTTGTTGGTATGGAGATTAAATACACACTGTATTCCCCCGACACTTCAGTTGAAGAATTTGATAAAATCGTTGAGCTGGCGGTAGAAAAGTATTGCAGTGTGGTTTCCAGTCTTGACCCAAATACTGAGGTCATACATAAATCAGAGGTTATTACTCAATAACCTCTGGTTCCAGTTTGGCTATTTCACATAACAATGCCTACCCAAATGGATTGGATGAGCCTTCCAGGTAAGAGGTATCAGGAGATCCACTAACCTCAGGTTTTCTGCCCTCTGCTATCGCATGGATGTACCGTACAATGTCCTTGATGGACACGATACCTACTATTTTACCATCTTTTTCAATAGGCAAGGCCTCAAAAGAACAATCATTGATTATGTTAGAAGCATCACCAATGGGCGTGGTTGGAGGAATACTTATATGATCCCGGCGCATAATGTCCGTTAGGTTAATCTTTTCATCCAGCATCTTGGTATTTCCTTTCCTAATGGACTCCGCATGCTCACGCAAAAATCTTAACACATCTGTCTCATTGATCATACCTATGAATTTGTCATTTTCATCGACAATGGGTAAATGATGCATATCATGCTGTGTAAACATTTCTATGACCTGAGATAGTTGATTGTTCACATTGCCAACCACAACCTGCTCAGTCATGATGTAAGCAACTTCCGTTTTTAAATCCATATAAAAAGTGCTTTGTATGTTAATTGATTGATTAATAAGCTAATTTAACAATTTTTTATTAAGAAACCTTTCTATAACCGGTGATTTATGTTGAAAGCATGCACTCATCAACGCGCAGGCTTTATGAAGTTTAAACTACTGAAAAGAATACGTACGCCGATATAGCCAAAGCTGCCATTAATAATGAGACAACCAATAAAAAATAGTTACTTCCTTTAACCTCCTGAAAATTAGATTGTTCGTTTTCCTTGCTTTTCATATTTATTTAACCTTTAATAAAACATTACCCCAAAGTTAATAATACTTAACATAAAGGTAATATTAAATTAGAACTTTTTTTAAGGATTAATGGGTTAAAGCGGCTGAAAACTGCACTAGAACCACCACCTGATCTTAGCCCAAAAAATTCATCTGGGATATGATAATTTGGGTGTAAGGTGTTAATTTT
>CAYSCZ010000048.1:0-23270 GCA_964429655.1 uncultured Roseivirgaceae bacterium
GATTTTTTGGGCTTTAACCCTTCATGACAAAATTCCAATGACAATTCTGGGTTAATTTTTTAATAGCAAGATTTTTGGGTTGAGTGGATGCTCTAAAATTTTCTCCGCGCTCTTCTAAAAAGTATGGTTACTACTAAGCCCAAAATAGAAAATCCGGCTAAAATGCCGAAAAGATCTTGATGGCCGGCTGCACCAGGCGCGCTGTCCAGCACCCAGCCCATCAGTGGCCCCATAAATACGTCAGGTGTATAACCGATAACCGAAACAACTCCGGCGGCACTACCTGTGATCACTAAGGGGAGTTTGGCTTCCTGGAATAGGGCAAAGTACAAACCGCGTAATCCGTAGATACCCACACTGGTTGTTGCCAGAGTTAGTATAATCATGACTTCCATTCCGGGCTGTAGAAATCCTGTTGTTAAAAACAGACTACCTATTAGCATGATGGCAAAACACACCGCCACCATCTTGGAATGTAAAAAATAATCACCCAGCAGGCCTGCTGCAATGGCAGCCAGGGGGCGGATCCAGAATGAGATGGTTGCGATATGGGCAGCATCCACATCATTATAATTGAAGGCGACGCTGGCATACAGGGAGAAGTCATCTGTGCATTTGTAGCCTACATAGCTGCAAAGCACAATCAACGCCTGGTACCATACCGTCCTTCTTTTTAAGGCTATTTTCACACCTTCCATGGAAATTCTTTGAATCGAGTCCCGGTCGAAAATGTCTTTAGGCAGGAAAAACCAAATGAATAGGGCACCTGAGGCGGTCAGCCCGCTAAAGATAAGGATAATGTAGCTCAGGGATTGGCTAAGCTGTTGGGTAGTTGCATCATCCGCAGAAACGTGTAAGAAAGCATCCAGCAGAAAAACCGAGGAAGAAGCAATGGCTGCAGCCACAAACCCCCGTCCGGCATCAATTGCGCCAAATGACCTTCCCTGGGCATCTGCTCCCCCTAGCTCTCGTTGAGCCTTCACATAGGCAGCCCAGAATAGCAGTATGGTTGTAAGCCCCCAAAAACCATAAAGAAGTGTAAGTACAAAAAGGCTGGGTATGGTGGCCATCCAAACACCACCTAAGGAGGTAACCAGTAATGCCGTTGGCAGGAGACTGCGAGGAGAGAACCGGTCAGCGACAGGTCCTCCGAAAAAATAGGCGAGCATGGCCACAATTCCATAAAGTGAGAAAGCGGTGCCAAGCTGCAGGTTATTGATGTCAAAAGCTGCGAGAAATGTTGGGCGAAAAATACGTGTCACAACGAAAGGAAGCAGGAAAATAAATTCTCCAATCAGCATCAAGGTCCCTACCGAAAGAATTTTACGAAAATCCATACATTCTGCAACCTAATGAATTTTGCAGTTATTAACAGGAATGAAAAAATGATTCATTTCTTTAAAACTTCGTCAATCGCTTGTATCTGGGCCTTGGTTCTTAAAGCGCTGCCCTTTTATTCATTTTCTTTCTCAGTACCTTTCCTGAGCGAACGTTTTTAAATTCACCCTTTTCAACTGCTATCTTACCATTAGTTATTACATGTTCAATGCTTTCGGGATATGGATGAGGGTCTGAAAATGTTGATTTATCAATTGCTGTTTTAGGGTTAAACCCGGAATTGTTATTAGACTTTCTATTACATGGTTAAATCACTTCAAATCATACACTTAACATGTTATTGGCTCGTCACCATAGCGATGCTATGCCTCCTCGACCTAAGTGCCTGATTTTTTGGGCTTTAACCCTTCATGACAAAATTCCAATGACAAATCTGGATTAAAAATTGTAATTTCAGCTTTGTAACCCAATTCAAGTTTACCCCTGTTTATGGTGGAGGTAAAAAATCTAAATATGCAATATGTTTACATGAGATGCTTTAGAATACTCATCTTGATTTTGATGGTAAGTTTGGTGTCAATATCTGCATATTGCCAGAACGTTGAGCGTATGTTTAGCTTTGATAAAAACCGGAAAGCGCTTGAGGCTCTAAGGGATCAATTTGAATGTAAGGTTAAACCCGAAGGCAGCAAATTAGAGCTGGCCACACTTTTGGCGCTTAAGTATTATCCTGAGCTCAAGCACAATACCATAAAAATTAAGTTTAAACAGAATGTTCGTCATCCGATAACCGCCAGCTATTCATTTTGGAATCTTTTCAAGCTTAGAAAGCGTCATAATTACATTCTTTTGATTAAGCCTGGGTCATTCGTAGAGCGTATTGACCTGAATGGTCAGGTAGGCATCATCGGTCATGAGCTGGCACATTTTTCCTATTATCGTAACAGGCCTTCCATCGGTATGGTGTCCTGGGTATTTAAATATATCGCTTCCAAAAGATTCCGTCGACAGTTTGAGCGGAACGCAGACAAATTAACCATCGAAAAAGGCCTGGGGTGGCAATTGATGGAGGTGGCTTACTACACATCCCGCCAAGAGATCAGGGAGAGCATGAGATCAATTGATATTTATCAATTAATTGATTGATAGTTTTTTGACCCCATTCATCTTTACTAATCCGGTAAGTAACATGATTTTCATTTTTTAGTCAATAATTCTTTTGGTGCATCAACGCTCCGTTGGATCGAATAGCGTCCTTGAAAAAAATCTTGAATACATGTAATTGATATCGATCATAATCAGGAGGTTACTCCAAGATCATTAGCCCTCTCATACAAAGGTTTCATGTCTTGTTCTTCGAGTGGTCTTAAAAAGACAAGGTCATTTTCGAGAGTAAGTTGGAGGTTTAGCATAGCAATAAGATGATAAAGTAAATATAAATCTCCAAGCGATTAATTAAATAAATAAATTAGAAGCCATTAAAGATCTTTCTCAACAGGATTTTAATAAAATTTACAACTATTCGGATTATTTAACCTGGCAATTTCAAGAGCGAGTGGAACTGATTCAAGGAAAGATATTTCCCATGAGTCCCGCTCCCTACAGTGGTCATCAACGAATATCCACTGCACTGTCAGCACTCGTTTGGCAACACTTCAAGGGAAAAACCTGTGAGGTTTTTGAAGCACCCTTTGATGTCCGGCTGAATAGAACCAAACAATCAGATAAAGCATCAATTACAGTTGTTCAGCCTGATCTGTGTGTGATCTGTGATCCGGATAAAATTGATGATCGTGGGTGCAATGGTGCTCCTGAACTGATAGTGGAAATATTATCTCCCGGAAATTCTAAAAAGGAGATGAAGGAAAAAATGAAAGTTTATGAAGTAGCTGGCGTGAAAGAGTACTGTCGGATCAATCCATTAGATCGAAACGTGATTATTTATGTTCTTGAGAATAATCAATATAAAGGCCTCAAACCCTATTTGGAAGAAGATATATTAACATCTCCAATATTTCCGGATTTGAAACTGACTTTGGAAGAAGTATTTCCCAAGTATAAATGTTGAACGTAAAATTTTAAGGTGATCAAGAAACAAGAGGAAAAAGCGGAATAGCTATAATAGAATGCATAGTGTGTGAATTTTGATCGTATTTAATACATTTTATAATTATCCCTTATATTTCCTGGTATTACATTGTTCCAATACTCTGAGTCTTTTTCCGGAAAACTAGATAATAATATTATTTTTAAAATCATTTATTTCCTCGACCTTTAAAATCTAACCCTTTTAATCTGCTTTAAACGTATGATGATAAAAAAGCTATTATTTAAATTATTACTGATACTTATTGCTGTAACCATTTTAAGTGGTCTGACTATGTTGGCGCAGGCAATTTTTATTGGTCACGCTTCAGAAAATACACAGGGAACTGTATCATTTATTTTATCAGTATTTGCTGTATTTATATTTTCAACTTTCTCAGGAAGTTTTATAAGGATTTTTAATTATGACCGAACCTTATCCATACCAGTAGCGCTGTCAATAATCATTTTATTGATTTATACGTGGTTGGTTATTCAACAAGTACCAGAATATCCGATATGGTATACTTTGGTTGTGGGTATGCTATCTGTTCTTGGCATATGGATCGGTTATTATCATGATGCTATCGCTACTAATAAAGACATTCCGGATATGCCAGGCACTAACGGATAGAGATATTATCAATAATTAAAAAATGAGAAAACTTAAGTTGATTGTGCGCAACAAGATATTTCATTTCAATATTGATATTTTATAAAAAGGTATTATCTGGTTAAGATTTCTGCCCCTTCTTCATAATCATAATTCGGTGTCATCCATTCCGAGGTGGCTTTTTTCATATTTTTATCAAAAGTATATACCTCCAGGCCATAAGAACCACCAATTCCCCAAACACCCATAAGGCTGTTATCTATCACATAACCAAAACCGCTGTAAGGTGTTCCATCGCCGAGGTACCAGTTCAGATGATAAATATCTCCGTCTTTTTTAATCTTCAATGTGCCTTTATAGGCTTCGGTGGCGCCAAGTTCAACATCCCCTTTTGACCTTCTTCCTACCACTTCATACGTACCTTCAATATTACGTCTTTTCAATTTTCCGGCTAATAACTCCGCCCCTCGGCCTTTGTGGGATGTCCAGCTTCCGGAACCTTCCAGGCCGCCTTTTTCATTTAAAGGGTATTCCAACAGTCCATACCGGAATGTCCCGATTCCATATGCCGCAAACATCATATTTGATTTTTTATCATAGAGGCCTGTGCCAGGAAATGACTCCCTTTGACTTTTATTTTCATATTTTATATCCCATTTCAAACGATACATCACACTGGTAACGGGCTCCATGTTGAGCGTACCGCTATAAGATTCACTTTTAGGATTTTTACCTTCTACTTCCCATGTTCCTTTTAAATCATTTTGAGCCGACATGGATCCGCACAGGAATATTTGAAATGATAAAAGCAGGATAAATTTAGTTTTCATGTTTATGGTATTTTGGGTTTAACATACAATTATGAATTTAGTAAGATAAAATTCAAGTTAATGAGTGAGGAAATAAACTGAAAGTTTGTAAAGCTAATTCTATACAGATGTAGTTATGATTTTTGTCAATGTGATTTGATCGCCAGGGGAAAAATTTCATTTACCTAAATTTATTGAGCATATATACTTATTTCAAAATCTGCTTTTTGTTGGAGGACCTTCTCTAGCAGCAATACTTGTAAATCCCGGGTATTGATAGTCATCCAACTACCTAATCTTTTCAATCCGTAACCTATAACCCTGAAATATGCAATAGAAAATCTATTCCAGACATAAAACGCTTTGAAATAGGCACTTACCGTCAACTTGTTGAATCACCATAGCGGTGCTATGCCTCATCAACATAAGTACCTCTTTCTTTGCGTTTTATGCCTTCATCACGATTCCTAATGCATAATTCAGGATAAAGCAGAATTGGTAATTGGATTTAATTGTCCAGACATGAGTGATTATATGATTATGAAAGGAAGTAATCTTTTTTGTGAGGGCTCATTTCTTTTTATGGCCGATTTCTACATGACCCCAATGTTTGCCGGATTTTATTAAATAAAGTTGATTCTCTGATATACCAAATTGTTTGGCGATCATTTTCATACGCGTCTTTCTGTTAGGGTCAAATATTTTTTCTTTTATCAGCCGAACTTTTGATTCGTTAAGCTTAGCACTTCTGATAATACCATCACGCCATTTTGGGTTTTTTTGCTGATGTTCTTCTCTTTCTTGTTTGGTCACCCATTGTAAGTTTGATACATGATTATTTTGCTTATCATGATCAATGTGAATCACGTATTTATGAGCTTCATCTGGTTTCTCCAGGAAATGTTGTGAAACCATTCTGTGCACATAAAAAGCTGTTCGTTTGCCATTGGTTTTTCTAAATGTAATTGCTTTGTAACCTCTAACGGTTGATTGTTTAAGTAAATGCCCGATATCAGGCTTTATCTTATAGCTTTTTACATTTCCATGGCTTGAAACAAATATTTTATGACAATCAATAATCTCAGGAATATCAAGTGGTTTCCAATCCTCTCCGTTGTTGTAGAAATCCATGCTATTAATAACGCTACTGCAATTGTTTATTTATAATTTAAGACAATGCTTACTATAGGAAGTAGGTATTTGATAATATTTATGATGGTTAGTTTAATTCACATAAGTAAAAATAATGATTTCGAGCAAAAAAGTAACATCTTAAAATAAAAAAAGCGCCTTAAAGGCGCTTTGTTCATAACTAATTGGTGCCAAATTAATTTTCAGCAAAGGATTCCCATGATTGATATTTAATCTTTCTTATGTCGTATCTCTCCAGTGTACTATTGGCATTTGATAGTTTATATTCCACAATTTCATTGAATTTGGCTTCAATTTCTTCCATTTCATTAGCCAAAAGATTGGTCCTGTTTATCTGGGCATCTGAAGGTCTTCCGGGGTATTGACTAACTAGTCTGTAAAGGTCTGATATCTTTTCGCGTATACGTTCTTCCTCATCAACATAAAAATCACCGCCCAGGGCTACAGTACTATTTTTAAACGCATTGATTTCACCTTTAAATTCCCTCAGTTTCTTTTCAACTTTTTTGTGTTCAGAAGCTTCCTCAATCTGACCTTCAATATTCTCAAGTGTTTCATAAATCCATGCTAATCTTTCACTCATATTGTAAAGTTTCATTACCGTTTTATATTGAATATTTCGACCTTCCGGATCATATGGCGTATCCTCTTCGTAACTGAGTTTGAATTCTGTGCTGTACTCATCCCTTCCTTTTATTAGTTTAGCTTTGTATGTTCCAATTAATAAGTTGGGGCCGAAAAGGGATCCAAACAAAGCCATTCTATTGTTAGTGGGAGCGGCTCTAGGTTTTCTTAACCTTGTTGGTATGGTCAATACATTTATACCCTTGCTCTTACCTGCGGGGAGTTCTCTAATCATATTCCCTTGGGGATCATATATTTCAAAGTACATCTTGCCGAAAGTGTGTCTTTTACTCAAATAGTAGGTTATTTGAGCATTGATGGGAGGGTTTGGACCGGTAAAATTCCCATCCCCGCCAAACCATCCACCTCCGGTCCCCGGATCTTTCAGAATGGTGGGTTCTGTTTCAAAAAAATGCACTTTTTTAGCTATCACCTCTCTGTTTATTTGCCGTAGAGGCATTAGATCGTCTATGATAATTACACCTCTTCCATGAGTGCCCATGACCAATGAATTTTTACGAGGATGAATAACCATATCCCTGATGCCCACCTTGGGTACATTGTTATCAAATCTTGCCCAACCTTTTCCACCATCAAGAGAAATGTAAAGTCCAAATTCCGTTCCCAGGTATAATAAATCCGGGTTCTCCAGATCCTCTCTGAGGATTAATGCATAGCCCTCTATACCATCATCTGTAATTAATGTCCATGTGTTGCCCAGGTCAGCTGTTTTGTAAACATATGTTGATTTATCGCCACTCCGGTGGCCATCTACTGTCACATAAGCCATGTTTTTATCATGATTACTCGCTTCAATATGAGTTATCCATAATCCTTTTGGCAAGTCAGGAATATTTTCAGCGACATTTACCCACTGATCACCGAAATTTTTTGTGACTTGGATATTTCCATCATCTGTTCCTACCCATATAATATTTTCATCTAGTGGAGATTCTGCTATCGTGAAAATGGAAGTGTTATTTTCAGCTGTTGAATTATCCACGGTTAACCCTCCGGATTTTTTTTGTCTTTGGCGCTGAGGATCATTGGTGGTTAGGTCAGGCGAGATTTTTTTCCAGGAGTCGCCTCGATCCTCGGTTACGAAAAGAAATTGAGCTCCAAAATATAAACGCTCGGTATTATTGCGGCTGATATGCACCGGGGTATTCCAGTTGAACCTGAACTTTGGATCGTCAGCATCAGGATAAGGTTTGATATCTTTTGCCTGTCCGGTTTTTTTATTATATCGGACGAGATTACCGCCCTGATATTCAGAATAAATAATATCCTTATCGGTTGGATGTCTGAAGGAGTAAAATCCGTCTCCGCCATAGCTTCTTTTCCAATCACTATTGCTTAAGCCTCCGGCTTTTTGAGAGGGCGCATACCATGATCCATTATCCTGCAACCCGCCATAAATGTTGAACGGCTCTTCATTGTCAACGCTTACCCTGTAAAATTGGGATATTGGTAAATTCATGAACATTTTAAATGAATAGCCACGATCAAAGGATTCATAAACGCCACCGTCAGTACCTACCAGCACGTGTTTGGTATTGTTGGGATCAATCCATACATCATGAATATCTGCATGTACTGAAAAGGGAATGGATCTAAAACTGTCTCCTCCATCTTCACTCATGATCATTTGATAACCACATTTATATAAAATGTTTTCATCCATAGGATCAACAATCATATTGGCGAAATAGAAAGGCCTTACTTTGGCGTTAAATTGGTTACTTTTTAATGTCCATGATTCCCCGGCATCTCTTGACCTGTAGATTCCATTGGCTTCCTTATCTTCTGATTCTACAGATAAATAAACAGTGTTGCCGTTAGAGGGTGCAACAGCTATTGACAGCCTGCCTTTAGGACCTGCCGGTAAATCATTTTTAAGGGGCTGCCATGATTTCCCACCGTCTGTCGATTTATATAACCCACTTTGGCTTTCATAATCCTCCTCATGGATCATGCCGGAATCAAAAAAATCAGGGTATCTTCGGTAGCTCCACATGGCCGCATACATTATATCTGGATTTTCCGGGTCAATATCCAGGTCAGAGCAACCAGTGTTCTTATCAATATAGAATATTTTTTCCCAGCTATCTCCGCCATCTGACGTTTTATAAACGCCCCTTTGCTGGTTAGCATTCCACAGGTGGCCCATTACTGCCACAAAAACTATATTTGGATTATTCGGATGGATGATAATATCTGCTATCCTTTCGGATTCTGGTAATCCTTTAAATTCCCAGGTTGAACCACCATTGGTGGATTTATAAATTCCTGTGCCTATGGAAACACTGTTTCTTACCCAGGTCTCCCCGGTACCAACCCAGACGGTATCCGGTTGATTTTGATCGATGGTGATCTTACCAATTGACATGGTGTAGTTATCAAATACAGGCCGGAACCTTGCGCCCCCGCTATTGGACTTCCAGACTCCTCCTCCAGCTGAACCGACATAAATTATTCCCGGGTTTTTGTCAACTGCATCAATCGATGATACCCGTCCGCTCATTACTGCAGGGCCAATTTGTCTTGCCCTTAAACCACCAAATAATGCATTATCAGTTATCGAAGCGTCGGTTGCCTGACTAAAAAGTTGACCTGCAAAAAAGCAGGTCAAAAAAATTGAAAATAGATTGAATATTAATTTTTTCATGAAAAGATCCTATGGTTTAAAAGCAAAGTCATTATCCGGAATATCTACATTGGTTTCGATGCTGCTTACCTGTATTTGACTTATGGTTTGTCCATTGACCCTAATGTCATATGAAAAAGGGAAATACAAACCGTTTACTTCGTCATATTCGCTCAAGTAAGTTTCTTGTGTTTGTCCAGCCTGTGGCCCAACTTGAGAGGTAGATCGTTGCATTATTGGAACAAAATTTTCAGTATCAAAGAAATGATATTCAGTAAACTCTTTTTTGTCGTTATTCTTGTTTTTAACTAATTTGACTTTAAAGCATTCAACACCATCTATTTCTTCAGTACCTTCAAGGCTAACTTCATGACCTTTCTTCTTATAATCAATGAAATCATCTTCAAACTGGGCCTCTTCTCTTATGACTTCTGCTACATTCTCAGGTAGTTTCTGTGCTTTTTCTCCGGAAGCAAATGGATTAATTGTCCAGGCGGTCTCTCCATCAAAAGCCTGGGGGATCAAAGTCTTACCCTGAACATCGATAACCAGTTTATACATATTCGGCTTTTTTGCCATAATCGTTATCGGAAATTCCCCTTGGGGAGAAGGTGAGATACCTTCCATTTTGAGTGATTCCAGTTCTTTCCAATTATTCATGCCACCGGTCATTTCAAAATAATTGCTAAGAATTTCATCCACTGATTGCGCTTCTGTGCTTAAAGCTGCAAGATAAATGGTGATACAAATGATGAACTTTTTCATGATTTTTTAATTAAAATTTTTTCGAAATAGTGAAATATATTTGAGAATTATTACATTTTCTTCAAAAGAAATGATAAATGGTTAATAAAGTTTACCAGCGGATTAAAGGTCAGAAATTAATTGAAACATTAAAAGTCACATCCACAGCAACCTCACCGCTGGATGAATTTGAGAATGCATTCTTAAACCCTCTCGATTGATGCATTAATAGTACTCTGAATTTTCCGTTACCTTCACCTGGAATGGTGGACCAGACGGTGCCGGAAATACCTACGTTGAGGCCATTTTCATCCCGCTCATTTTGATTATAATTGACCGGCCCGTTTTCATCGCCTGAAGGAGAACCTGTGAGTATATTTCCTGTACCGGATGGACTAAGAAAAAGCCCGGTATTCCATGCGAAGAATACCTGGTGTTCATCATCTTCTTCAATGATTTCAGGTGTTACATCCACCTCAGGATTAACCTGATCATTTATAAATTGAATATCTAAGTTGTAGTCTGTGCTGTTGGTCAGCATAATTTCATCTTGAGCCTTTACATTAGATGGTTGGGGGCCACTGGCATTAAAAAATAATGTTTGCCCACCGTTAACGGGTGTGAACTTCAGAATGACCTTGGTTATTACCTCAGGATTATTTGAAGGGATGCTTGATTCATTATCATCGTTACAGGCTATAAAAAATAATAGTGCAGTACTTAATAAGCCTATGGAAAATACTTTAAAAAGTGATTTCATGTTTGTTTTATAATTATAATGATACAAATTAACTTTAATACAGTTTATTAAATCAAAAATGAATGACCAGTAATAAGTAATTGATTTTAAAATAAAGGGTTCATTGATAAATAAATAATTCTTACTTGCACTTTTTATAAATCATTATAATTTTCAAATGATTTATAAAATTTTCAGATGATCATCGCAGTAAATATTTGCTCGACACCTTATATTAGCAATAAAAGTTAAGAATCATGAATACCAGGAAGTACTTTTTATCTCTTTTATTTTTGTTTGGCTTTTTCTTTTGCCATGCTGGTGATAAAAAAACTGAGAAGTTAACAGCTACCGAAGCCCAACAGCTTATTGAAAGGGTGGGGGAGATCAAATCGATGAGCAAGTCTAAGCTTGAAAAGTCTGAAAGGAAAGCGCTAAAAAAAGAATTAAAGGAAATAAAAAAAACCTTGAAGACTCAAGGCTTTTTAACGAATAGACTTTCGATAAGTGTAGGTGCAATTATAATCATTATTCTCGTTTTGATTATAGTGCTTTAACTACGTTCTAGCTTTCTTCTGCATCGACTTCCCCTTCGTAGGAGATGTGTAGTACCCTTTCTTCGAACATACCAAGGGCTATTTTGTCTTCCCCCAGTACATCAAATAGTTCCAGGGTTCTTCTTGCTACATATTCTTCTTCGATTTGCTCCATCACGAACCATCGCATAAATTCCTCAGTTGCTATGTCTCCGCTTTTTCTACAGGTATTCACAACGTTGTAAATTGAATCAGAAACAAATATCTCTTTTTCAAGTGCTATTTCAAATACCTGTCTTAATGATTCAAATTCATGCTGGGGCTCCTCAACCTTTGGAGATATCGCCGGGCACTCCATATCGGTGAGATAATGGTATAACTTTAATTGATGAGCGCGTTCTCCATCGGATTGGTTAAAAAAGAATTCAGCAGAATTGTCGTAGCCTTGCACGTCGCACCATCCTGCCATTGCCAAATATGCAGCTGAAGATTGGGCTTCTATTTGTATCTGTTTATTAAGAATGTCAACCACCTCTTCTTTGAGGATATTATGACGTCTAAGAATGTCCTTCATGGAATATATTTTTATTGTAATGTAATTAAAATTTCATGGCTGAGAAAATGATGGTCGGATCAAGGTTTGATGTATTAAACTGTTAAGTTCAAGCATAAAGAATCCACCCTCTAAAAGTGACCTTATCTCGAGTATGTTTTTTACTGTTAAAATCAGAAATTTATTGCAATGTACAAGTTCAATTATTTCAACGTCCGGTGTGTCACTGGATAACAATTCAACAATGTTGATATCGAAAACTTTTTTCCTGAATGCAATCAATTGACAAAGCTTAAAATGGTAACTAACATTGGGAAATCTGATAATAAACCTTTCAGATGCGTCATCCTGCCATAAGCTTACTTCACTCGTGTTATAGACGTTGCAAAGACTTCGCATTTTTTGATCTACAACTTTGGACATTTTTTACAGTGTTTTCCTTTCTTTATATATTTCTTACAACATTTTTTAAAATCACATAATTGTACTGCAATTATGTGTCTTTGATCATCCGGGGATATTTCCAAACCTGCGATGTCATTAAATAATGTGTTCTTGTAGTACATAATTTAGAACGATTCTAAACAACGCGAATATAAGGGCATATCAATCAATAATCAAGTGTAAGGTGATGATTAAAATCAATTAGTGAAATGAAATTAATTCCTGTATTTATTCCGGAATTATTTTCCCGGCACTACTGGTATCAATATTCAGTCTTTCAGGCCTGCCGTAGTAGTATATTTTTCCGTTGCTGCTAGCCTTACCATTGAGCGATTCCAACACATTGATATAAATCTTTCCGGAGCTTGATGCATTTGCGGTTAATTCTTTTATTGTAAAATCCGAGCCATAAACTTTTCCTGAGCTGCTCGCATTAATCTCCCCATCGTTAGAATTTCCTGAAATATAAACTTTCCCTGAGCTGCTTGCATATATTAAAATCCTATTAATTGCTAAAGACACATCTACTTTTGCAGAGCTGCTAACCTTTAAATCAAAATAATTGGCTTTAATGATTTCATCAGCGGTTACCTGTGCAGATGAACTGGCATGAATTTCCTCCAAGTTTTGATAGGTTAGGATTACTTCTACATCTCTGCTAAAATAAATACCTCTTTGCATTTCAATATTTAGCCTATCACCACTTACACTGGTTTCAACCTTATCATAGGATACGCCATCCGCATAAACTTTAGCCTCGTACTTATTGCCTTTTATTAAAGTAACTTTAATTGATTCACCAACTTTTAATTTATTAAATGACTCTAGCTGTCGTACCTCTTGTCCAGAAAGGTTGAGGGTTATAAATAAAAAAGCTACTGATGCTATGTATTTCATTGATTATAAAATCTGTTCATCAGTAAGACTCTCATTAGAATCGATGGTTACCGCTTTTTATTACTTTTTAGCAAATGGAGATTTATATTGGGAAATGAAAGTCTTCCAGGTAAATTCTTTATGATTATCCTCCCCGTAATATTTAAGTATTTTGTCCAGTGTTGTTGCATTTAGGTATCCAGGAATAGGCTGAAGTAGTTCAAAATTTTCATTAAGAAACACAGTAGAAGGATAACTCAATTGATTGTCTAATAGTGCTGCCGCCAGTTCATGGTAACCCCTTCTTCCGGAAGAAACAAATTTGAATTCATGTCCATCGAATGTTATGGTTTCCTTTTGTTCGGCATTAAGTTTCACTGCATAAAAATTCTCATTAATATAATCAACTATTTCTTTTTCACTGTAGGTAGAGGCCTCCATTTTTTTGCACCACCCACACCAATCGGTGTACACATCAATAACTACTTTTTTAGATTCTAATTTTGATTTTTCAACAGCTTCTTCAAATGAAATCCAATTAATGTGTGTTTTTTCTTTTTTGAAATCAGCACTAATGAATAGGATTGATGATAAAAAGAGGGTGAGGGTTAAAAAGTCGAACCTTTTCATATAATTTTTTTATTAATTATACCCTGCAATTTAATAAATAGTTCACATATTCAATGGAATTGTCACTGGATGACCTTATGAGATAATTTATGATGACTAAGATCTTAAGTATTTACCCTCTTATTTGTAAAGGAGATCTTCAATGATAATTTATCAAAAACTGAAAATCTCCTAATTAGTATTAAACAATAAATGTTTTAGCTAGTAATCGCTACCAATTGGCAGGGATTGCCCTTCTACCCATGGTGCTCCAGCCTGATCCAGTGATTTTTCCAGTTCAGGAATTGTCACACCTAATAAGTTATTAACCTTATTGGAAATATTATCAAACATTTTTTTAGCAATTTCCAAACTCTTTTCATGTGAAGGTGTGGGGCCGTAAGTAGATCGCATCGTTCCAATTCTGGCGTGACTAATCCTGCTTTGTATGGTAGGCTTTGTTTTTTCTCCAACCTGTTGTTTTACAGAGCTGCCACTTAGTTCATAATTCAAACCCATTGCGCTCATAAGTGCTTCATGTAATTCACTATTCAGGGCACCTGGGCCGGCATTTGATCTCTTCAGTGCTATCCTCATTGATTTAAGTCTTTTAATTGCATTTTTAAGTTCCACATTTAAAGCGGATCGTTTTTTCTCAAAATCTTCAAGCTTTCTCCAGAAGTTGGCAACTTCCCGGTGGGGTGCACCTTTTAAAGTACCTTCTCTTAGAGGAACAACTTCGAAATTGACAGGACCATCCAGTTCAGTAACTACCCCATCCACTTCTTTTGATAATGTGACATTGTAATTACCCGGAGCAGCCATCATACCCTGAGATTGGTCAAATTCGTTTTCGACCGGCTTTTCATCCAATTTAATAACATCCATCGGGGGATACCTCAAATCCCATGCTAATCGGTGCAAACCTTTTTTGGTTGATCCTTCGAGTTTTCTTATGGTGTTCCCATCTTCATCTTTCACCGTAAGCCAAATCTTTGGAGACTGTTGCATAGCTTCTGCTTCCACAGCTTCCCAGCCAGGGAATTGAACGGATTGGCCCTCTTTTATTTTTTCCTTTTCTTTTTCCTTCCTGATATCTTCCAGTGTTTTGTAGTCCTCTTTTAGATAATAAGTGATTATGGCACCGAAATCTGGATTATCAGCAACAAAATAAGAAGCTCCCTGACTTCCTTTTTCTCCAAAACCTACCTTTGGTTTGGGTAGATACCACCAGGCTTTTCTTGGTTCAAATAATGCGCCTTCCTGAGCGAGCTTGTCATCATTGATGTCTCGTAAAAAACTGTAGTCATCAAGTACATAGAAACTTCTGCCGAAAGATGCACCTACTAGATCATTTTCCCTCTTTTGTATGGCTAAATCACGAAAAGATATGGTTGGAAGTCCTCCTGTAAACTCGACCCATTTATTTCCACCGTCAAGCGTAAAATAGATTCCAAATTCTGCTGCTAAAAACATAAGATTTGGTTGTTCATGATCTTGGACAACCCTCCACAAAAGCGTCCTGTCAGGAAGGTTTCCTCGCAGAGATTGCCATGTATTGCCTTTATCTGTACTTTTTAGAATGTAAGGATTAAAATCACCATATTTATGGTTATCTAAAACAACATAAGCCGTGTTGGCGTCATAGAGGTCAACTTTGATATCATTTATAAAAGCAGTACTTGGCACGCCTGGCATACTTCCAACATTAATTCTTCTCCAGTTATCACCACCATCTTCAGTAATCTGGAGAAGCCCGTCATCTGTACCTGCATAGATTAATCCTTCCTGTCGTGGGGATTCAGCCAGAGAGGTGATGGTATTGTAGTTTGACATCGCGTTTACATCCCAGGGGTTGTCAAAACTTTGCGTGCCCCCCATGATTGGTAGTGCCAGCCTCTCCTGGTTTTTTGTCAGATCACCAGAAATCACTTCCCAGGTGTCGCCTCTATTTTCTGATTTCCAAACACGTTGCGAAGCAAAGTATAATCTTGTGGGCTTATGAGGACTTACCAGAATAGGAGCATCCCAGTTGAATCGTTCGTAGTCTTCATTCTCTCCCGGTTGCGGTTTTATGTAAACCAATTCACCAGTTGTCCTGTCAGTTCGCACTAAATTACCCTGTTGCCATTCTGAATATACAATATCAGGATTTCCCGGCTCAGTGGCAGGTTGATGGCCATCACCAAACAAAGTGATGTACCAGTCGGCGTTGGTTATGCCATATCCATCAGTTCTGGAAGGGCCACCATGTGTGTTATTATCCTGGGTGCCACCATAGATATTATAAAATGGTTCTGCATCATCCATTGCTACTTTGTAATATTGGGTTGTTGGCAGATTGTCGATATATCTCCAGGTTTTCTCACCATCAAATGTCTCATACACGCCACCATCACAACCAACTAACAGATAATCTGGATCAGATTTTTTGAAAGCAATGGCGTGATTGTCGGAATGCTTATTTTCTTCATTCATTCTTCTGAATGTTTTGCCTCCATCTTCAGATATTTGCATTCTTACATCAACAAGGTATAGCTTCTCAAATTGATGAGGCGATGCATAGAGCTCTTGATAATAATGGGGGCCTGTGGCACCGGAAACCGCATCTGACATTTTTTTCCAGGTCATTCCCCGGTCTTCACTGCGATAAACTCCTCCCGTTCTTCTGTCTAATTCTATGGCTGCATAAAGTATATCTGGGTTTTGAGGGGATAAGGCTAACCCTATTTTGCCCATGTTCGATTTTGGAAGGCCTTGTGATAATTTACTCCATGTTTCTCCTCCATCTTCACTTTTATACAATGCTGTACCAGGCCCTCCACCCATGTAAGCAGCAACATTTCTATGGCGTTGCCAGGTAGCTGCGTATAACCTGTCAGGGTCTCTGGGATCTATAACTATATCTGTAACACCGGTCCATTCATTATCACCCAGTGTTTTCTTCCATGTTTCTCCACCATCTGATGATTTATAAAATCCACGCTGTTCACCTTTATTCCATAGCGGGCCCTGCACTGCAACCCAGATCACATTAGAATTATCCGGATGTACTATGATCTTGGAAATATGTTCTGATTCTTTCAACCCTTTGTTATACCAGGAAGTGCCATCATCGTTGCTTAAATAAACACCATCACCGTATCCAACATGACGGCCACCTATATTTTCACCGGTTCCTACCCAAACCCTGTGTGGATTGTTGGGATCAATGGTAATGCATCCTATTGAATATGAAGATAGAGTGTCGAAAATTGGCATCCAGGTTGTTCCGGCGTTTGCAGTTTTCCATACGCCTCCTGAGCCAAATGCAACATACCATGTGCTTTCATCTTCCGGATGGATCGCTATGTCGGCCACCCTCCCTGCCATGAATGCAGGTCCTATCGACCTAAATTTGATGTCATTAAAAGTGCTCTTGTTAATTACATCAGGTTTCTCTTCTGTTTGATTTTTCCTTCTACGTTGTGCATCTAAGTCGCTTGTAGATGCCAGCGTGATAAGTAAGATAAGGTAAGTTGATAATACTCTTTTTTGCATATTTATACAGTTTATAATCATCAAATTATATAACTATTTAGTCTAAGCCAAATAATGGATAAAAAAAAGACCACTGGATACCAATGGCCCTAATTTTGCAAAATTTTGATGAATAACTTCAGGCAGCTGTCATTAATTTTTTGTCTTTTGTGGGTTTTGTTGATTCTAAAGGAGCGGTCTTTTTCGTTTTGATAATTCCTAAAAAAGCCAATATTTTGATAACCTGATAAGTGGGATCTATCTCATGCCATCTGATGCCGCCAAAATTAGGTCTTGTCCCGTATTTATGATGATTGTTATGATAGCTCTCACCCATCATGAGGAAATCAAAGGGCAAGAAATTTTTAGAAGTATCTCCAACTTCGTAGTTTCTGTAACCATACTTATGGGCAAACCAGTTTATGATTGCTCCATGTATAGGAGATAGGGCAAATTGAATGGGTAAGAACAACCACAACCACCACACATCGGCAAACACAAAATAAACGGCAAAATAAATTGTTCCCCAGAATAATCTTGAAGGCCATGAACGAGCTACTTTATCAAAAGCTTCCCATTTTGGGGCATCTTCAGTAAATCTTTTGTCAACAACCAATGATCCATTGCATATGGATGAATAAATGGTTTTGGTTTTCCACATCATTTTCCCAATACTTTCGTCATATGAAGGGGAGTGGGGATCGTCAGGCGTATCTGCAAAAGCATGATGCATTCTATGTAAAATGCTGTAGCCATACGCACTAAGATAATTTGAGCCCTGAAATATCCAGGTTAATACAAAGAAGACTTTTTCCGTAAACGGAGACATTGTAAAAGCTTTGTGAGAGGCATATCGATGTAAAAAGAAAGTTTGAAAGAACAACGATAAATACCAATGCAATATGAAAAACAGTATTATAACTTCCATTTAATGTTTAAAATTTTGTAGTTTTTTATATTATGACACTAGAGGTACTGATTTGTGACAAATTGCTCAAGATTTTTTTATGCTTATCTCTAAAGTCAAGTCATGGATCAAATCGGATAATTGTCCAACCCTACATGCTTTCTTAAAACTTTCAGGCATTTTTATAGAGGGTAGCTCAAAGTTTAGGGAGGGCATTTCAGCAGAATTTATTTTTTGTCTGGCTCTGCTAAATATTTTTCGGCAGTTGTCGGCATTTTTATCAACCACATCCTGCAGATCTTCATATTCAATATCAAATATTCCTCGCAGGATATATACCACTTTTTCTATAGGTTCTAATTTTTTATGCAGGATTTTCCATGCTTCTGATACCTGACTCTCAACATCAAAATTTATAATTTCTTTTTCTTTCTCGTTATCTTCTAGCTGAAATTGATAATCATCAATAGATTTTTTTGAAATTTTACTGCTGGTATTACGTAATATATTAAGACATTTATTTGTTAAAGTACGTATTAAATATGCTCTAGTATTTTCAATTTTACTCTTATCGATGGTTAACCACTTTACAAAAGTATCATGCACAGCGTCTTCAGCATCGGCAATAGAACCTAACATGCTCAATGCGATGGATTGTAATGTGGGACGATATAAGTTAATTATTTGTGTTGGGGTCATTTTAAAATTTTTCCCTTTTTAAGATATTAACTTTATTAAAATAAGATTAGGTCAAAGAAATAAAAAAAGTAAATCTAAACCAATAATATGCTTGAAATCAGAGATCTAACTTTTAGTTATAATAAGAATTATAGGTTTACATTTCCTGATATAACATTAAAAAATGAACATTTGTTACTTGTTGGCTCGTCGGGAATAGGAAAGACTACCTTCCTTCAATTGATCGGAGGGTTATTGAAACCTGAGTCAGGTATTATATCAATTGACGGTATTGACATTTCAAAGTTATCCAAATCTAAAATTGATCGTTTCAGGGGAAAACATATTGGTTTTGTTTTTCAAAAAAGCCATTTCATAGCCTCATTAAACCTCCAGGAAAACTTATTACTCATTCAATTCTTTGCCGGCTTGAAGCAGGATAAGAAAATAATTAATGATGTCTTACACCGGTTAAATATTCATAATTGCATCAATAAATATCCAAGGAACCTCAGCCAGGGCCAGCAACAGCGTGCTTCAATTGCTATGGCCATAATCAATAACCCTAACCTTTTACTGGCCGACGAGCCAACATCCAGCCTGGATGATGAAAATTGCAAAAAAGTAATTGATTTATTGATAGATCAGTCTAAATATTCAGGCGCTAATCTTATTATTATAACTCATGACGCGCGGGTCAAATCATTCTTTAACAATATTCTTGAACTATGAATATTACACTGCTTAGCTGGAAAAACATCCTTTCTCGTCCATTAACAAGTTTATTAAGTGTGGTTTTATTGATGCTTGGGGTAGCCATAATTTCTCTGATACTGCTCATAAACAATCAATTAATTAATCAATTTGAAAAAAACATAAAAGACATTGAAATGGTTGTTGGGGCTAAGGGCAGCCCGTTGCAATTAATTTTATCTTCTGTTTTTCAAGTTGACACACCCACAGGAAATATAAGCTTAGCTGAAGCCGAAAAATTAAAAAGAAGCCGCTTGGTTGAATGGGCAATACCTTTATCTTTCGGTGATTCACACAAAGGTTACAGGATAGTAGGAACGGATAGTCAGTATGTAAAACTATATAATGCGGAGATAGACCGGGGAGCGTTGTGGGAAATGCCTATGGAAGCGGTATTAGGTGATGCAGTTGCTGAAAAATTACAGTTAAATATTGGTGATAAATTCAAAAGTTCCCATGGTTTGGTTGGGGCCGGAGTAAGTCATGAAGCACATGATTATACGGTAGCAGGGGTTTTGAAATACACAGGATCAGTGGTCGATCAATTGATATTAACATCCAATGAAAGTTTCTGGGAAGTCCATAAAAAGGAACACGATGAAACCAATGAACATGAAGATGAGGAGAAAGAGATCACAGCAATGTTGGTAAACTTTCGTAGTCCCATGGGGATGATAACCCTGCCCAGGAAGATCAATGAGGGTACAAACATGCAAGCTGCTTTACCGGCATTTGAAATCAATAAACTCATTAGTTTACTTGGAATAGGCGTAGATACATTGAACCTGATCGGTTTGGTGATCATCATAGTCTCCGGGGTGAGCGTATTCATCAGCTTATATGCTTCATTTCTGGAAAGAAGATATGAGATGGCTTTGATGAGAACCTATGGTGCATCAGGCTTACAATTATTCTGGATAATGATCCAGGAAGGGTTATTTTTATCGCTCATAGGTTTTATAGCCGGCATGGTATTAAGTCGTTTAGGAATAGTAATCCTATCTAATGCAGCAGAAGAGCGTTTTCACTATCAATTTACAGGGCTTAAATTTCTGGAGAGTGAACTATTGCTCTTTGGAGGGGCTATACTCATAGGTATTCTGGCTTCTTTGATTCCAGCAGTCCAGGTATATAAAGTGAATATTGCAAAGACTTTGGCAGATAATTAAATGAATAAACGATTAATGCTTACAAAAAATGTTGAGCAACAAACAAAAAATAAATGTCAAGATACGACAAAGCTTATTGGGACAATCGATATAAAGAAGGAACTACAGGGTGGGATATTGGTTATGTTTCCAATCCCATAAAAGAATACGTTGATCAACTAAAGGATAAAGAAATAAAGGTTTTGATACCGGGTGCAGGAAAAGCCTATGAGGCCGCTTACATGTATCAAAATGGTTTTAAAAATGTTTTCGTGCTAGATATTTCTTCATTGGCTATTAAAAATTTCCAACGGAGACAGCCTGGTTTTCCTTCCGATCAATTAATAGAAGGCGACTTTTTTCAACACGCAGGGAAATATGACCTGATAATCGAACAAACATTTTTTTGCACCATAGACAGACAGCTCAGACCACAATATGTAGAAAAAACTTATGGGTTATTAAATCCCGGAGGAAGGTTGGTTGGACTTTTATGGGCGAAAGAAATGAGTCCGGATGCACCACCCTTCGGAGGAAGTAAGGAAGAATATATTAACTTATTTAAAAAGCATTTTAATCTTATTACTCTTGATGTTGCTTACAATTCCATAAAGCCAAGACAGAATACAGAATTGTTTATAAATTTCATAAAAAAATAATAGCTATTTAACTACAACAATAATTTTCAAGGGGCTATTACTTTGACGGGCTATACAGATAAGTATTTGTAATACTTTTAATAATTTATCATATTAAAAATTTTTAAACCGGATGAGCTCAAATAAAGCGTGCTGTTCAGTTTGTAATAATGAGATAGACCATCTTATACATAATTTTGAATCCCAGGAAGGCTCCATGGTGGCGCAACAAATCCAGCTACTGACAGAGCAATGGAATGCAAATTTTGGAATATGCAGTTTTTGCCTTGATGAACTACATCATAGAGTTATCAGGCAATTATCAAAGGAAGAAAATGATATCCTTACACCTTTACCAGTTACGGCAAGACTAAATTCTAATACAAAATATACAGGGAAAGGGGTTACAATTTGCATGATAGATAGTGGGTTCTATCTTCATCCGGACATAGAAGATAGGGTACTGAAAATTCATGATATTACCAATCCAGACCGGCCATCTTCATATTATAAACAACCGCATAACAATAGTTGGCATGGCACAATGACCTCGGTGGTAGCCGCGGGGGATGGCAGTAAATCGAATGGCCTGTATCACGGTATAGCCTACAATGCTAAGCTGGTACTTATCAAAGTAATGAATGACCGAGGGATATCTTCTGAAAGTATTACAAAAGCGCTGAACTGGGCCATCGAACACAAAGATCAATATGGCATTAATGTGATCAACTTGTCTGTCACCGATGACTGGCCCATATCTTACAAAGAGAGTCAGGTGGATCGTGCGGTACAAAGAGCTATTGAGATTGGAATATCGGTGGTGGCCGCTGTAGGAAATGATGCCTCCGCACCAATAAAGCCTCCGGCAAATTCGCCATGGGTTATTTCGGTTGGTGGCGTGGATGATTACAATACGTTAGGTTATCACGATTCAATCATCTATCACTCAACATTTGGCCGTACAGTTGATAGATTCAACAAACCGGAAATAATTTCTCCCAGCATTTGGATACCAATTCCAATTTTGTCACACACTGCCCTGCATAAAAAGGCAAAGGCACTCTTTCAGATTTATGAAGCACCTGAAGATAAATTCTGGGAAAATTTGATGTTGTTGTCAAGTGATGCCGGTATTGTAGATCATGTAAATGAAAAGTGGACTATTTCCCAGATAAAGTCATTGGTAAGAGATAAGATCCATCAGGAAAAGTTTGTGAATCAGGATTACATGCATGGTGATGGGACCTCATTTGCGGCCCCAATTGTAAGCTCGGTGATTGCCCAGATGATTGAAGCCAACAACAGCCTGCTGCCTCATGAGATCCGGGACATAATCTTAAATAATGCCACTTTTCTCCAGCATATCCCCGCGGAGATACAAGGATTTGGGTTGATCAATCCATACCTGTCAATAAAACACGCAATGGTTGAAAAACATGGTTTCCCGGATAGGATTACGTCTCCTGAGGTCAGCATAGTCGAGGATCAGGTGATGTTTTATTACCACAACGATTCGGCAAAAAAAGTTGAAGTAGTGGGAAGCTTTAATCAGTGGAAAGAAAAAATACCCATGAAGATCAATGCGTTTGGTTTATGGCAGGCAGCTATACCGATTCCTCCCAAGGGCAAATACTATTACAAATACTTAGTCGATGAGAAAAAATGGATTGTGGACCCAGGAAATCTTTACAGTGAATCAAATGGCGTAAATGGGTTTAATAGCATATTGAAAGTGAGAGATTTAAGAAAAGCAGGTTAAATAATCTATCTATTGATCATCTTAATATTTATCAGTTATCCATACATTTAACCCAGAATTGTCATTAGACTTTCTATTACATGGTTAAATCACTTCAAA
>CAYSCZ010000049.1:0-22494 GCA_964429655.1 uncultured Roseivirgaceae bacterium
TTGAAGTGATTTAACCATGTAATAGAAAGTCTAATGACAATTCTGGGTTAAAGTAGGTTACACCTGAAAACAGACCTACGATGCCAAATATGAAAAAGCAACACAAAACGGTATCCAGCAAAATACGCTTCATAATTTTTACTTTAGCTTAAAGCGCATAGGAGCGAGATACGGCAATAGTTAATTTAAAATGGTGCCGATCCCTTCCTGAAGTGTATTGATTTCTTCGGTGGTTAATGGCCTGTCAAAAAAAGACAACTCATCCATCATCCCGATGAAATTTAAGCCCAGGTAAATATTTGCTTTATCCAAATCCCAGGTAAATGGGTCATCTATTCCCTGCACATCCCCGATTTTTTTGGCGTTCACATACAAGCTGGCTTTACTTTCAGGCGTTCCCAGACGCTCGTAATTAACCACAATGTGTGTCCAGTCAGTACTCGTAAAGGGTGGTTTTTTAACACGCACCAGGCGTCTTTCAAATTCCTCCTCCTGAGAGGTTTCAACGGTATCTTTACTCCATTCTGTTAAATCACCAAATACACCCAACCGAAAGTCGCGAGGATTTTCCTGTGTAAAATCAAGCCAGATGGATGCGTCATTGTAATTCACATCAGTAATCTGTATGGGGTCTGTATAGCCGGGTTCCAGGTCTTCCGCAGGATTTAACTTTAACCATAACGACATACTGCCGGTCCAACCATCAGTGGAATACGACAGATTGTTCTTTGCTTTGTAATAGACCACGGTATCAGTCTTATCCCCAAAACTTAATGACCCTCCTACTTTTCCATCATCATCACTCAAAGTATGTTTTGGATACTGCATTCCAACAACTGATGAATCCAGCTTTTTTCTGGAGGGAGCGGTGTACATATTTTTATCCCCTTTGGCAAACGCTGCTTCATGATTACCATCGAATCCTGCGAAAAAAGTGAGGGCATCCTTTAAGGTCGATTCTTTATCCTTATCAGTTGATTGGTCTTTAGATGAGGGACTGCACTGCACCAATAATAAAAAATATGTTATTAAAATGTAATGGGTCGGTGATTTACTCATTTTAAAATTAGTTTTATAATGAGCATTAAATATAGAGAATATGTGTATTATGACCAGCTTGTTAGAAATCGGATTAAATATCATTCCACCATAATCCGGTCACTATTTAGTAGATGCTGACAGTAATCAGACGATTATTTTTTCCCTGTAAGTTCTTTCAGTTTTCTATTTGCTGCTCTTATACGCTTTTCTTCTCCCTCTATGAAAGGCATCATAGAGGTAAAGAGGATAAACAAGAAATAATATTCCGGATTATCTGAATTTGATATAGCCAAAATCAAGGTTGTAACCACAACGCCAAAACCATATATACTTAGGTGAGTGATGGATTTATTTTTTATGCTTTTAAGTTCATCGGTCGTTTTACCGCTTAGGTCGATGGCTTTTGCTGTGCAGGTGAATACCGTTTTTAAACTTCTAATATTCATTAATGAATGTTTTTAAATGCTTAGTAATTGATCATGTGGATTTATTACAAAAAAATTTTAATTATATCAAAACCAGCCTGTCGATTTACCTGGGACAGGACAATTTGAAGGAGCCCTGAGGCATGTAGTTAGCCCTTGCTTGTTCCAGCTTTTCCAATTAATTGTATAGCAACATCAATTTCTTTGTTTTGTAGGCCAGATTATTGGATAAACCCGCTTTGATATACTCATCTAAAATCGATTGGCCTGTGAGAATATGGCTTATCAGTGAAGGGTTAAGATTAATTTTATTTTTTTAATAAACCTATTAATTTTTATTAACTGCGTTCAGTATATTCAAAATTTTTTAGCTGTTTTCTAGTATCATCCGAAACGAATCTAAAGCTTTATCCAAAAGTATTTCCCGTTCTTCATTATGATACATTTTCAGGCTGTTCCTTAAATAAAGTGTAACAATACCATGAACCGTACTCCATATCATAAAAGAAAGAGCATGTGGATCATGATGCTTAAAATATCCTTATTCCGTGCATTCACTAACCGCCGAAGTCAATATATCATGACCTTCCCTTAAAAACAAGGCTTATTAAGCTAATTTCCAGGGACCTGTGATGGCAAAGGTTAGCCCGGGGTGTTGGATATTAACAAAAAATGTTTTTCCTGAAGGAGAAAAAACGCCACCGGCAAATTCTGATTCATAACCAACATTGTGAGCAAATTGATATAATTCACCTTTTGGGGTTATACCAACAATATTTGGTTTGCTTCTATCCTCACAGGTGATCACATCCGCCCAAGGAGATACGGTAAGGTTATCACAGTTTTTAAGTATATCAGTCTTTTTTGATTCAACGAATAATTCGAGCTTTCCGGGCTGATCTTTTTCATTGCGTGCCCCCTCCCATTTCCCAGGTTTGTATCTAAATATTTGGCCTTTCCTTTCAGTACCACCATTAGTACAGGCAAAATACACTTCATTATTTCCAAACCACATGCCTTCCCCACGAGCAAATTTTGCAGCACCCTTTTCAAAACCACGCATCCTTAAATCATCCTCAGGTGATTCCACATTGTCAATATCCAGCCATTCTACCTCAAAAGGTTTGTTGACGGGAAAAGTACTCTCATCCCAGTTCCTGGTATCCATGCTCTTCTGTCCCTTGATAGCCAGTATCTGTAATCTGCCACCTTTTTCAAGCTTACCTGATTTTTTGGGTAAGAACCGATAAATCAACCCGTCATATCGGTCTTCCGTTTGATAAACTATCCCGGTAGAAGGATCTACCGCCACAGCTTCATGATTCATTCTGCCCATATCTTTTAATGGCAAAGGATCGGTAAGCCGAATCTTAGCACTGGCTGGTACCTCAAAATTAAACCCATGATCCTGCTCCCTTCCCTCACCTTTTTTCAGGTTTGTCTCTTCACATGTGATCCATGAATTCCATGGTGTTGGTCCACCGGCACAATTGCGAATAGTACCTGCAATGCTCAGGTATTCAAGCTCTACTTCTTGTTTTAATTCGTCATATACAATGGTAGTGGTACCTCCCAGGCAGGGCTGCTTACCCAGCCCATAATCATATACTTTTTGTCTGTCAATTTTTGAAAGTAACTCATAATTTTCACCAAAGGGCCCTTGCTCTGGTGCATCCGGGCTCATCTCATGGTTTCGGATTAAAATTACTTTTCCGTTTTCCCCTTTAAAAGTAGCCATACCATCACCTTTTCCAGGCACCAGAAGACCATCAGCCATTTTATTCCCCATGGTTGAAATTATCTTGTAAGAAAATCCTTTTGGAAGATTAAGGATACCTCCGGGATCATCCAACAAAGGTCCATAACCAATATTGTTGCCATCAAAGAATGAGGATGAATAAGCAAACTTGTTTAATCCCAAAAATCCGAGCGAGATGGCTGTACTTAATTTTAAAAATTGCCTTCGATTATTTTGGTTATTTATGAGTTCCATTTTTTCTGTTTATATAATTATTGAATTAAAATAAAATAATCTTTCAATATTCATGCTTTTATGAAGTGAAAATTTAGTGATCATTACGTTAACAAATGTATTGAAATTTAAAATGTTTATCATAAGCTTACACCCTGCTATTGATCGCCAGTATTATTTTATTTGTTGGTGTTTGATGGTTTATTAACACCGGAACAGATGGAAGGGCTAAAAGAATTGCTTAAGCCAACCCCTACAAACCTGGTTTAACCACACCACCCACCGGGTCACTTAGAAGCCCGTGCCGGGGTATCCTGCTTTTCCTGTCATATAAACGGACATACTAATGGTGCTTTTGAGTTGGCATCGGATACCTGTCCCAATCTTGCCAGATTAAGGGTAGAGACACCCTCAATGTGTGGAAACTATAATTTAATGCATCTGGCTTTTGTTGTCGATTTGTTATGCCTTTGAACAATGAAAAATAGAACGATCCTATTTAAAAATATAACATAAAAGTGCGTGTAAATACCTAGGCTTTTCAGTATTTCTCCTATTTTCTTAATGTAAAAAACATACTTATTTAGAAGAAAATTTGAGGATATGACGGAAGAACCAGTGAATAAAAAATCTGAAATATGGATAGTTGATGATGACCAACTTACTACCACATTTTTGGATCATGTATTAAACAAAACCCATCCGGATATTAAGGTACGTAAATTTTATGATGGTATATCTGTTTGGAAGAAAATCACATCTAAAAAAAGTAAGCTGCCGGATCTTATTTTATTAGACCTGGAAATGCCTGAAATGGATGGGATAGCGCTTTGTAAAAAAATTGAGGAAGCCAAAAAGAAATTTGATTTTAAAATTATAATAAACTCAAGCAAACCCTATTCAAATATTGAATGGCTGTTAAACTATCCTTTTGTGAACCAAATATTAAATGAAAAAAATGACTGGGTAGAGATTCAAAAAACTCTCTTAAATTAAAAAAACCAAACAAACCATTAGCCAGATTTAAGTTTAGGTATTCTAATCTGTCAATGACTTACCTTATAAAGCAGCAGGCTGCTCGCTTTTAAAGTATTGCATAGAAACATAAGTAAATAATATCCCTGATGCGAATGCTTCAATAAATATCAACGCTAAAACACCAAACTCATTGAGATAAATACCTTGAGGTTCATTTTCTTTAATGGAGGTCATAAAAGCCGGATCCAGATTAACATAAGAGAATACAAACAGTGAAAATAAGATTGCTGCTACTAAAGATGTAATCAATCCTATCCCCAGACCCTTCAAATAATCTAATTCACCTTGATTTTTAGATTTTAGATTTCTGATGGCTAAAAAAATTCCACTGAAAAGAAATAGTGAATTAAATATCCTGAGATTAAAATTATGGATTAATCCAAAACTCTTCATCAACAAAAAAAATGCGATCAAGAGTACGGTGACAATACCCCCATAAAAAATACCTCGTCTTTCTAATGATTTAATTTTCATGATAATGTTCTTAGGTAATCGGAACGGCGATGCATTACTTTTGTTTAATTAATTATAATAATTGTTGAACAGATCAACTTTTTGGTAATCCCTCTAGCCTCAGGTAATTATTATAGATAGCAAGAAATAATACACCAAATGCAATGGCAAAACATACAATGATGATATTTAATAAACCAGTAGAGCTGAATGATAATTTAATAAGGATAGTAGAGATGATAAAGCCTGAATTTCTCATAAGTTGTCCATAATTGTCTGTATATCGAAATGAAATCAACAACAGCAAAACATCAACCAATATGAGAAGTGTGAAAAATTCATTGTAAAAAATATTATTGACGTCAGGTAAAACACCAACCTGACCTGATTGGAAAGCAATTATTTCGCCAATCCATACCACCAAACTGTAAATAGCCATAACAATAAGCGATGGAAGTAAAAACATGCTTGTTATCTGCTTGGCCATGATGAATTTGTTAAGATCTTCCGGTTTATGGATATTGTATTTTCTTCTTGATAGCCGATAGAAAAAAAGAATTAATGAAAAACAAAAAATAATGCCTATGGAATCGTATAGTAAGCGTTCATTATAATTATTCGAAAACCAGTCAAGCGTAAGTTCCATATTTGATATATCCTTAAAGATCCTTCGAATGACAATAAGGGATACAATCTCGTATTGTTTGCCTATGTAAAAAGTAATCGATCTTGGCAGATAAAAGACCAGCAGAAATACCTCATACACCAGTATGAAGGAAAATGGTGTATAGATAGCAGACACCGGATCTATTAATAAGCTTTTGGAGAAAGGGCCGAATGATATTAAATCCAGATCAATTAGCCATATCAAAGACAGGTGCATCACAAACCCAAAAATCGAGATTGATATGATGACAGTTTCAAACCTTTTCCTTACATCATCCGAAAAGAGTTTATAGTAATACGCATTAATATCTGCAGATTTGAACATGGACTAACTGACTGATGCTAATACAAGTGATGTGAATAACTTAATTGTTTTAGTTTTTGCCACTGCATTATGACAAGCCTAAAACTTGAGACCTAAATAATTTAAAAGCCCTAAAGCTGCGTTAGGCACATTTACGTTAGAAAGTTTTCCCTGGCTTAACTTAAAGATATGCTTATCGGATACTTTTAAAATGATGCTCTGATCAATTGCCCTGGAAGCATTCCTAAGATCAAGAAGGCCATAACGAAAATTTTGTGATTGTTTTTGTAAAAGCCTTAGAACAGACCAATTACTACAGTTAACCAATATTTCATTATGATCTGAAGAAATCTTTAAATACTCCTCACCAACTTGTATATTAAGATCTGACGTGATGTGTAACATACAGTAGCCCCCCTTTTACAGGAGGCTGTTTTTACTTAGTTTTTTTCACTAGTTGAAATGACCACCTTGCCATTGAGTCTCCATTTGGCATGCTCATCAGAACCGGTTCCGCTTGGAACTTCGATTTCCATATTTTCAAAATGATAGGTGATTTCAGCGTTTCTTCCGGTTAATTTGTCATAGAGACCGATTGCTAAATCAGGCCAGCTTGTTGTTTGATTTTCCATTGGTTAAATTTTTATTAACCTAACACCATAACGTTTAAATTGTTAGATCTCTATATGAAAATGAAAATTCTCGAAGACTATTTTAATTTCAACAGTTTAGTAGACGATGAATATGAAAGTTTCCCTCTTGAAGTTAAGGGCACCGTTCCAAAGCGCTTAAATGGTACGCTCTTCAGAAATGGTAATGGCAGACACATGCATTATGGCGTGAAATATCAGCATCTTTTCGATGGCGATGGCATGGTCTCAAAATATTCTATTCATGATGGGATAATCCTTTACAGCAATAAGCACATCAAAACAGCCGAATTTTTAAAGGAAGAAGATGCCGGTAAATTTTTATACAGGGGTTTTGGAACCAATAAACCTGGAGGTTTGCTGAAGAACCTTCTGGATATGCGGTTTAAAAATGCTGCCAATACATCAATTGCTTTTCACGCAGGCAGGCTACTGGCACTCTGGGAAGGTGGGCTGCCGCATTTGATAGACCCCAAGACCCTTAGGACGGAAGGAAGATTTGATTATGCTGGAATGTTGATCAACAAATTCGGCCGGATAGATAAGCTGATAACCCCTGAATTACCTTTTTCGGCCCATCCAAAATTTGATCCTGATACAGGAGTCCTGCATAATTTTGGTACGGCTCCAGGTATCACCAACCGGTTAATTAGATATGAAATTAAAAATGATGGAAAGGCTTCAATCGCAGGGGTAACCAAACTAAAAAAATTATTCTTCACCCATGATTTTGTCCTGACCGAATCAGGGTATAAGATATTCTTCCTCACGCCGGTAAATTTCAATTTATTTCGTGCATTTAGTGGCCTGGATACTCCGGTCGGATCTATGGAAGCCAATAAAGATCTTCCGATAAAAATACTGGTCATAGATAAACAAGGAAATGAGATTGAGCTGGAGACATCTTTTGGTTTTATATTTCACTTTATCAATGGTTATGAAATGGATGACCAAATAATAATTGATGGACTTATGCTTCCAGACTGGCCCTCAGCTGAGGGCATGAAAAAATTTCTAAATGGTGAAGCTGAGGAAACCATTCAATCCAAGCCAACCAGGTATGTTTTAGACTTAACATCCAGATCAGTAACTAAACAGAACCTGGCTTCCTATTATTTTGAATTCCCCGAAATCAATAAAAATAAAAGCGGAAAGCCTTACCGATATGCCTGGGGAATAGCCTCCCCAATAAATAACCATAAGAACCCCTTGTTAGATGGTTTATTAAAACTTGACCATTACAATAGGCTGCCAGTTTACCGAGAACTGCCTCACAGCCTGCTTGGGGAACCGATCCATGTATCATCAGCGCATAATGAAGATGATGGAACCATACTGATACCTGTTTTCGATGGAAAACATAAATCCACGGAAATTCATGGTTATAAATCTAAAAACCTTGAATGGCTTTTTAGTGCTCAATTACCTCACAATATCCCCTTAGGCTTTCATGGCTGTTGGGTGGAACAGTTATTTTGAGTCACCTACCACCCCCAGGTACCATTCCCTCCCTTGAAGGGGCCAACGATATTCCTGGTGATCCATCCACCGTAGAAGTCACCTTCCTGCGACTGAACAAGCTCATCATTGACATAGCAAGCATCCATCCTGGAAGGATAAAAAGCCAGATAGTCTTTGATTATTTTGAAGTTACCCCTAGGGTTAGGGTAGCACCAGGCAGCATGGTTAGCTACTTTATCGTGCACTTCAATATGAAAATACTTAGCCCTTCCTTTAAATTCACAGAAAGACATCTGCTTGGTATCTGGGATGAAGTAACCCATTCGGATATCCTCCTGCGGGATATAAAACACCGGCGGATGACTGGTTTCCAGTACTCGGAAAGTGGCGTTGCTGTCGGCTATGGCTTGGCCATTAAACACAATTCGTACGTGGCCCTTAAATTGCTCTAACTTAGGCGGACGCGGGTAATCCCATACAGATTCCTGCCCGGGTTTAGGTTTGATAGGTTCAGGTCTTTTCATATATCATTGATTGCTTAAAACCGTATATTCCCATGCCCTGAGTTGAAGCGGCACTTCATTGGTAAGATTAACTTCCTCATCAGAAAAAACATCTACATATTTTCCCTGGAAAGCGCCAGTCATCATATTTCCTTCTTGTGGTTTTGATGACAGGTTGATGACCACCACCACTTTATCTTCACCTTTAGCCCTTCCAAAAGCATAAATATTTTTATCATTTCCAGTTTTTAGTTTTACAAGCTCTCCCCCATATTTTCCATTCCAGAGTGCCTGGTTTTGTTCCTTAAGTTCAAACAATGTTTTATAAAAGCCTTCATATTCAAAATCTTCCCAGGGTACTTCGTCTTTTTCAAAGAAAGCTAACTTTTTATCCATTGCCTCTTCTTGACCGGTATAGATTAATGGCATACCATCAAATGTTGAGGTTAGTACGGCAAAAGCCTTATGACCATCACCCATTCGTTGAAATTCTGTGCCAGCCCATGCATTCTCATCATGATTAGACGTGAAATGCATCTGATAACCATTTTCATATACGGCATCCTTCTTAGCGAGTAAGCTGTCAATATCCAGCGCATCTTTTTTCTCAATGACATCACCAGCGCCATCAACCAAGTTACCTTGCTCCAACTTCAGCGCGGTACTCTGGTTGGCACTTTGACTTTTTGCGATATCATTTAATAAATGGTGCATTTCCCATCCATAATCCATCGTAAAAGCACCGGTATTTCTTAATTCCGGCTCCTCAGCTTCTGCGAGCATAAATAAAGGCTTGTGGTTATATAATGAGTCCGTGCACTGATCCCAAAAATCTACAGGTACACTATGCGCGACATCCACTCTAAAACCATCAACACCAAATTCATTTACCCAGTAGCTCATTGCATTGATCATAGCCAATCGCATATCTTGATTATCATAATTCAGGTCTGCCACATCTGTCCAACCCCATGGCTCTCCGGTATCAGGGTTTAAAGGATCCGTTATCTCCCCCTCAGAATTTTTAGTATACCAATCCGGGTGGTCTTCAATCCATTGATTATCCCATCCGGTATGATTTGGCACCCAATCCAACAGGCAGTACATACCTGCCTCATGGATATCATCCAACAATGATTTAAAATCCTCCTTGTTACCGTAATCCGGATTAACCGCTTTATAGTCAGTAACAGCATAAGGACTACCCATTGGCCCCTTCCTTCTTTTCTCACTTACCGGGTGAATAGGCATTAACCATAAAATGTCTACGCCCATCTCCTGTAAGCGGGGAAGATGTTCACGGAAAGCTTTGAAAGTACCTTCCGGGGTATAATGTCTTAAGTTTACCTCGTAAATCACAGCATGCTTATGCCAATCCGGTACCCGGGGCTTATCCCATTCCAGTTGGGTGGAAGCATTTTCATCTTTAGAGGTTTTATTATCACAAGACATGATGAACAAAAAGATTAAAAAGATGGGAATAATGAAGTTTAATGAAGATTTCATATGACTGAATTTGATCAAGATCCAAAGTTAATCTTCAAGTGAGCAATAGCAAATTGTAAGTGGATATCGTTATACTTAGGTTTTGTTACTTTCTTTTTAAAATGAGTACTTCTACCAAGATAATTTGAACTCACAAAGAAATCTTTTGTAAAAGCATAGGATCCCTGTAATGTCAATCCAAAGCTTCCGCCGTGAGCGGATGAATAAATTGTGTTCCCGGATCCTATCTGAAAATAACCTTTCTTCTCTGGACTGCGAAAAGAAATGGATCGCATTTACATTTCATCCACGATGCAAGGAATCAGGTATATGGTTAAGATGCAGGTCTTTTTCGCTTGCCCCAAACCCTTTTTTTAGGAATAGTAACTGTAATATCCTCCGATACATTTATTTGACAACTCAATCTCGGGTAATGAAACCTTTTAGCAAGCTTATCATGCCAATGATCAGCCTCAGGCGCTTCATTTATAAATACCCCACAGGTTGCGCAGATGCCGTTGCCTCCACAATTGAATACTTGTGTGAATGAAGTATAAGGAGAAACACTATTTTTTATCAGTACTGAGCGCAGTCTCTCTCCTTTTGCACATTCTATATGCCGAGTGTGTCCCTTGGGATCAGTGACTGTTATGCGGGGCATAACTCCCCGGTATATTTTTTAAATAATTCTTCACACGCTTCTTCCAAAAGCCCGCCTTCTATGAAAATATTATGGAAAGCGTATTTTGCCAACGCTCTGGAATAAAGTTTGATTTGCGATAAATAGTTAGAAGCGGTGTCAATAGAAACGCCAAAATAGATTCGCTCTACGCTGTTCCACATGGCTGCTCCCATACACATCACGCATGGTTCACAAGTGGTGTAAAGGGTAAGGCCCAGGTCCTTCTTAAAGTCTGATGGAATATTGAGAAACGCATTCATCTCAGCATGGTAAACTTTCCCATCCTCTTTGGACGTGTTTGAGGTGATAAATGAATCATAGCCATTATGAATCAAAGCGCCAAATGGTGTTTGATGCTTATCCGCATAGTCAATTGCTTTTTTCATTAATTCAAGGTGTCCCGTCATAATTGGTAATAATTAGGTTCAGATTTATTAGTAGATGTTACACCAAATAATTGTTTAAGATTTTTATTATTGTTA
The DNA here is from genome assembly GCA_964429655.1 of uncultured Roseivirgaceae bacterium. GTDB lineage: Bacteria > Bacteroidota > Bacteroidia > Cytophagales > Cyclobacteriaceae > CAYSCZ01. The sequence continues at coordinate 11,163 of CAYSCZ010000049.1, forward strand.
ATAATTTCCGGATGCTTTGACAAATGATGACAAAAAGCTTTTACTATCAATTGTCTAGTAGAAGCAAATAAATTAGAAATATTATATTTTATCTGAATATTCTTTAATCAATTTATAAACCACTTTTCCTGGCAATAGTTTTCGGGATTTGGTGGTAAAAGAAGAAGCTTTTATTCCATAGACAATTTGTCTGTAGGAATTTTTATTTCCACCGATAAATCATAAATTCTAAGTATGATTAGTCTTTGGGAAAAAGAAACTTTTATTCATTATGATCACATCATTGTCGGCTCCGGAATAACCGGACTTTCGACTGCGGCTACCATAAAAGAGCAAAGTCCTAATTCCAGTGTTTTGGTATTGGAAAAAGGGTTGTTACCCAGTGGTGCTTCCACAAAAAATGCAGGCTTCGCCTGCTTTGGCTCCCCAACAGAGATACTACAGGATATCCAAATAATGGGCAAGGATAAAGCCCTCGAATTAATTGAATTGCGATGGAAAGGATTAGCCTTACTTCGTAAAAGATTGGGGGATGATAACATGAGGTTCCAACAAGTTGGTGGTTATGAGTTATACTTTGAGGGGCAGGAGGATATTCTAGAAAAAGTACATGAACTCAATAGGCTGCTCAAGCCCATATTTAATCAGGAAGTATTTCATGCAGCTACCAACAAAATTGAGCAATTTGGTTTCAACTCCATGATTATTAAACAAATTGTGTTCAATCCACTGGAAGGGCACCTGCACTCTGGACTTATGATGCATCATTTAATAGACTATGTACAAAAGCAAGGAACGAGAATCATCAATGGATCGGAGGTAACCAACTTTAGTTGTGATTCTGATATTCTCTCAGAACCCAGGGCAAACAACGATCCCATTGAAATTTTCACAAAAGACATTGCTTTTAAATGTAAAAACCTAATGATTTGCACCAATGGATTTGCAACAGAATTACTTAAAAATGTAAATGTACAACCTGGCAGGGGGCTGGTGCTGGTTACTACACCATTAGATAAAATGCCTTTTAGAGGCACCTTTCACTATGATGAAGGATACTATTACTTTCGGGACTTAGGAAACAGGATACTCTTTGGAGGCGGGAGAAACATTGACTTCTATTCAGAAAATACCACTCAATTTGGCATAAATGAGAATATCAAAAAGAAGCTGATGCATGATCTTTCCGAAATCATCATTCCAGGAAAAAACTTCACCATCGATTATTCATGGTCCGGTATAATGGGCTTTGCATCGGATAAGTACCCAATTATCAAAGAAGTTTCACCAAACATTTTTGCAGGGGTCAAACTTGGCGGAATGGGTATTGCTCTAGGCTCTTATGTAGGTCAAAAATTAGCCCTTATAGCTTTAGACCGGGTAATTTTTAGGTAATTAAGGTTCAATTTTAAGGCTCACTTGATATTTAATTAAAATTAAGTTAATGTTACTTCTATATCTAGCCATTCATGCCTGAAAAAAGGAAACCTAACCTGTTTGAGTCTTTGATACCCATAACCTTTCTGGTGGTGTTATTATCCATTAATGTTTACATCTTCAAAGACGATGCCCTGGCAGGATCCAATCAAATTGTCTTAATTCTGTCAGCGGCGATAGCTTCCATAGTGGCTACGGCACGGCTTAATTTTACCTGGGTGGAGATCCAGAGCGGTATCGTCAAGAACATCAGTGCAGCGATGGGTTCCATTTTGATATTATTATTGATTGGATCATTATCCGGAACCTGGCTGTTGAGTGGCATTGTTCCGGCCATGATTTATTACGGTTTAGAGATCTTAAATCCATCGATATTTTTGTTCGCTGCCTGCATCGTCTGCTGTATCGTGAGCATCGCAACAGGAAGCTCCTGGACAACGTCGGCAACTGTTGGCATCGCGCTGATTGGTGTGGGAAAAGCCATGGGTATACACGAAGGCCTGGTAGCGGGATCAATACTGTCAGGAGCCTACTTTGGGGATAAAATGTCACCACTGTCGGACACCACCAACCTTGCGCCGGCCATGGCAGGTACCGATCTTTTCACTCATATCCGTTATATGACATTCACGACTGTCCCTTCCATAACCATAGCTTTAATCATATTCCTGATCATTGGTTTTTCTACAACCTCAAATGGTCCATTAACAGATACCGCTGTCATCCAAAAGGCGATCACCGATAAATTTGACATTAATATATTCTTATTTGTTGTTCCGGCGGTAGTGATCTTTATGATCGTAAAAAAGACAGATGCAATACCTGCAATATTTACTGGTGTTATACTCGGTGCCATATCTGCCTTCATATTTCAGCAGGACCTGATCATGGAAGTTTCCGGTTATGCAGATAAAAGTTGGATAGCATTATTTGTAGGTTTAATGAAATCAATGTATGGATCTATCGTAATTAACACCGGAAATGAACTGGTGAGTGATTTACTTAGTTCAGGAGGCATGTATGGTATGCTTGGCACCATATGGTTAATTATTTCTGCCATGATATTCGGAGGCGTAATGGAAAAGTCCGGTATGTTAAGAACCATAGCTGAAGCCATCATTTCATTGGTAAATACTACGGGGGCACTTATCGCATCCACGGCAGGTACCTGTGTATTCTTTAACCTCTCTGCATCTGATCAGTACCTGGCTATTGTTGTACCCGGCAGGATGTATGCAGAAATCTACAAGAAAAGAGGGCTGGCACCAGAAAACCTGAGTCGTACACTGGAAGATTCAGGAACAGTGACCTCCGTACTTATCCCCTGGAACACCTGCGGCGCTTACCATTCTACGGTTCTTGGGGTAAGCACACTTACTTATGCCCCTTATTGCTTTTTTAATATTATCAGTCCATTTATGACCATGTTCTATGGGTTCTTGAATATTAAAATAAAGAAACTTAAAGAAGATCTGGTAGCCGCTTGAATTACCGAAAATACATCAGCAAAGAAGATATCTATGAACTACCGCTCATTAAATATGAAGGGGATATTGCACTGATAGATACTTATGAAAAATTGGAATGGGCCGTGCATCAGTGCATGCAGCATAAATATCTGGGCTTTGACATGGAGAAAAAGCCATCATTCAGAAAAGGTGAGTATTACCCGATTTGCTTAATTCAGATCGCTATACCTGAAAAGGTATTTTTATTCCGCATCAATATCACTGGTTTTCACCAGTCGCTTATAGAACTATTTGAGGCAGAAGAAATCAGCAAGGTTGGCATAAGTGTTAAAAATGACATCAGTGAATTGAATGATCTTAAAGCTTTTCAACCAAAAAATATAAAAGACCTTAATATCGTTGCTAAAGACATGGGGATACATTGCTCCGGCGTAAGAAGGCTCGCCGGGATATTTCTAAATGGCAGAATATCCAAGAAAATGCAGACCAGTAACTGGGAAAACAAGATTTTGACCGAAGCGCAGCAGTTGTACGCTGCCACTGATGCCTGGGTATGTCATTCGATATTTAAAAAATTAACAGAAAATGGATATGTTTTTAATTAATGAACATAGCTATTTATTTTTTGGCATATTTGTATTTAATAAAAAAAGATAGATGGAATATAATAGTCAACGGAACGCATTGGTATTGAAAGAGTATGGAAGAAACATCCAAATGCTGGTACAGCATGTAAAAGATATTGAAGATAAAGAGCAGAGGAATAAATATGTAAGCGCTTTGGTAGACTTGATGAGGCAAATAAACCCAAATTCCAGGGATTACAATGAAAACACCCAAAAGCTGTGGGACGATCTATTCATCATTGCTGATTTTGATCTTGATGTTGACACACCCTTTCCGATGCCGGAACGATCAATTTTAAGCAGGAAACCTCAGAGAATGAATTACAACACCAATGATGTCTCTTTTAAGCACTATGGTAAAAACATTGAACTTCTAATCAATAAAGCAAAAGATCTGGAAAACGAGGAAGAAAAGGAAGCCTCTATCGTTTACATCGGGCGGTTGATGAAGTCTTTCTTCCTCACCTGGAATAAAGACAACATTCAAAATGAAGTGATCCTGAAAAATATTGAAAAACTATCAGAAGGTAATTTGACCATGGACATCAACAAGATCAATGAACATGGATTATTCGAGTCCGCAAGACGCGAACGGGATAAAGACAGAGAAGAAGGACGTTCAAAGCAAAGAAGCAAAGGCAAGAGAAATTATAAGCGTAAGAGAAATTAATGGCTTCGTTTCGGGTTAGAGGTGGTAAACGCCTTAAAGGAGAGATCATACCCCAAGGGGCAAAAAATGAAGCCCTTCAAATCATTTCAGCGGTACTGTTAACCCCTGAACCGATTCATATAAAAAAAATTCCTCACATAAGGGATGTCATTAAATTAATTGAACTGTTGTCAGACCTTGGTGTTGCCATCGAAAAAACAGGCACAGAAAGTTATCGCTTTAAAGCCAAAGACATCAATCTAAGTTATCTTGAATCTGATGAATTTAAAAACAAAGCCCGTTCCTTAAGAGGCTCTATTATGATCATCGGGCCGCTTTTAGCTCGATTTGGTCAGGGTAAAATCCCAAAACCTGGTGGTGACAAAATTGGAAGACGCAGGCTAGACACGCACTTCATAGGATTTAAAAACTTAGGGGCAACATTCGAATACGATACCAAGAGTGGTTTTTATTCAGTAAGAGCCCCACATCTGCAAGGCACTTACATGCACCTGGATGAAGCATCCGTAACTGGTACAGCGAATATTATAATGGCAGCGGTCCGGGCAAAAGGAAAAACCACCATATACAATGCAGCTTGCGAACCTTACATACAACAATTGTGTCAGATGCTGGTCAGGATGGGTGCAAAAATTGAAGGGATAGGGTCTAACCTGTTAAAAATTGAAGGGGTGAATGAACTCCATGGCACTGAACATACTTTACTACCGGATATGATTGAAGTGGGCAGCTTTATCGGTATGGCCGCCATGACACAATCAGAGATAACCATAAAGAATGCTCGAATTGATCAACTTGGCATAATCCCTTCTACTTTTCAGCGACTTGGCATTCAAATGGAATTCCACGGTGATGATATTTTTATCCCCAGCCAGGACAACTACCAGATTGACGCTTTCATAGACGGATCAATACTTACCATTGCGGATGCCATCTGGCCTGGGTTCACGCCCGATTTATTGAGTGTTGCACTGGTAACCGCTACCCAAGCCAGAGGAACCGTACTAATCCACCAAAAAATGTTTGAAAGCAGGTTGTTCTTCGTGGACAAACTTATTGATATGGGCGCACAAATCATTCTATGTGACCCACACAGGGCCACAGTCATTGGACTTGACCGTACCGTAGCTTTGAAAGGCATCCAGATGACCTCTCCCGATATCAGGGCAGGTGTTTCTCTTTTGATCGCTGCGATGTCTGCAGATGGTACCAGTGTTATCCATAATGTAGAGCAGATTGACAGAGGCTACCAGAATATCGACAGACGATTAAATGCCATCGGTGCAGCCATTGAGCGTTTTGAATAAAATAATTACTATCCAATCTATTGATCTATTATTATGCAATGGAAGATATCATATGGTATTATTGGAAAGTAGCTTTTGGTGAGCTGCCAGAAGTAGAATATTCACACTATGATTCTAGATAATGACAGGCATTTATAATATCTATCTGGCATAAGGAGCCGGTCTAAGAACGGGATAGGCTACTGCAAGGTTGAAGGCTTTGCAGGAGGCCTTTGAGGGCAGATTAGCGCGAAGGAAATTGTGGCTCTCAAAATATAGTAAATTGACAAGGTGATAGATCTTGTACGCTTAGGCATCTTTCTTAGAAATCTTGTTCCCTTGAGCATCCAATACCATCGACTTGCCTTTTAAAATTACCTTCACTTTTCCATCTTTAAACACTCCAACGGCATCATACCTGGGCATGATCACAACCTCTCCTAATTGATTGATGAATCCCCATTTTCCTCCTTCATAAACCTTATGTTCGCCATCCATCTTTTTGCTACAACCATCACAAAAAGCCGATAAACAGTTACTAAATGGCCTAACAAAAATATATTCAGCAGCAATCCTGATATTTCCATCCTGGTCTGCGAAACCCATTAAATCATTTTCCACAAACCGAAATAATCCTTCACGAATATAATCCGGGCCATTTTCATAGATAAAAGGCGTGATTAATTCATTACCTGATCGGTCTATCCCGACAATTTTGCCACTATCGACAACGAAAGCCATAGAACCAACCAGCGGATCTGTAAACAACAATTGATATCCGGGAGCGATGATTACCTCACCATTCTTATTTTCATAACCCATAAGCCCATCATCAGATGAGAAACCAATCAGGGTATCATAAACAGCCGGTTTCAGTTTCAGGCAATTAGAATCACCATCATTACGGGTACAATTCGTCAAAACAAGCAATGCAGGTATAAAGGAGATGAATAGTCCTCGCATGTTAAAAAAAATTCTTTACAATTTACTTAAAAACCACAAACATTATTACTGCAGTAGCCTTTAAATTGCGTCAATAATTTAGAATCCAAATCCTACCCTTAAGCCGGTTCGTGATGGTTTGCCATCCCTGAAACTGAAAAAGTAATCCGCCCGAAGTAATTTTAAGATGTGTTCAATGCCTACACCAATTTCAAAATAACTATCCAATAATTGATTGCTTAGAAAGTGGAAAGATCCTACCGCCTGTACGCCAGTTTTTCTCAGTAAAGGGAATTTGTTTATGATGAAACCATTGAAATGATGCTCATAATGGCCTGTAAAATAGCGGCCCCTTGTACTAAAGCGATAGTAATCAAGTAATTGAAAGTTTTCTAATCGCAAAGAAGCTAATATTGAACGGTTACCATTAAAATGCTTGAAATCCATAAACTCAAGGTTACCCTGCTGAGGAAAGAACCCACCGGAAAATGCCGCTTTGCCTTCCCCGGCCAGTCCGAAATTAAATTCATCATTTATCCTACCTTCCAGCCTCACATAGCTTATGTCAGTGCCCAGTATGTCCAGGCCATTGCTTAGCCTTACAAAAATGGTTGGCTTATCCATTTTATAGATAATCTTCCGATCCGGCCAGGTAATATATTTTTGATCAAACCGGATACGTAGTTCAAGATCAATTTTCAGGACCTGATGGTCTTCAAAAGCGGTTGATTCCAGTTCTTCATGCGCTGGTCGGTTGGAACGAAACGCCCTACTGTCCCGATAAAAAAAAGAAAAATCAGAAGTGTTGGTAAGTTCCCTCCTATCTGCATATTCAAGGGCAGAGGTTAGCAATAGCCCGTTGGTAAGCTCGGAAGTATGAAGCACTCTAAAGTAATCTTTTTGATAGAGCTTTAAAAAATTGCTTCTGTTAACCAGTGTTTCATGAGTGTTCACCCAGGCAGAAATAGGATTTAATTCATTGAATTGCGCTATAAACCTGCCAAAAGCTACCTCCAGCTCAGCCAGCTTATGCCTGTCGTAATAATAAATACCGTTCAGTTCGCCATTTAATTTATCATTTGAAAAACCATAACGCAGGGTTGGTATGATTCTATACCGGGCAAGGTTATCTTTTGACTTTGAATAGACCATCCTGAGGTTGGTTACCAAACCTTCCACCGTATTGTATTGGAGAATATTGATCAGTGGATCGAAGGAAAATTGTTTTCCTTGATGCGTGTTGCGGTAACTGTATCCGCTGTACAGTATGTTGGCTAAGGTGATTTTGTTGGAGCGCCTATCCAGGCTATCCTTATATTGCTTCGATTCCCTGATAAGTTTCAGGCTATCTTTTAAACGGTAATCAAGCTGTTCTTCCTGAGTTAAGGGTATGGGCCTTATTTGCTTCCAGTAGTCATTACTGCGTTCCCTGGCGTTTTCCTCAATCCTCAAGACTTCATTATCAAAGTATTCCTTTTTATCGGGAAATAAAGATTCCGATTTTTCTGTGTCCCGTTTCTGTTCAACCCCTTCTTTATTAGCCGTTACTGAGGCAGGAATTTCAGGTTTTTCAGGCTTTTGTTCTACCGGCTTATACTTCGAAGTTATTTTGTAATTGGGCTCAATCTGGTAATCTGAATAAACGGCACTAAAGTTTCCTTTCCCTTCAAATCCAAACAGATCAAGGTTGTAGGTTAATCTCTGATTAAAAACCATCCAGATATTTTCTTCCACCGGTGCATACACCTGGTTGATCCAGAGGCTGTCGATAAATTCGATTTTGTTTCGCTTAGTTAATAATAATTTAAGGCTATGTATGCGCCATGTGTCCTCAATGATGTATATAAAACCTGTAAAAACAGGGTCATTGATTCTTCGGGGTGTGACTTTAATTTTATTGATCAAACGGCTGTCTTCAAAAAATGTACCTACCAGATCATATTCGTAAAACAAGAATGCATTATTGGCTATAGGTGACACAATACCACGCTCCGTCAAACCTTCGTAGTAAAGAATATTTTCATAGAAGTTTATATCCATGTCGGAGGCCTGATTGAAGCTGACTGCAGAGGTGCTGCCACTCACCTTAGAGGATATCATCCTTTCTTTAAAATTGTCTGGTTGGGCAAAGCTCAGTTCAGCATAAGACTCTGAGAGGTACACGATACCAGTATCCACATTTACTGTAAATCCGAATATCCTGCCCGGCTTTTTATCCAGGCGCTGGACCCCCTTGATATACACATTGCATTTATAAGCGTTTACTGCTCTCAAATGATCCTTACGATGCTCTATAGCCTGGCGAATCACACGGTTTGCTGGGTTTTCATTGGCTTTTACAATAACCGGTCTTAGTACGATCACCTCGGGTTGTAACTGAACAACCAACGGCTCATTATCCTGGGTAATTTTTATTTGAACAACCTTTTTTGTATAACCCACATACTGGAATACAATCTCATAAGTTCCCGGGTTAAGATCTATGGTAAAATCACCCTCAGCATTGGTGGAAGTACCTACAGTGGTGTTTTTAACGTAAATCGCTGCATATCCAAGCCCACGTCCTTCCTCATCAAGAACCTTACCCTTCAATGTCACTCCAAGTAAGGGTGAGCATGGCAAGAGCAAAAGAAACACAAACCAATAATTACGCATATGATAATGCCCTGTCCAAATCCTTAATCAAAGTGTTCACATCTTCTAAACCAACATAAAAACGTATCATGTTCATTGGAATTTCATTGGTTTGGTAATTTAATGAAGTGGAAAATGTAATTGCAGGAAAAGCCAGCGATTCATAGCCGCCCCAGGATGCTGCCAATTTAAACGTGGTCAGAGCGTTACAGAAAGCTTCTATCCTGGCCGAATCTTTAGTTTTAAGCACCACTGAAAATTGACCGGCAGGTTTTTTCATTTGTGTTTTTGCCAAATCAAATTGAGGGTGGCTTTCTGAATAAGGGTAATTAACTGTATCAACCTTAGGGTGTTGCTCTAAAAACTTAACGATCATAGGGGTGGATGTGGATACTTTTTCCATACGTAAGGGAAGAGTTCTTAGACCCCTTGTCAAAAGCCAGGCGTTGAATGGGGATATTACACCACCTAAGGTCATGTACTCAGATTTAAATAGCTTATCAATCATTGATTTGGATGAGGCTACCACCCCACCCAGCGCATCTCCATGGCCGCCAAGGTACTTGGTGGCACTATGCATTACCACATCCACTCCCATAGTGATGGGCTTGGTGTTGATGGGCGTGGCATAACTGTTATCCATAAAACTGAGTAAGCCTCTACTTTTTGCTAAGTCAGCGACAGCCTTAATGTCCTGCAGTTCAAATGTCCAGGAATTAGGGGATTCCAGGTAAAGCAATTTAGTATTGGGTTGAATGGCCTGCGCATAGTTTTCCACAGCGGTACCATCCACAAAAGTAGTATCAACACCAAAGCGGGGAAGCAACTGGGAGAATAACTTCCCGGTCCAGCTATAAGGTTTTTGAACTGACACAATATGATCGCCTTTTCCAACATTTGCCATAACCGCAGAAGCAATGGCCGCACTCCCACTGGCAAAAATTAAGGCGCTTTCAGCTTTTTCCAATGATGCCATCTTTTTCTCCAGCACTTTTACCGTGGGATTTGTGCCGCGGGTATAAAAGGGCACCTCACGCTCCCGAGCCATAGCATCTCGCATTTCTTCAACAGTTTGAAAATAAAAACCGTTGGAAGGCACAATAGGCGGGGTGGACGTATTGAAGTTAAAATCTGAAAAATCATCCATTAAACAGTCAAAATCGTGCATAAATTAGGTTTTTATTGTGAAGCTTTAAAAGTAAAGCTTCTCAAAAAAAAATTACCTTGCATCTAAAATTAATCACATGAAAGATAAAGTAGTGATCATCACTGGTGGCTCTGATGGGATTGGGAAAGCGCTGGTAAAGAAATATTTGCAGGAAGGTTCTAAGGTAGTATTTACCGGTAGGAAGCAGGATAAAATTGATCTTTTAACAAATGAATTCATAGAATTTAAAGACAACCTGCTTGGTTTTTCTATGGATGCCAGCCTTGAAGAAAACAACAAAAAAATGGTAGAAGAGACCATTAATAAATTTGGTAAGATTGACGTATTGATTTGTAATGCCGGCATAACTATGCGCGCCCTCTTGGAAGACCTGAAGCTTGATGTGTTCAGAAGAGTGATGGATGTTAACTTCTATGGTACACTTTATGCAACCTATTATGCGCTACCTTATATCATAGCCTCAAAAGGATCAATTGTGGGCATATCATCCATCAACGGACATAAGGGCACACCAGCAAGAACGGCTTACACAGCCTCAAAATTTGCTATGAATGGTTTCTATGAAGCACTAAGAACGGAGGTTATGAAGCGAGGGGTGCACATATTAGTGGTAAGCCCGGGTTTTACAGGAACAAACATTCGCAAAGCAGCCCTAACCGCTGACGGCTCAATACAGGGCGAATCACCAAGGAACGAGAAAAAAATGATGTCAGCCAACACCGTAGCAGATAAAACTTATCAGGCGGTTATCAATAAAAAAAGAGACCTTGTTCTGACAAAACAAGGTAAGCTTGTAGTAAATCTAAATAAATTCGTACCTGGTTTGGTAGATAGCATTGTTTATAAAGTATTGGCTAAAGAACCGGATTCGCCGTTAAAATAGGTTTCTTAAGCTACGTCGATCACTCCTTATCGTTGGCTAACAGCTAAATTGAGTTGAGCAGTAATCTTTTTAGCTAATTTCACCACATCTTCATTGAACCTATAGATTACTTCAACGTCAGTGTAAAGATTTTTCTCACTGTCATAATCCATCGTTGAACCATACTTATATTCTGTCTTCTTTGTATTGTACCAAATTAATAACATGATTAATAAAT
>CAYSCZ010000050.1:0-4780 GCA_964429655.1 uncultured Roseivirgaceae bacterium
CTTAAGGCGTTTAATAGCCTTGCCAGTGATTTGGGCCGATTGTAAGCAACAACTATTATGGCTATTTCCATTGATATATTTATTTTACCTTATCAATTTCCTAAGAATAAATTTTCTTTAGTTGTCATTGAAATAATTTAGTTCATCTTTCAATTGTTGGGCAAATTCTTTTTGTAGAGGTATTTTTGAAACGAGCCTATCGTCAATGTAATTTCTTGATAACTCTGAATATTCTTTCTGAAGAAGCACATTGATGTTAAGTTTTTTCTTGAGGAGTTTCAATAATATTTTCTCAAGTATACTGGAAACTAAAATATTAAATATGAGTGCTTTTGAAATTTTGTGTTTTGACAGTGTGTTAAAGGCATCGATGAAATTTGTAGTTAAAAACGTTTTAATATATCTAATCTTCATTCTCAAGATTGTATCTTGTATTATATAATCTGAAGAAGAGCATTTCATTTCAAATATTTTCTTGAAAAACAGTTTTCTTACAGCCATATCAGTTCTATTTGAGACACGATTATCTGAATGAATCCGAAATAATATATCAGGAATAATGTTAAGAAAACTCTTAATGTTGACATGCTTAGATAACAGTCTTATATAGAATAGATTATCCTGCAATGATGCCATGTCTTCATCAAACCTGATTTGTGAGGCAATTTTTTTATTGATGACTGCACCTGCAGTCTGCCAGACAGAGTCTTCCAGTAGATATCTCTCTAAATATGGTTTTTCATTATCAACATTGTATAATGTTCCTTTTAACCGCTTCACATCATCATAAAATGGTGCGCAATTGAAAACATAGCAATCAAAACCAGGATATTCAGAAATCAGTCGGGAACGCTGCTCCAGGGAATATGTCGTCAACAGATCATCGGAATCCAGGAAAATCAAATAATCATTGGATGCTATATCTATACCAATATTTCGGCATGTAGGTGCCCCTTTTGGATCTCTATGCCTTTCAATAAATATAAATCTGGAATCATTTTTAATTGTGTTTTTAACGACCTGTTTGGTTTTGTCATCAGAGCCATCATCAACGATGATACATTCAAAAGAATTATAGGTTTGATTTAGAAGTGATTGTATTGTTTCTTTTATCAAATGAGACCGATTAAAGACTGGGATGATAATTGAAAAATTCACTTATCCTATTTTAAAGAACATTGTATTTATGGTTTTTGCAAACAATGCATATCCGTGTTGCTTTAAAAACTTAGGAATTGGCTTTTCAAAAAAATTCTCTGATAGAATATCTTTTGAATTATCTTCCACTAGAATTATTGAGGGTTTGTACTTACTCCAATCATTAGAAAGAAGTACTTCCATCTCATAACCTTCTACGTCTATATTGAGTATGTCAATTTTGGAGAATTTAGCTTGATGTTCATCTAAAACATCTACAAGTTTTTTTGTTTGGATATCCTTAATATCGAATTCTAATTGAAATTTACTTTTCACAAATTCTGCCCTTTCGATTGAGAAAGTATTAAACTCCGGTTTTTCAAACATGTAGTATGAAAATGAGGAAGGGTCATTTGATATACCTATATCAAGAGAAATATCTCTAGGTCTGATTTTTAAAAAAAGATTTTTAACTTCTTTCCTGGGTTCAATGTTTATTCCGTTCCATCCTTTTAAATATAACCGATATGTATTAGAATACTTAGTTGGGTGATATGCTCCAACATCCACATAAAAGCCCTTATTTGTCAGAATTTTTGATAATATCATATCTTCACCTTCTTGCGAAAATGAATGAATATTTGCATTTGTTTCTTCCTGATATTTATAAATAATTGCGGATTTAATTCTTTTAGGAATTAGACTTAAGATTCCATGGTATAAGAAATGTTTTTTTTTCACTTTAAAAGTATGGGTGATTAGCTTATTGTGATAAAATTATAAAATTAATTCCAGTTATGATCTTTCTCGTAACCTAGATTAATAAGTAAGTCATTTGCCTTGGTTCTAAAATATTTTTTTTCACTATCTGTCATTTCATCCCTCCACCTACAGGTTGTGTTTTTTAATGGCTGATTTATTTGATATTCTCTAAACTTATTATGTTTTACGTTATCAGTTTTATTATTTTCTCTAAAAAATTTGCGTTTATTTTTATAATAATCAAGTATGCTACCATAATTTTCTAATTCTAGAAACCTCAGAATATCCTCTATTTTCTTTTCTTTATCTCTTACTAGGTCCTCAAGTTTTACAACGAGAATATTTTTTTTGTTTTTGAAAGGTATCCATTGTTGGTTGTCATTAATCCACCTACTAACCCCCTTTTCAAAGTTTCCAGTTCTTTCTTTTATTGAACAAGAAACGTCTCTGCCATCTCTCAACATTACTATAATCCTACATTGAGGGAATATTCTTAATATTTTCTTTATACAAGTTACATGTTTCGGAGTTTTTTCTAATAAGTATCTTGAACCAGCTAATCGGAAATAACCGTATATTAGACCAAAATTAATGGGAGATTTTAAAAAAAAATATGTCTCATACGGTATTCCATAAATTTTTGGATGGTTTGACAAAATTGATAGAGCGATGGATGTACCACTATGGCCACATCCAACAATAAAAATTGGTTTCTTATACTTAAAAATTTTACTTAGGTAAAGATACCTTATCTTATTTAATAATTTTTTAAAAGTAATATTCATGAAAATACTGTATTGTAATCAGGCATAATCAAATAGATTTAAGGTGTAAGAATTTAAATCTTTAAAAAGTTTAAGAACTTCGTAAGAAGGCTTTTCACTATATCCCCTAATATTTTTTGGATTGACGAATTGATAATTTTTATTTTCTTTTAATTTTTTCTCAAGATGAATCATCTTGTCCTTTGAAGAACTCTTAATTATTTTAGATATGTGTTCTTCATTGATTGTAATCTCAATGAAACTGGCTAATTTTTTAATCATTTTAATCTTGTCTTTAACACAATCTTCATATTTAAGTATTAGGTATTCTGAATCATTAAAATCAAAATGGCCAAGCCATCCCATTACATGGTCTTGCCAGTTTCCGGGGCCAATGTGTCCATAGGCCATTTTTTTAATGAATTCATTTACATCCATTTTATTTGACTGTGTAAAGAAGCTATAATAGGATGGAATGACATTTAGTGGGTTTCGTATTAAATAAATTACCTTTCTGTAAAGCTCGGGGTTTTCTTTCAAATCCCTATTTTCATAAGATCTATGTGTCTTTATCACTCTTATTTTATCAACATTTGACTTTTTTGGAATATTAACATGTATGTCTGGAACACTTTTGTTTATATCTCTTAATGTCTCCAACTCTATATCGGGAAAAAGTAAATAATGTAAGACAACTCTTAACCAGGTATTACCTGATTTGGGGTATGAAACCAAGAAAATATCGTTTTCGGTAATATTTTTTAAATAATGTTTTCTTGACGAGTAATAGTTTCTAAACTCTTTTATTATTTGGAATTGACTATTCATAATATACTTTTAGATTTGGTGCAAAGAATCCTGGCAGAGTAGCAGAATTACTAGTATTAAACTGAATTTTCTCGACTTCAAACTTTGTTATTACGGTTGGCTTCATTAATACTTTAATTCCCGGTTGTCCTGCATGTATCCTAACCTTGTAGGTACCACTATTAAAAAGATCGGGAGGTATTTCAAATTTAACAGTATATACTCCTGGTTTTTTTATGGTTGGTTCAACATAATGCGAGTAAAAGGTGAATAGAATTTGATCATCATTTGATAATATAGCAAGGCTAATTCGTAAATTTCTTATCTCTACTTTCACTTCATATTCTAATTGAACTTCAATTGAATTGGAGGAGTTAAATGTGGAAGAGAACTGATTTTTAGTTTTATTAAAAACTGATGCCTTTATAGGTATAAATTCGCTGTCCGATTTGTTAAATAATACGATTGAATTACTTGGGATTCCTTCCTCAATATATTCTTCAATTATTTTTTTAGTTTCCCCGATGGATTTTAAAACACCATGAGATAGTAGCATCGAACTTTTGCAAAGCCTTTTTACACTCCCCATATTATGGCTCACAAACAACACCGTCCTACCTCCACCTGAGGAAATATCCTGCATCTTACCGATGGCCTTCTTCTGAAATTCGGCATCGCCTACGGCCAGTACTTCATCTACTATGAGAATCTCCGGTTCTAAAAAGGCGGCTACGGCAAACCCCAGCCTTACTTTCATGCCCGAGGAATAGCGCTTCACCGGGGTGTCCGCATACTTGGCGCAGCCGGCAAAGTCCATGATCTCTTCAAACTTGGCATCAATTTCCTTTCTGGTCATCCCAAGGATGGTGCCGTTTAGGTATACATTTTCTTTTCCCGTCATCTCGGGGTGCATGCCGGTACCTACTTCCAGCAGGCTGGCAATACGTCCTTTGGCTTTTATGCTTCCCGTGGTAGGCGCCGTGATCTGGGAGATTACTTTCAGCAAGGTGCTTTTTCCTGCCCCGTTCTTGCCTATTATTCCCAATACCTCGCCTTTCTTAACTTCGAAGTTAATGTCACTAAGGGCTTTTACGTATTCGCCTTTTTGTGCTTTTGTTGTGCGGTCGTTTACCGAGCCTACCTTCGAATAAGGGTCTTCCCTTCCACGAATGCTTGCCCACCAGCGGTTGAGGTCGTGGCTTATGGTGCCGGTGCCTACCTGTCCGAGGCGGTATACTTTGGAGAGGTTTTCTACTTTTAATACGGTTTCACTCATGGTTGTAGTTGAGAGTTGAGGGTTGAGAGTTCAG
>CAYSCZ010000050.1:4880-21836 GCA_964429655.1 uncultured Roseivirgaceae bacterium
ACTCATAGCGCTCTTAACTCTGAGCTCTGAACTTTCTGAGCTCTCAACTGTTCACTCATAGCGCTCTCAACTTTTATTTCAGATCAATGATAGCTTTTCCAAAATCGCTAAATATACCTAGTTCTTTTATAATTATTGACTCAAGAATTTCCATATTAAGGCTTTGATATTCGTGAATGGCGAGGTTCCTAAAGCCAACCATTTTCTTCAGATTTTCTGCCATACCTTCTGCTATAATACCTGACTGATATAAGATATCGAAAGACTGTCTGCTGGCTGTCGGACTTCCCAGTTTCTTTTTTCTGATCAGGTAATTGGCTAAATCAATGGCTAATTCGCAACTACGCTGTAAGTTAAGCATTGCAGCATCCTGACGCGTGTAATCTGTTTTAAAATTTTCTGCTTGCCGGTATTCGTATTCCACCCGTTTAATACATCGCTCGAGGCTGGTAATCTTATTTAATATTACATCATCCATACACGCTACCTCTCTTTGCTATATCCTCCAGTATTTCTTTTCTTTCCTCATTTAGTTTTTGATAAGCGCTTAGCACTAATGCTTCATAATACCAGGTGTGTTGTTCATTGTGTTGCCATATGACCCTACCGTGACTAATGACCTGAAATTGCAGTGTAGTACCTACCCTATCCAAATCTATCAAATCGACATCTACGCTGAGATCTGCGGATAATTGATTCTTTAGATTCCATACTTCAAGGCTACCTGAGGATTTTTCCCGTTTATAAGCGAAATCCCAGTCGCTAAGCGCATGCTGATCGTTTGATGCCCTGCTTCCGAACAAATAGATGATCTTGATATCCGGTATGTTTGTTTGGAGAAGATCAATTACGTATTGTTTAATCATGTGAGTGTTCAGGGTTTGGAGTTGAGAGTTCAGAGTTTAGGGCTCAGGGTTTGGAGTTGAGGGCTGAGAGTTGAGGGTTGAGAGTTTGGAGTTGAGAGTTTAGGGCTCAGAGTTTAGGGCTCAGAGTTAAGGGTTGAGAGTTCAGAGTTTGGAGCTCAGAGTTGAGGGTTTAGAAGAATTGGTTAGCATGCTTTCCTCCTAGCTCTCATCTCTGAACTCTCAACCCTTAACTCTCAGCTCCTAGCTCTCACCCTCTTAGCTTTCATCCTCTTAACTCTCTTCTCTTAACTCTCAGCTCATAGAACCATTCTATCCTCTTAACTTTCAGCTCCTAGCTCTAAGCTCATTAGTTAACTCACTTTTATAGCATTTATTAATCCATTTAACATTTTGGAAAGTTCTTTTGCCTTTGTTTCTAAATGATCAAGGTCATCCTTTGCTATCCAGTTCATTTCGCTAAAGATGTAAAGCAAGGTAATGGTCTCAAACAAAGAACCCCTGGAGATGTACAAAAAACGAGCAAACTCTTTTTTAGAATATCTGCCCTTGCCTTCTGCGATGTTCATTGCAACAGATGTAGCACAGGCGTCAATTTGTTCTAATAAACGATAATGTTTTCTGTCTGATGTATTAGCTTCTACTGTATCGATTACTTCTTTGGCGAACTCGACTGCTTTTTGCCAAACAAGTAATTTCTTGAAGTCAAATTCACCATCCATTATAGAATAGTTCAGGGTTCAGGGTTTGGAGTTGAGGGCTGAGAGTTTAGAGTTTGGAGCTCAGAGTTCAGAGTTCGTAGCTCAGAGTTTAGAGTTTGGAGTTTGGAGTTCAGGGCTCAGAGTTTAGAGTTTGGAGTTTAGGGCTCAGAGTTTAGGGCTCAGAGCTCAGGGTTTAGAGTTCAGGGCTCAGAGTTGAGGGTTTAGAAGAATTGGTTAGCATGCTTTCCTCCTAGCTCTCATCTCTCACCCCTCATCTCTCACCCCTCATCTCTCACCTCTCACCTCTCAACTCTTAACTCTCATCTCTTACCTCTCATCTCTTAATTTTTAACTCTCAACTCTTAGCTACGAACTCTTAGCTCTTAACTCTTAATCTTCGTTAAAAATGTCAGACAGTTGAACATTCAGTTCCGGGAAAATCCTGCTATCCAGGGTATCCCCTTCAAAGAACTTACCATTATTTTTGTATACCCCACCCTCCAGCACAAATAATTCTACAAACCCATCCGGATCGGCTATCCAATATTCCCTGACTCCTTCAGCCTGGTACAACGCATACTTATCTTTATAATCTTTTTTGGAGGTAGTGCTTGAGATAATCTCAATAATCAGATCGGGTGCACCTATGCATCCTTTTTCATCCAGTTTATTTTTATCGCAGATCACACAGATGTCGGGTTGAACAACCGTGATTGATTTGCCATCTTCCTGTGGAAATCGAACATCAAAAGGAGCATGGTACATCTCACAACGTTTGTCCCTCACAAAATTCAATAATAGCTCTTCAAATTTTATACTTAATTGTTGATGCCTTCTTTTAGGGGCTGGGGACATTTTAAATATCCTGCCTTTTATCAATTCCAGCCGTTCTTTGAAGTTCCAGGTCAGGTAATCTGCGTAGTTATAATTCTTACTTAAATCCAGGTCTTCAAATTTCATAGCTATAGTTGATTGTTGGCAGTTTGTATCGGATGCGTTATTTGTTTACAGTTGAGAGTTCAGAGTTTGGAGTTCAGAGTTCGTAGTTGAGGGTTCAGAGTTAAGAGTTAAGAGCTCAGGGCTCAGGGCTAAGAGCTCAGGGCTAAGAGTTTAGAGTTTGGAGCTCAGCGTTCAGGGCTCAGAGTTGAGGTGTTTAGAAGAATTGGTTAGCATGCTTTCCTCCTAGCTCTCATCTCTCACCCCTCATCTCTCACCCCTCATCTCTCACCTCTCACCTCTCAACTCTTAGCTCTAAGCTCTCACCTCTCACCTCTCACCTCTCACCTCTCACCTCTTACCTCTCACCTCTCACCTCTCACCTCTGTTACACCGTATCCATAAACGTTTTCTCTGTTTTATGAAAAATGATCAGGCCTAAAAACAGCAATACCAACATTACGGTAGAGCTATAGGCCAGGCCTTCATAAGAGAAATACCCGGCACCCAGGAACATGTATTTGAATGATTCAATAATATGTACCAGCGGGTTGGCTAATATCAAGCCCTGGTATTTTTCCGGCACAGCGCTTACGGGGACGATTACCGAAGAAGCATACATTAATAATTGCACACCGAAAGTGAGCAGGAAGGTTAGGTCCCGGTATTTGGTGGTTAATGAGCTAAATATTATCCCGGCTCCCAAGCCAAAACCTGCCATTAGGATCAGAAGCAATGGCAACATCAATATTTCGATTTTGGGGTTCAGGCTGGCACCTTTTGAAAAGATCCAGAAGTAGATGATCAGAAAGAACCCAAACTGAATGAAGAATTTAATCAAACCTCCAATTACCTTTGAAAGTGGCATGATCAGCCTGGGAAAGTACACTTTTCCAAAGATGTTCTCATTCTCCTTAAAAGTCTTAGCGGTATTGTTAAAGCTTTCGGCGAAGTAGAACCACAAGGTGTTACCAGCCAGGTAGAATAAGAATTTAGGTGTGCCATCCGTGGAGATATTGGCTATCCTGCCAAATATGAATAATTGGATGAGAGAGGTAAGAATAGGCTGTACGACAAACCATATGGGCCCCAGGATGGTCTGTTTGTACACGGTGACCACATCTCTGCGTATAAACATGTACAGCAAATCGCGGTATCTCCAAATCTGTTTCCAAGGGATATCCAGCCATGACTTGGACGGCTCGATTATGAGGTCCCAGGAATTATCACTTTTTATATTTGATGACATTAAAATCAGATATATTTTTCCAGGTAAAAATTTTTAGATATTAGAAATAATATTAGTTAATCAGGTCCCTTGTCCAAGTATGTTTTTTAGTCTTGTTCGTAGTCTTATTTGTTCTCTAATTTTTATGGATAGAGGAGGTTCTTCAATTAGACGCATGTCTGACCAGGGTGTTAACTTCAAATGCTTTTTATATAGCGCTCTAAAAGGGAGTTTACATCTATAATGCCAGGGTTTGATAGATCCCGCCCCTGCATAATGTACAATAGCAGGATCCTCTATAATGGATTTTAAATCTTCTTCATCCATTAACTCTTCCGGTAATAGTTTCTCTGAGAACGCTTTAGGTGTGGCATTCCAGGTTAAACCTATCCTTAACCAATTGGTATTCAATAAAATATTTAGCACATCCTGATCCCACCATTTTAATCTGCCGGAATAATTATTGATTGTATTGCAGGCGTTAGATAAAACATTGTTGTCACGCCAGAAATTGAGGTTAATAAGCAAAACTCCTGCATTAAAATATAATGGATTTCTTGCTTGCGGGTAGATATCAAGAAAGTGATCTTTTAATCCCGGATTGATGGAAGCGGCATGAGAATAATCCTTAATATCCACTTCCCATAGTGGTCGAATTTTCTTTCTTACTAGTAAGTCTGAATCTAAAAAAAGCACTTTATCGATATCCTTTGGCAGAATACGAGCCAGAAAAATTCTAAAATAAGTGGCTAAGCTTATGTGACCAAATACTGGAATATTGTCGGGAAGGCCTAACAGAAATTTTTCATTGAGTAGAATCAATGTATAAGAGCAATTTCTTTGCTTGGATAAGAATTTATCCAATTTCAATTTGTTTTCATTCTCAATACCATTATGGATAATATAGATTTGAAATACCTCACGTTTATTTGAATCTACTAATGAGGCTAGCATTACACAACAGTGTTGAACATAGTTGTTGTCTATAGTGCATGCAATGCTTATTTTATTTGTCTGGTCAAGCATTACTGCTATAAAAAAACTTTTTTTTAAGTCTATCCATTATGTTCGGGTCTTTTCTAATAATTTCCACAACTTGAATGATTCTGTTCCTGTAGCCAATCATATTTTTTTTTATGATGTATAAGAAATAAGCCAGGCAAAAATCAATTGACATTAATTGAATTATCTTTCTCTCATAACCATAAGATGAGTTTAGAAGGTTAAAAAAGTAGTTGTACTTACTATATTCTGTTGGGGATAAAATACTTCTTCTGGATAGTTTTCTGGCTATGTTAATTACCTTAAAATACTCTTCAGCTCTTTTTTTTTCGGTTTCAAAATCCTTAACACTTCTTGAAGTATTATTATGTTTTCTAAAATAATTTAATCTAGAAGGTGTATAAGCAATTTTACTTTGCTTATTTGATAAAATGATAACCCAAAAAAGCCAATCTCCACAAAATTTCATTTGACAAATTTTCGAAGACATAGAAGAAAATGAATTCTTAAAGAGGCAAGCACTTGCATTAGGGATGGTATTCCTATAAACCAGGTAATTATTAATTTCATCAAGCCCGTTGTTTACATAGTCTTTCTTCCATCTGATTTTGTCCAATCCATCAGCCCAGAAATAATCATTTTCTGTAATTTTTTCTTCCATCACTCTAACAGACCTACAGTAAACTATATCAAAACCCTTCTTTAACAAAGGAAGTAACTCTTCTAAAAAAGTTAGCTCAGCCCAGTCATCACTTTCTGCTATCCACACATATTCTCCTTTTGCCAGTTCCAAACCTTTTTTCCATTGAGCAAAAGGACTACCACTGTTTTTTTCATTTATTATGCAATGAGAAACCTTAGGATGGTCAGCATACTTTTTCAGGGTATTAAGGCTGCTATCTGTAGAGCAGTCATCTAGTAATATAACTTCAAAGTCCTGATAAGATTGATTGAAT
The DNA here is from genome assembly GCA_964429655.1 of uncultured Roseivirgaceae bacterium. GTDB lineage: Bacteria > Bacteroidota > Bacteroidia > Cytophagales > Cyclobacteriaceae > CAYSCZ01. Next base: position 10,567 of record CAYSCZ010000050.1, read on the forward strand.
ACAGAATTTAGCCTTTTTTCTAAATAAGGCGCATGGTTATAGTTAGGGATTATCACTGAGACCATAAGGGTCATTTATTATTTATCCGAAAGATTTTTTGAATAAACAGTAATAAATGCCTAATCAATGGATGATTTTTGTTCATTGATTTCTTGTGCTTTCAATTTAAGTTGATTGATTCCTTTCCGATTTTTAACCCACAAATTCATAATGATCTGTACAAGCTTCTCCGTTAACAATCCTGGATATTGTACAAATAGTTCATTATCTTCTTTAAGAAAATATGCAAGGAGAACAACTGGTAGAAAAAGAAATAAAAATAATGGGGAACTAAATACCATAGTAGCTAGAAGCGTAACTTATGAAGTATCTTATTATAAAGGGCATTTAATATAACACTGATGGGATAGCTTTGGCACTGGTTAAGGGCATATAAACCAGGTTTTGTATCCTTTGAATTTTCCTTAAGCCAAATATCAGTTATTATTCTAGTCATTTGTTCTTTTGTTAGACCCAAGCCAGGATCCCATAATTCATCAGAATCCGGCCACGGTTCGAGAAATAGCCTACCGTCTTCCCTGCCTAAATACTCTCTAGCAATAAATTGGTTATCTTCTTCATACAATTTTAGTAGTTTGATTCTTTCAGTTGGGGAGAGTAATTTTTGATTTTTTAAGAAACCAGTTTCTTTAATTTTGATTGAATACTGTTCTAATGAACGCACCAATTTTTGATGTTGTGATTTATCCATCGGAATTTCATTGAACATTCTTAGCAATTCAATAAGTTCTGTCGCTAGACTCGGATTAGTTCGCCCTGGTATTGAGTAATCGGAATTTAATGACAAACCCATACAGCTCATAAAGTCATCAAATAAACTGTCATTACTATTCATTTTTTCATAAACCCTAATGATTAGATTCTCTTTCCCAAAGGCTTCTGCCCATTTATCAATCTTTTTCCTGAAATCTAAAAACTCAAATTTTTTATTTACAAATTTCTGGATTTTAATAGAGACTCTTTTATCTGCTTGTTTAACAAGGGTATTGTATTGAGATTGTACTAGGTCGTCCTGTCTACGGATATAAACCATTACTTTCACCTTGAAACTTTTCAAAAGATTGGATAGCAGCTGAAGATCAATATGTTGAATCGATAAGTCTTCAGAGCTTAAAATAACTTTTTCAGATTTTTCTTGAAAAATTTCCTTTTCTATTTCTTTCCATATTTTTTCAGGATTCATACCCTGATGATTCGGGTGTTTTTTATTAAGCGATCGGGCTAGAAGATGGGCATTTCCATTCAACCATAATGTTGATACAGGATAAAGAAAACCCTCCTTTTTTAGCAGTCCCTTATTTTTGAAAAGAAACTTTTGAATTGCGGTTGTAGCAGTTTTATGCAAGCCAATATGAAGATAAAGCATTATACAGGATTTATCAGATTACACGATCAAAAGTTAACTAATAATGTCAGAGCATATATATTAATGCAATAAAAATTTCGCTTTCATTTTTTTACCAATAGCCTTAATTAATTTGAGAAAGGAAAAGTTGCCAGCTAAATCTAAATCATTAATATTCTGATTATTCTTTTCAGGGTTTATTTTTTGTATTGTTTTAGTTAAATGAATTATTTGTTTTTGTTGTTCTGCCCAAAGGGAAGTCTGTATTTGGATTACTTTTTCCAATGACAATACATCGTATGGTTTCCATAATTCATCAGGATCCGGCCATGGTTCGAGAAAAAGACTTTTATTTTTTAAATATTTTTCAGCTATTCGTTTGTTTAAATCATCATATTCTTTAATTATCCTAAAGCGTTCTTTCGGACTAAGTAATGAGTGACTTGTAAATTGTGACTTCTTATAGATTTCACCAGATACTTTTTCCAATCCTTTGACTAACCGATTATGAATATTATCAGCCATAGAAACATTATTGGATAGTTTTAAGTACTCCAATGTGTCCAGCCCTAAACTAATATTGATATTTTCTGGCTCTTTATAATGATTGTAATTATTGACTCCAATAATGTTTCTAAGAAGTCTGCAAATATTCCATTGGGGAGTTGTGATTTTTCATATACTCTTACCAAAAGATTTTCTTTACCAAATGTATATTCCCATCTTTCTAAGTATTTTTCAAAATTGCAGAGCTTCCAATAAGACGAATTAGATAAAAAATAATCAATGTTATGATTATATCTTTTTATGTTTTGCTTTACCAATTGAATGTATAATGATTGGATTAACTCGTCCTGCCTTCTTAGATAGACTACTACTTTAACATTATAATTAGAAACACATTTTTTAATAGGTCTAGATTTTCAACATGAATAAAATCCTCTGAACTGATAACCACTTTTAAAGGCTTATTATTCAATATTTCACTGTTTATCTTAGACCATATATCACTAGCTGATTTATTTTTTAGTCTTTTGAAAGAAGGAAAATTTGAATTTAAAACCCAAGCTAAAGGATAATGAGCATTTTTAATAATGCATTCTTCAGGGTAAAGTATTCCATGATTAAGAAGTTCCTTTCTATTTAAAGTTAAAAATTCTTGGATTGCAGATGTGCCTGTTTTAGGTAAACCTATATGAATATATAGAGTAGTTGATCCTGTCTCCATTTAATAAAGGTTGAAAAATAATTTGTTAATTAGAGTAATCAAGCGAATCAAATAGTACTACCAACTCTTTTTTTCTTTTTGGTGATATTGACTTCAAATCATTGATAATTTTTGAAATATCATCTGGTGATATGGTAAGAGGTTGCCATGATTCATTAGGCATGGGATATTTCTCGTAAAAAAGAATATCTCGCTTAAAATATTCTTTTGCTACGTATCTATTTGATTTTTCATATTCATTAATCAGTTTTAATCGATCTGCAGGGGAAATAAGATTATGAACATTATATATCGGTTTAGATTTACTTTGCATGAAATAGTTCAGTAATTGCCTTTTTAGAAGTCGTCTTTCTTTTTCCTCGATTTGAATAAGTGAAGACAATCTCAAAATCTCAATTGCAGTTCTTTCTATACTTATATTTTTTCCGGCAGGTAGAGAATATTCATTATTAACATCATTTATTTCTAAACAACCTAGAAAATCATTAATCAGACCATTTTTGAGTTGTTCTTTCTCATATACTCGTATCAAAAGGTTTTTTATTCCAAAGTAATTTTCCCAACTTTCAATGAAACCCTGAAAATTTAGAGGATAATCAATGTTTAATAAAAATTCATTGATGGTCATTGAAAAGTTGTTTTTAGGTTGTTTTATTCTTTGGCTATATACTGATTGAATTAAATGATCCTGACGACGTAAATAAAGAATTATTTTTGGTCTATATTGATGAACCAACTGATAGAAATTTTTAATTTCAATTTCAGATAGGTGAGAAAATGCTTCCGAGCTAATGATAATTTTATCGAATTCTTTATCATAAAACTCTTTCTCCATCGTTTCCCATATCAATCTTGGAGATAATTCAGTTTGTTTTTTCTTTTTTTCATTTAAGGACCATGCAAGTGAATAATGTGCATTATTCTTCTTTTCAGTATGAGGATATATAATTTTTCTGCGTTGTAGAACTTCTGAATTTACAGATAGAAACTCCTGGATTGAAGACGTACCAGTTTTATGTAAACCTATATGAATATATAGCTGAGGGTATTTCATAAAGTCCTATCTAATCAATGACTGCTATTAAACTTTAATTTTCGAATAATTGACTTATACTCCGAATGAAGCATATGTAATTTCATTTGATAATCCAAAGTAGTTTGTCCTAAGGATTTTGGTTCTACGTTATCTGCTGGGCTTGCTTTTGAGAGTTTTTCAACATTGAAGTATTCGGGTAGTTTCCATGAATAATTAAACTTCTTCAACAAAAAGGAAATATATTGATAATAAGAAAAGGTTAGATTTTTAGGGTTAAGATCTCTCCATGTGACTTCATCTATTTTTTTATTTTGGGCATAAACCTTATTGAATACTTTCAATAAATCTTCCTGATATTCAAGATTGCAGTATCTGAATAATTGTTTCAATGATTCTTCTTTATCTTGATTTAATTTATCGAAATCTATTGCAAATTCAATTTTCGATTTTTTATGAGTAATAAGATAAGCCATAAAGGCCATCCGCTTCCAGCTTACCGCTTCTGGAAGAGCATGGTAATATTTTTGAGAAATTACTACATCCAAAGGGTTTCTAAGTATAGTAATGAATTTCCCTTTGGGAAAACAATTCTCCATCACATGCCAATATCGAGTGGCTGCTTCTTCCCAATGATTACTCTCATAAGGTCCATTCAACGCCAGGGGTATTCCAATCGGTTTATGAAACCAGTAGTCAGCATTATTCTGAAAACAGGTTAATAATGTCTGGTGAACAATCTTTGCTGACCTAACTTCCATTGAAAGCGGCTGTCCATTTTCAAAAAGCGGGGGCGTGGTAACATATGACAGTTCGGATGCCTGCCAACAGCTAAAAATCAGGTTTATTGTTTCATTTACAGAATGACACCGGGTATGCCGATCGAATAGTTTTGATACCAAAGAAGTACCTGATCTTCCAAAGGAAATGAGAGTAATTGGAGATTGAATGTTATGAATATTTGGCATATATTAATTACGGAGTCATTAAAAACCGACAGGTAATTCAATCGTTCGTCCGAATTTTTGAAATAGTTTTAGTATGTACTTTGTATCGTTTTTATTGATCTCAGAGGGGTCAAGGCTATTCCATTCGGACCTCCGGCTGACAAGTTTAGACACATCATCTCTTCCATTAGCCGGGGCATGTACTCTTTTGAAAGCATTAAGTACTTCTTTTTTAAATGGTATATTTAAATAAGAAAATAAATCTTTGACTGAATGCTCAGGGTTATTTATCAATTTATCGTAGTATAAGGCATATTTTATGGGAGAATCATTATGAGTGATTAGAAGTCCCATTAAAGCCGTCTGTCTCCAGAGCGCCGTAAGATTTGATCCCCAGTATGATTTTCCTGACACTGCGATATCACATGGATGCCTAAGTATGGTAAAAAATTTGGAATTGGGAAAGCAGTTCAGCATAACCTTCCAGTACCAGCTAGCAACTTCATTCCATTTACTTTCATCATTATGAACGGCAGAAAATTTTTCTGCCACAGGCTTGGGAAAGGCAATAGGTTTTTGGAACCAGTATTTTTTACTATCCGAGAAACAAGTTAAAAAGGACTGTTGTACAACCCTGGCAGCGCGCTCATCTTCCGTTAACTTTTTGCCATTCTCAACAGTTGGTGGAATAACATTTTTTGATTCCTCCAATGCCTTCCAAACGCCAAATAGTAAGTGTCCGGATTCATTTACTGATGTAAAATCTGGATGATTAGCAAATATTTTGGAGACCAGGGATGTGCCAGACCTTCCAAATGAAATAAGTGTGTATGGAGAATGAATATTATGCTTGTTTGGCATCTTTTAATTTTTTCCGGTATAAGGAATTCATTTTTCTTATGGATTTTGTCCATAACATAGAAAGTAGTTTTTTAAATGACAATGTACTGGATTGATCTATAATAGGTTCTATCGTAGAAAAACTACCAGTATCATTTGTTATATCTTCCATTTGATTTGAAAACCAATGCTGGTATGTGTTGGACATTGATTTTTTAACTAATCCTTTTGCACGTATAGTGACAGCAAAGTTTAAACTTTTCCTTGCCAGCTGATGATCACCTTTTTGATAGTAATGATATGACCATTGTATTGCTTTTTTTTCGTATTCTTCAATCAGTTCTGACTTTAATTTTTGTTGGTTAGGGACCCTGTTAGGAAATTTCGTCAAGGCAATGTACTTACATGAGAAATACTGTTCTAACTCACTTAATCCTTTGAATCTGTTGGTTTCATTGTCATTGTGAACACGATAATTTATTAATGGTTTCTTTAAATATGCAATATCATAAAACAATGAAATTCTCAGCCACATCTCCCAATCTGCTGAGAATGGTAATCGTTTGTCAAAGTTGCTTAATTTTTCATAGCATTTTTTTCTAACCATTACTCCCGGGCAACAAACAATATTGAATCCGGAAAACAACTCCTCAAAGAATTTCTTTCCTGATTTGCAAAAGTCCTCTGAAGACTCAGTTTTAAAAAACCAACCATTATCTATAATTTGGCTTTCTCCATCGATTCTGCATACATCAGAATATACCAGTCCAGCATTAAGGTTATTATTCAGTACATTTACTTTTCCGAGTAAATTATCATTACCCATCACATCATCCTGATGAAAAATCATAATGTATTCTCCCTTAGCTAACTCAATACACCGGTTCCAATTGCCAACAAGCCCCAGTTGGTGATCATTGTGAAATATTTTTATTCGTGGATCGTCAAAAGACTCTATTATTTTTAAAGTGTCGTCTTTTGATGAATCATCTGATATGATTAATTCAAAATCACCAAAGGATTGATTGAGTATACTGTCAATACACTCCCGAATATAAGTTGCTCCATTATAAGTAGGTATACAAACACTTAATTTCAGCGATTTATTGTTCATTATTTATAAATGGTAGATTTCATCCATTCCCATGTCTTTAACAGACCTTCATTGAATGGAACAAGGGGCTTCCAATTCAGTTGATCCCAGGCTCTTGATATATCTAAATTTAATCTCTGCACATCGAATTCCCTGGCATTTTGATAATTAATGATCGCCTTTTTGCCTGTTATTCTTTGTGCTTCGTCAATTATATCCAGGAGTGATATTTCTTTGTTTCCCCCTAAATTTAAAACGTTGTATTGAAGGTTGGTTGTAGAAGCAGCTTTAATGAGTGCTGATGTAAGATCGCTAATGTAAAAGTAATCCCGTGTGGTTCTGCCATCCCCCCAAACTGTAATGGGCATTTGACTAGCTATTCTATACAAAAATACGGCTACTGCTCCCTGCCTTGCCAGAGGATTTTGCCTTGGGCCATAAGGAACAGAAGGTCGAAGAACCACATAATCCAGATCATATAAGTGTTTAAAAAGGGATAGATACTTTTCGATTGTCACTTTCCCAATTCCATACCCATTGATGGGATTTTGAGGATGGGATTCTGAGATAATAATATCATCAGACGGGCCGTAAACTGTTCCCCCGGATGATGTGAATATTATCCTTTTAATTCCACTCCGACAACACTCCTCAAGTAATTGTACAGTTGGTATAATATTAGAATTGATATCAGCGCACAGGTCTTGGTTAGATACTTCATGAATGCTTGCCCATGCTAAATGATAAACAACATCTACACCGGATAGTGCTTCACGAACTAAATAAGTCTGGTTAATATCGCCTATTGTGAAATTAACATCTGGAGGCTGCTTATCATAACGGCGTTCATGTAAATCTAAGATTGAAACCTCCCAATTATTTTGGATAAGTTTATCTACTAAGTGTGACCCAATAAAGCCATTTCCTCCAATGACTAAAGCTTTCATAAGTTAATACTTCTTTTTCATAGAGGTTAAACCACCCAACCATTGAAATCCTCTTTTTTGTATCAGCTTATACCCCATAGCTTTAACCAATTTTTTATATGGTATTTCTTGTCCTATGGTCTTACTACTTAAACCATTCAATGATTTATTATTATGAACATTTACATTGGGTTGTTTTACATGTAACAAAGGCCTATGGGCAGGCCATCTACGAGATGGTTCTTGCCATATTTCTTCTAAGATAAGTCCAAATTCATTAATGTAATTTTCATAGCTATGTTTAATTTTTATAGACTGGTGGGCAGCGTCTCCTATTTCTTTTAATTTATTACGATTGTCATCAAGAAATTTAATGTCACTTACCATATTGGACAAATCATCAATGTCAGATATAAATCCGTTTTTTGTATGGTCAATTACTGATTTTGTTCCACGGACATTAGTAACAACAGGAACACAACCATTGGCCATTGCTCCCAATAAAGTAAGAGATAGACCTTCGTACTCAGATACAAGAATAAGAATATCTGAATCTAACCAGGTACGCTCTAATTCTGAGGGAGGGATGGTATCCTTCAATTTAATTCTTGTCTGTAATGAAGGGTTTAATTTTGATATTTTTTCTAATAAAGCTGGTTTATCCTGTCCGTCACCTATGATTCGTAATTCAAAATTAACATTTCTTTCATCCAGCAGTTCAGATAGCTCTACCAACTTAAATACCCTTTTTTGTTTTTGTACAATGCGGGCCATAAACAATAGTATTAATGGCTTATCAGTGTTTATCGAGTAATGGCGATCTAATATATCCGGTGTCTCAACTGCGTAAGGTAAGGTCAATACATCTTTATTTCTATTTGGTAAGATACTCCTGAGTGTTGATGCAATCTCTTCATTTGGAGCTAAAAATCTATGGATCATAGACTGATAATAACTGAGCCATTCATAGTAACCGGGTTCATCTGCATGGGCAAACCCAATGACCCTCATCCTGTTTGAATAATTACTCGCTAATTTTGCACAGACAGCAAATGTTCCATAAGACCAGTTGGGGACAAAAGTTGCCGGCAGCGCCAATTTGTAGCTGTTTACAAATTCATTAATGTCAAGATTTAGCTTATCAGGATGGGATTGATTTTTACAATTTATTACAGATATTTCTTTAGGGATATCAAAATCCAGGGTTGGATTGCCATAATAAGGTTTATGTTCAATGAAAGTTACTTTATGATCTCTTTTGGATAGATGTCTTGCAATGTCAATAGAAAGGGTTGTTACACCACCTAAAGTAATTCCATCTGGGAATGAAAAGACTATATTTTTTTGATAAATATCGTGGGATCTAATCTTTGATTTCTTCTGTTGTGTTTCTGTTATAATATTAAAAATTTTTTCACCTATTATATTTATATCATGTTCGCAAGCAAGATACATTGCTTTGTCAGCCATTATTTTATACTTTTCATGGTCATTAAGAATATCAGATATAGTTTCAGCCATAGCATGACTATCTCCATAATCAATAGTCACACCACATCCTTTTTCTACAAGTTCAGAAATTCCCGTACCTTTATTCCAACAGATTATTGGTATACCATTAATACCTGCTTCCAACGCGACTGTAGGGTAAGGATCTTCTCTAGAAGTAATCAATAATAGGTGAATCTTTGGATATATATTTTTTAGATCAGTTAATTCATCAAGAAATTTAACCTTTCCTCCAAGGTTTAATTTATGGATATCTGAATCGATATATGTTTTGTCAAAATCATTGATTTTTCCTATCCACCAGAATTCAAATTTCTGAGGATATTTTCTTTGAAAATAGTATGCTGTTGATAGAAAATAATCGACGCCTTTTCTCCAATGTACATATCCAATCCCAGCGATTATTACTTTGTTGTCAAAAGATTTAATAATATTTTTATTCCATTCATTAATATCAATGTATTCGTATATAGTATTTATTTTTTCAGGTTGGATTGAATAATTTTTAACAAGTGAAGATTTGACAGTATTTGATACTGCTATATAGTTGTCAATTTTAACATTTGTTAATAATTCCTCAGACTTACTTAATTTTATAATTGTGTCAAGTTCATGTACGTGCAGTATTGTTTTGTTATTCAAAAAAAAATCTACATTTTTTTTTAAGATGTTTAATGAAACTACAGAATTAAAATAGATTAGATCAATACTATGATTTTTTAATTTGTTTATTATAAGCTTAAAACTTTTATTATTTGACACATATGTATCACCTAATGATTTGAATTCATCAATTAAAACTTCATTTCTAAGACAGATTATATAAGGCTTAATATCTTTTTTCTCTTTTAACCATTTTATTAATTTAATAAGAAGGATTACTGCACCAGTTCTGGTTGCATCATGAGAAATGAATAGAATTTTCATGGTTATTTATATAGAGGATTGGAAAGAAGTAAGGTTATTATTTTAATTTTAGTATCCTTTTTAATTTTCTATTAAACTTAAAAAGTTTAGAATTTTCAATTAACAAAACTCTGTCGTTGATACTTTTAAGCTCCTTATTTATTGTTATTCTATGTATTTCTTTTTCTCTTATTTCATCTTTTAGTTGATCTTGTAATTGTTCGATTCTTTGATTTTTACTATTTAGCTGATCTTGTAATTGTTCAATTCTTAGACTTTTATTCTTTAACTGATCTTCCAATTGTTCGATTCTTTGATTTTTATTCTTTATTTGATCTTGCAATTGTCCGATTTTATTATTTAAAGTACTAGATTGATTCCTTAAATTGTTAACGAGATTATTGTTATTAATTAATTTACTTTCAATAGAACTGTAGTCATCCTTCAGGTATTTTTCTATTGTATATCTGCTTTTGATTAATATATCTGGTGCTATTATTGCAAAAATAGTAGCGATGAGTTGCCTTGCTTGATCTTCTTCCAACATTGAGGCATTGTCAAGGTCCTCTATTACTTTTCTTAAAGATTGTATCCTTTTAGAAGAGCCTTCATGATATTTTTTTTGAGGTCCGGGGAATTCAGAAATTCCATCAAGTTCCCGGTAGACAGTCATAGCTTGTGGTGCCAGCTTATCAAAAATTTCAATAACATCATTAGTCAAATGAACTTGTTTCAGTTCATCTTCCTTGTAGATATCATCCATTTTAGTCCGGATAAGAGAACAACCAAACTTATGATCAATCTGATCAAGGAAAACATTCACATTTTCAATTATTCCTGAAATATTGCCAAGTATGGATTTTTCTGGATGTTGTTTATAAAAATTCAAAATAGATTGATTGTAGACATACCAGCTTTGAAATCCTACTAATTGATTTTCTAAAACGCTTATATCCAGCTTTATTCCTCGCCTTAGTAAAGATAGAACGACATCCACCGGATGTCTGTAGATGAATATAAACTTTAAATCCGGGTATACATCATGCCAGAAATCAAGGAAAAGCGCTGTCCTTGGGTCTTTCCATCCCCATAAAGCATAGTGGCTACGTTTTGCGATCAATTGTTTAGCATGATTTTCATCTTCGCTAGTAATAGATTCATTGGTTAATGGCTGTTGAACCAAATGATTGAGACCGTTTCTTTTTAAGATATTTTCATGGAAATTGTAGAAATCATAATCTTCATAATGACCATGCATATTACCCGTATGTGCACCGATCAACTTTTTCCCAACATTCAGGCCAGACTTACATAGTAACCTGGTGATTAGTGAAGTGCCTGAACGATGCATTCCAGTGATCAACAACACTTTAGTTTGTGAGA
>CAYSCZ010000051.1:0-21422 GCA_964429655.1 uncultured Roseivirgaceae bacterium
TGCCTGATTTTTTGGGCTTTAACCCTTCATGACAAAATTCCAATGACAAATCTGTGTTAACCAATCATGAAATATATAGATAATGAATCGAATAATGGCCAAATTATTTGACAAATGGCTTAATAAATAGATGAGAAGAATTCAGGTATTATCCGAATTCTCCGGAGACGTAACCCTTTGTTCTTGTCTGATTGGGGGATTCAAAAATAACTTTTGTATCGTCATATTCAACCAGCTCGCCCAAATAGAAAAATGCTGTTTTATCACTAATTCTGTGAGCTTGTTGCATATTATGGGTGACGATTACTATAGTATAGTCTTTTTTAAGCTCATCAATCAGCTCTTCGATCTTGGTTGTTGAAATAGGGTCTAATGCAGAGGTAGGTTCATCCATTAGTACGACCTGCGGTTTTATTGCAATGGTTCTTGCAATACATAATCGTTGTTGTTGACCCCCTGAAAGAGATAATGCCGAGTTCTTTAGCTCATCCTTCACCTCATCCCAGAGTGCTGATTGCTTTAAAACACTCTCGACCCGGTCACTGATCTCTGTTTTATTTTTAATCCCGTTGACTTTTAATCCGTAAGCAACATTTTCAAATATTGTCTTTGGAAATGGGGTCGGCTTTTGAAAAACCATTCCAACTTTTTTTCTAAGCTCATTTACGTCTACATTTTTATCATAGATATCTGACCCATTAATAACCACATGCCCCTCTATCTTCACCCCACCTATTAGATCATTCATTCTGTTCAAACACCTTAATAATGTTGATTTACCACATCCTGAAGGGCCGATATATGCTGTAACTGAGTTTTTGTCCATATCCATAGTAATCTCTTTAAGCGCCTGCTTTGTGCCATAATAAAGGTCAAGATCACTAACTTTTATTTCAATCATCCTTACTGTTTTTTTAGATTTTTACCAAGTGTTTGTCGCAGGTAGTTGGCTATTAAATTAAGTATCAAAACAATAGCTACTAATACCAGAGCGGTACCAAAGGCGACTTCTCTGGAAGCTTCCAGGTCAATACCACTGGTAGATATCACATAGAGGTGATAGGGTAATGCCATCACCGGATCCGTATATGAAATAACTACTTTCGGTAAAAAATATGCTGCCGCGGTGAAGATTATAGGGGCTGTTTCTCCGGCCACACGACCAATGGAAATTATCAACCCGGTAATAATATTAGGCATTGCCGCAGGCAAAACAATTTTTCTTATGGTATATAATTTTGATGCTCCTAACGCCAGACTTGCCAGTCTGTAATTGTTTTCAACAAACTTTAAAGATTCTTCAGTAGTACGGATTACCACCGGTAATATCATTAATCCGAGGGTTAAAGATCCTGCTAATGCGCTAACTCCGAAACCAAAAAGGTTTACAAATAATGCCAGTCCGAATAATCCAAAAACTACTGATGGTATTCCAGCCAGGTTATTGGTCATGGTTGATACAAATCGTTTAAACCAATTGTCTTTAGCATATTCGCTCATATAGATACCCGACAATATACCAATTGGGAATGCAAATACCGAACTACCAACAACGAGCATTAATGTGCCTACAATAGCAGGATAGATCCCACCTTCTGTCATACCATTCCTTGGCATTTCAGTTAAAAATTCCCAACTTATTATAGACGCCCCTCTGAAAAAGATGAATATAAAAATAAGAAATACCAATACCATAACCAGGTACGCAAGTATCCTTAAGATATTAAAGGCTACGGATTGGTTGATATGCTTGGCGGTAGACATTATTTGGCTTCTGTTTTTTGGGCTATTATTCCGGCAATTAAATTAATAAAGAAGGTAAATATGAATAGTATAGCTCCCATGACGAATAAAGCTTCATAATGAATGCCACCCACAGGTGCCTCTCCCAATTCTGCGGCTATTGTTGCGGTAATTGTTCTAACAGGTTTTAAAAATGACGTTGGCATAACAGCAGAATTTCCGGTTACCATTAGTACAGCCATTGTTTCACCAATTGCTCGACCCATTCCTAATATACAAGCAGAGGAGATTCCAGAGGCCGAATAAGGTATGATAACCCGTATCATTGATTGCCATCGGGATGCCCCTAGCGCCAGGCTTGCTTGTTTTATTTCAGTTGGTGTAGATCTGATGGCGTCATCTGCCAGTGAAATGATGGTCGGCAGTGAAATCATGGCAAGCAAAAAACTTCCGGCCAGTGCGGTTTCACCTACTGGTAGATCGAATGTTTCTTGCAGGAAAGGAACGATTAATACCAGACCAAAAAACCCATAAACAATTGATGGAATGCCTGCTAATAACTCTATGATAGGTTTTAAAAATCTTCTTTCTTTTTTTGTGGCTATTTCGGCCAAATATATGGATACTGACATACCAATTGGTAAGGCAAAAACCATAGCACCCAGGGTTACCCATAAGGTGCCCATGATTATTGGTAAAGCACCAAGTTGTGGTGATGGCTCGGCAGTGGGATACCAATCCCTGCCTGTAAAGAAATCATCCAGACTTATATCCTCCAGCTCAAAAATTTCTAAAGAAGGCTTTATATAGCTCGAGGGAAATACTGCAAATACACCCTCTTTATTGAGAACAAATTCCTCAATTTTATCTGGTAGGTTTTCAAAGTCATCACCTAATTCTTCAAAAGTAAAATACTCCTCCAGCTCCGAAAAATCAAAAACAATGATTTCCCTGTCAAAGCCCCCAAGCTGACTCCAGTTTGTGTAGTCTTTTTCAATGATTTTCCGGATATCTATTGCTGATATCTCCTCAATATTATTTTTAGGATTTAATACCAAAGAAAAACCTTCTTCCAGAGGCTTTCTGTCAAATAACCCAGACCCTTCATTAAACAAGAAGACAATAATCAATAATACAACCAGCGAGGAAAACACCCCACTGAAATAGATGATAGATTCTACAAATTTTTCTTTTAATGTTTTGAAGTTCATGCTTACTAATAACAGTGAACTATTATTTTACTTCATATCTTCCTCATCCACTAACGAAGCATCCACGGGTATATAACCCTTATGAGTCACCAGTTTCTGGCCCAGCTCTGTCAAAACAAACTGGATAAATGGTTTGATTTTTTCGGTATCATCATCAATATGATAAAAATAGAGTGGCCTTGATATGGGATATTCCTGGTATAAAGCATTTTTAAAGGTTGGTTTTACATAAGTCTTCCCTTCATCAAAAGAAACGGCCACAGGTTTGATGATATCTTCAACGTAGGCAAGGCCGCAATAACTAATTGCTCCCGGGGTTTGACTGACAGACTGGACGATACCTGAATTAGATGCCACGGAAATGGAAGATGCTACAAACTCCTTTTTTTGCATCACGAATTTTTTCATAAATTCATAAGTTCCTGAGCTGGATGTTCTGGTATAAACCACAATTGGCATATCCTTACCACCAACTTCTTTCCAGTTGGTTATTTTCCCCACAAAAATATCTTCTATCTCCTGTCTTGTTAGCTTACCTACTTTATTGCTGTTATGTAAAATAATTGAAAGCGCGTCATAAGCTATCACGATTTCTTTGTAAGGCCTTCCGGAACTTTTCAAACTCAATTTTTCACTCATTTTCAATGCCCTCGAAGCCATGGCCATGTCAACGGTCCCATCTTCCAGGGCAGTAATTCCGGTTCCACTACCTCCCCCTGTAACAGTGACCAGACTGGATGGGTTAGTATCCATATAAATCTCTGACATAGCTTGAACTAGCGGAAGCATGGTATCACTTCCTTTTATGGTAATGGTCTGTGAATGAATTTGAAAACTTAAAAATGTAGCAATAAGGATTAAAATATTTCGTCTCATTTAAAGGTATGTTTTTTGGGTTCCAAGTTGGTTTAAAAAATCTAGCCATTTGTTAAGCAGATGCTAAAGTTCTGTTAAGGATTTATTTTATTTATAGTTATTTGATTGTTTATGGCAAGAATATGCGCATTTTCACTTGGATTTTATAATGTGATAATGATTAAAAATCTGTTTCTGATTATTTCGATTTTAATGGTAACAAAGTCCCCTGCACAAAATCCGGATGGACTTGCGAAGCAATTCGACGTTATAGCTTTTGGTTCCTGCAATAGACATGATAAAGACCAAAAGATGTGGCGCAACATTCAACAAAATGATCCTGACCTGTTCATATGGCTGGGAGACATAATTTATGGGGATACCTATGAAATGGCTGATCTTAAATCAAAATATTCGAAACAAAAAAATAACGCAGATTATGCAAATTTTATAAATCAAGTGCCTGTAATAGGCATATGGGATGATCATGATTATGGGGTAAATGATGGAGGAAAAGAGTATCCTAAGAAGAATGAAAGTAAAGCCATTCTGATGAATTTTCTTGGTATTCCCGGAAATGATGATGTCTATGCTCATGAAGGAGCTTATAATTCCTTTGACTACGCCGAAGGTAAGCTTAAGGTGATACTTCTTGACGCAAGATATTTTAGGGACTCTTTAATATTGGCTGAGGATAATGGCCCATATACGGCGAACCCTGAAGGGGATATACTGGGTGAACAGCAATGGATGTGGTTTGAGAAAGAGTTATTTAATTCAAATGCAGAAATAAATATCATTGGATGTGGTATCCAGTTTTTACCTGAGGAACATGGATGGGAAAAGTGGTCTAATTTTCCAAAAGCAAAAAAACGCCTATTTGGGCTACTCAGTAAAATAAATCCTAAACGCCCCCTTCTTATTAGTGGGGATAGGCATATTGCAGAGTTTTCAAAAGTTGAGTTGGAGGGAATGAACTATCCTATTTATGAGTTTACTTCCAGTGGCCTGACCCATACCTGGGGTAAGGCAAGAAAGGAACCTAATCGCTATAGAGTTGGGAAGATGGTAATCAACAGGAATTTCGGTATTATTAAGATCGACTGGATTAATGATAAAGTGGTATTACAATCACGGGGTTTAAAAAATGAATTATTCCAGGAAATAGTAATTGACTATTAAATCCAAGAAAATGTGATTTATTATAACAAGGAAAAGCCAATCGGATTATATTTGACATAAAAAAATACATACCCATGCCCATGTTAATTTTGATCTTTGTATTGTTCTTTCTGGCTATTATCTGCCCATGGATTTTGCCGAATGATAAAGTGAGCAAACACAAAAGAGATCACGTTTAAAAATCAACATTTTCCTGCTTCACTAATTCGTATGTTTCGAGATTGAGACAAAGAAGATATCCCTGTTCATCTTTATACCCTTTGTTTACGGCCCCATTATCTAATGGGATGATTTTCTTATAACCTGATATTGCTTCATTTATTTTAGAAAATGGAGAAGCTACATGACCATGCACAATGGTTTTGTTTTGTGCTTTCTTACCATCGTAGTAGTAGTCCCTTATGTTTAGAATATCATCGAGGCCTAAGAAAGGATTTTGCAAACTAAAATTTAATCCTGCATGTACCAGAATAAAATCATCCAGTATGAAATAATAATATAGCGATTCTAAAAAGTTCAGGTATTTTTCTTTTTCCTGATCGGAGATCTCAAAAAAATCATCGCAGTTCAGGGAATGTAATAGAGCCTTCAGATGCTCATCCCCGGTTTTAAAGTAGTCTAATAATTCCAGGTCATGGTTGCCTAACAGGAAATGGACATCAAATTGTGATCTCAAACCGATAAGTACTTCCAAAAGACCTTTGCTATCGGGACCTTTTGTAACATAATCACCGAGTAAGAAAATCTGATCCTGTTTAGTAGGATTAATTTTTGAAAATAGTTTTTCAAAAGTTTTGGTGCATCCATGGATATCTGGTATAACAAGTTGACGTCCATTGTTATTTTTTTTTATTACTCTGCCAATAGGATTAACCATAGGAATTAGTTTACAAAAAAAAGCATCGAGCCGTGCGGTGCTTTATCTCTTTAGTTATCCTTATTTTTTTTCTTATGTGTGTTTCTAAGGTCAACAAATGACACAGCTGCGCCAAAGGCGATCAAAAAGATAACAATGTTTACAAATAAATGAACACCATCTGTTACTGCAGGATTTACCAAATCCATAATTGTATTTTTTGTTTAGTGCGAATATAGAATTTTTACTATTTAAAACAGTGGTGAAGTAAAATGTTCTGAACCTAGGGGAGAGATTTTAATAATCTATTAATGTCTTTTAAATCATTATAAACATGAGGGGCTACCCGTATTGCATTCCCACGTATTGAAACGCTAACCTTATTGATGTAAAAATTTTTTTTCACCTCTTCAATCGATTTATCTGATGGCAGACGAATACCAAATAAATGTGATGATCTAAAGGCTTTATCTTCAATCCAGTAGCCCTTGTCTTTGATTATTTCAAAGGCCTCAGCCATCAGATTATCACAATATTCTCCGACATTTATGATTCCCCAATGCCTTATAACCTTTATCGCTTCCAGCAACATAGGTACCAGAATGAAGTTGCTATGCTCACCGACTTCATAGCGAAGTGCTTTGGGTTGATATTCATCCTGGTAGTTCACCAGGTTAGAAAAATTCTCACTACCCAACCGGTTCATCCAGCTTTCCTCAATGGGCTCACCTTCATCAAAATAATTGCTTAGATAGGCAAGGCCAATAGAATAGGGGCCCATAAGCCATTTGTAACCCGAACAAACCAAGGCATCAGGCTTTATTTCTTTTACGCTAAATGGCATAGCGCCAACTGATTGGGTACCATCAATCACCAAAAGGGCACCATGTTCTAAGGTTTTTTCCCTTATTGCTTTGAGATCAAAAAAAGTGCCATCTGCCCAGTGAATCTGCCCCATGGCAACCATAAATGTGTCCCCATCAATGGCTTTCAGTATATTTTCATTCCAGGACTTTCCTCGATTTTGGTGTTCCCCGGGTGCTGGTATCACTTCAAGCTTAGTCCCGTATTTTTTTTCTAGCCGCTTCCATGGATAAACATTGCTGGGAAATTGCTCTCCGGCAATAATTATTTTTTGCCTGGGGCCAGGCTTAACATTTTTTTCTATAATGCTCATTCCATAAGAAACAGATGGAATAACAATGACACGTTTCGGCTCGTCATTATCAATAATCTCAGAAAACAATACCCTTAGGGTCTCGGTATCTTTAAAGAAATGTTCAGGTTTGATTTTATACGGTTTTCTTTTTTGTGCAATTGCTTTGTTACCGGCATTTTCCACCTTTTTCAGCATTGGCGACATGTAAGCACAATTAAGATAGGCGTATTTCCTTTGAAGTAGAAACTTTTCACGTTGGCATTTAAGCATAAAATATTAAAAGATGAAAATTAAATTATTTAGTTCAATTCAGGAAGCTGAATATATGTTTACAAATAAAAGGATGATCACTTTTAATCATCAGGCAAAAAAATTTTGTATAATGAAATATGATGATCGCTATGTGGTCTTCCCTGACAGTTGTCCTCATCAAGGTGCATCCTTATCCTCCGGGTTTTTAAACAATCAAGATGAAATTGTCTGTCCCTGGCATTCACATAGGTATAATTTGAAAACGGGGCAAGAGAGCAATTTACGCTCAGATGATTTGATGCTGCACCAAGTCTACATTGAACAAGACGGTATTTACTTTGAAAATCGACAATAAGGATGGAAAGAAAAATTTGTATCGTTAGTGGAGGAAATTCCGGGATAGGCAAATATACCTGCCTGGGCATGATGAAACGGGGGTTTAAAGTAATAATGCTCAGCAGGGATCTTAAAAAAGCCAATAGTGCAATTGAAGAAATAACTGCTGTTTCAAAATCGGGTGATATTGAGTCCGCGATTTGCGACTACACATCCTTTAAATCAATTAAAAACTTTGCTGACGAGTTTCTCAAGCGATTTAACCGGCTGGATGTTTTAATCAATAACGCAGGGGCTTTTTACGACACGTATTCAGAAACAGAAGATGGATACGAAAGCCAGTGGCAGGTAAATCATCTGGCGGGTTTTTATTTGACCAATTTGTTATTACCGGTGATGAACTCCCAAAATGGGGGAAGAATAGTAAATGTCTCATCAGCTGCTCATTACAATGGAAGGATAAATATTTCTGATGTAAACAGAAAAGCGAATTACGATGGCATTAAAGCTTACTGCCAGTCTAAACTTGCAAACGTTATGATCGCAAATGAACTATCAAGACGATATATTGATCAGGGAATTTCTGCTAACAGTCTACATCCGGGTGTGGTCAAAACATCATTTGGTCAAAAAAACAGCAAGGGACTTTATGATATCATTTGGAGGCTAAGCAAACCCTTTATGATTTCTGAAAGAGAAGGGGCTAGAACCTCAATATTTTTAGGATCATCAGAAAAAGTGAATGGGGTTACAGGTAAGTATTTTGAGAAATGCAAAATCAAAAAGCCTTCGCCCCGGGCTTTGAACGCCAAAAATTGCGAAAAACTCTGGGCACTAAGTCTTAAAATGGTACCAGCTATTGAATCCTAAATATTCTAACGGCAGTCAATAGCTTATCAGCGATGTAGCCAGCAACAGCGTTATCTGCACCCCTTCCGATGATGTATATAACGAATAAGACATAAATTCCCAGAAGTGTGTATGCTTTTATGCTTCCCATCGTCTCACTACTGGTAAAAATAAAAACGGCTACAGCTGTCATCAAGAGTAACAAAAACCGTAGTTCCGTACTCAGGTCTACAATTTCGGGGGGCATGTATAAAGGCCCAAACGTTAAGGTGAATATGAATAAAGGAAACCCTAAGGCAAAGCACACATCAAAGATATTGCTGCCAAGTGCATTTGAGATGGCATCATCATATTTTCCTTTCTGGGCATCTTTCATAGAAATTACAGTATCCGGGAAGCTTGAAGCAGCCGCCGCTAATATCAATGCTACAAACATTACCGGTATACCTAAACCGTCAAAGGTACCAAGATATGGTACATGATACTGATCTTCCCCTAACCATTCACAGGCTACAACCAGAAAATAACAGACAAAAGCAATGGATAGCGTAGCGAAGATCAATAAAGACCAGGCTGAAGAGGCATTAATTCTACCTTTTCCTAAAAAGATCCGCTCCAGGTCAAGGGTAAAAATTGCTTTTGATAAGCTTATATTTTGTCTTTCTTCATCATGGAATATTTCACTGTCTGCAGACTCCTTTTGGAATTCATCTTTCTTTTGTTTTCGAATCATCCCTGAAATCATATAGGTTATGTACACGATATATACCATCATTAATATAAATCCATGGTACCAGTCCAGTCGATTCCCACTTATCAAAATAAGAAATATTATCTCCGTGATGATTAGTGCAATACCATCCCGCATCATTACCTTTCTGGATATTTTTATTTCTCTGACAACACCTACACTAATGACTGCGATTATGGAAACAGCGGGGATAACCATACCATTAAATATTGCACTTCCGGCAGTTGTTCCTATGCCTCCTGAAAATCCTGACGCGTCTTTTAGAATAAATAAGAAGAATAAAGAGGTGAAAACCTCAGGCATAGAGCTGGCTACAGCATTAATGGTAGCTCCGCGCACTCCATCGGATAAATTTCTGCCTACAAATTCAGAAGCCGTAACAAATGCATCTCCTGCTTTCCAAATAACAAGACAACAGAATGATATTAAAAGCAGAGGAATAAGTATTCCCATCAACAAATAAGATTAAAATGCAAATAATACAACTTTATTGAATAATAATCAATCTGCAAAATTATATTATCTTAGGATTAAAGAGCGATTTTTTTCTAATTTAAACATAATAGAACAAAAACGTTCGAGTTCGTTCATATTACAATAATCTTAAAATCGTAAGTAGTTGATTAATACAGTATTAACTATTTGGCACAGGTTATGTTAATCTTTATTATGTTATTTTCAATCTTATGCTTATCAATTTTATAAGGATTACTTTCAGATATTTCAACAGACAAAAATCTTTTGTTGCTATCAATGTTGTTGGGTTATCGTTAAGCCTTGCCTGTTGCATCGTGGCTTACATAAACTATAAATACGCCAGAGATTTTGACAAAATTCATGAAAAACGGGATAATATCTATAAAATACACACCTTCAAGAATATACAGGGCAATCCTCTGGAATTTGGCATTACACCTATGCCACTGGCCAATGCTATAAAAGAAGACATCCCTGAGATAAATATGGCCTCCAAATACATTGGTTCGGAAATCATCTTAAAGCATAATGAAAACATCTTCAATGAATGGATAGGGTTCATAGATCCTGATTTTATAGAAATGTTCTCAATCAAAACAACACTTGGAACTATAAAATCTATTCATGAAAAAGGCAATATTCTGATTACCCAAGAAACAGCTAAGAAATACTTCAAGGATAAGAACCCCCTTGGTAAGATACTGCATATTTATGTGGACGATCGTGAATACAACTTCATTGTAAGTGCTATTGTTGAAGATATGCCAAACAATAACAGTTTCATCTTTGACGGGCTTTTAAATTTTGAAAATTATAAAACTATTAAGAACATTAAAACTAATGATTGGAAAATGTTCGCAGCCGGTACCTTTATTCATGTAGACAAAGGTTTTAATACCAAAGCTTTTTCTAACCAACTTGATCAGTATATACCAATCCAGAACGATGCCAGAAACGATTGGCAAGTTTCGCATTTTGAACTGGTCCATCTTCCTGATCTGGGTAACAGGGTGCGGGATATACGTTCTAACTGGTTGAATGCAAACATCCACCCTGCCGCCGTATCAGGACCTCCAATCATGGCGCTACTAATTTTGCTTATTGCTTGCTTTAACTTCACCAATACTTCCCTTGCCTCCTCCAGCAGTAGGGTAAAAGAGATAGGCATCAGAAAGGTTATTGGCGGAAACCGTCGTCAATTAATCCTGCAGTTCTTTGGTGAAAATCTAGTGATTTGTTTTTTGGCAATAGTCCTGTCACTGGTAATTTCGACATATCTTGTCCCTTTATATAGTGCTTTATGGCAGGGAATGAACCTGGAGTTGGACTTCACAGGGAACATAAATCTTTATATTTTCTTATTTGGATTATTAATTGCCTGTGGTGTTATCGCGGGGGCTTACCCATCAATTTACATCAGTAAGTTTGAGCCAGTGAAAATCTTAAAAGGCAATTTTAAAATCAGAGGGGGAAACAGCCTGTTTGCCAAAGTACTGCTTGCAGCCCAATTTGCTTTAACCATAATTTCATTATTAGCAAGCATAGTGTTCATACAAAATGCAAATTATCAGAAAAACAAGGACATGGGATTTGCACGTGAGGGTATAATTTTTACTGAGTTACATTCAAAGGATGCCTATGATAAATATAGAAATGAACTTTTAAGGCATAAAAATATCTATAAAGTAGCGGCATCTGGCAATCATATCGGTAGGTGGACCTACGGACGCACCATAAAGTGGAAGGAAAAAGAAATAGAGGCAGATATGATGGATTTTTCACCTGAATATTTTGATTTGATGGATGTTGAACTCTTAGAGGGTAGATTTTTCAAAAAAGAATTGAAAGCCAGTGACAGGGAAAATTCAATTATTATTAATAAAACACTTGCAGATCAGTTTGGCTGGGATAATCCTATTGGCAAAAGAGTAGCCATCGACGATTCCACAAGATTAAATGTGGTTGGCATGATTAGATCGTTTCATGATGAGGGGTTTTTTAATCCACTTGAGCCGCTGGGGATAAGATATGTTGATGATGAAGACATTCGTTTCTTAGTCGCGAGCGTCAATAATCAAAAACTCCTAGAAAGTTATGAGGATATGCAAGCCGCATGGCTAAATATATTTCCTACCAAACCCTTTGAAGGCTATTATGAGGATCGTATAATCTCCCGGTCATTAAGAGTCAATAATAATCTGTATATCATATTCACATTTATGGGTATCATTTCAGTAATACTCTCATCGATAGGATTATATACTATGGTTTCTCTTAATGTGATTAGAAAAACCAAGGAAATTGGAATTAGAAAAGTACTGGGGGCTAACCTTTGGGGTATTGTAAAAGTAATAAATAAACCCTATGTCATCCTTATCCTGTTGGCTGCTATCACGGGGACTTATGTAGGTTATTATCTGGTATTGAATCTTATATCATCGATTTTCTCCTATTTCCAACCAATATCACTAACGGCGATCCTATTACCAGTTATCTTTTTATTAATACTTGGAGCAAGTATATCCAGTGGAAGAATTCTTATGACAGCACTTCAAAACCCTGCCCTTTCTTTACGTGATGAATAATCAATTTTGACCCGGGAACCATTCGTAGGCACCTATATCGGGGATACTATCCCGTTCGTGGCCCGTCAAATCGGTTAAAATATTAGTGTCCAACCCACTGTTGACAGCCGGGGAAAGGCTATCTAATCGGTAATCAAACGCAAATTCATTAACAAATAGCGGGAAATTTCGCTGTTGGGAAAAGGTATTACTTTCAGGGAAAATATCATTGGCCACGCCTTTAATGATGTTATTGTCAAAGATAAGATCACTATCCGTGCCGCCATCAAGATTAATCAATAGCTCTTCAAATTCATTACCCCAGATTATCGAATTGGCCATTTGCACATTCAGCTCAATAACTAGCAATTCATTGTTGGCTAAAGGAAAGTTATCGGAGAACTGGACAGAGGGACTTGTTTGCAATAGGTCAGATGGGTTATTGGTAAATGTACAATGGGTATATGTGTAATTACCGCCTGCAAAATTCCCCACTAAAAATTGTCCGGCATTATTTATCTGAGTGTTTAAAACCTGAATATCAGAAGTGAATGCCAGAATACCTGCCACGGCCATATTTTGAATTATCGTGTTACTGATCCTCAAATCAAATTCAGTATCATCATCTGGTGTGCCTACCCTTAAACCGATGGTACCATTTTTTATTATAGTATGATTAACCTCGTTTCCCCTGCTTCCTTCCAGTAGAAATATACCGCCCCACTGACCAGGTGCCCTGTCGAAGTTTTCATCAAACCTTGTGTTTCGAATCACAACCTGATTGTCAGGTTCACCCATCATTTTAATGTTTCCCTGCACAAAAATCGAAGCATTTTGATCAAGCAAAACATTGGTTCCCGCTTCAATGGTTAATGTACACAAGCTATCCACCAACACGGTGTCCCGCAATACATAGGGTCTGTCAGCGGTCCAGGTTGTGTTGCAAGGTAAAATCTGTTTAATCAAAAAATTCGCATCTTGCCCCCAGCTAATCAGCCGCACCACATCCTGGTTATTATTTGATTCAAAAATTATCGAGTCCTTAACAAGGAATGGCAGATCTTTATCCATAGGGTCAATTAAAACCTCCACAAGTATTAATAGGCTGTCCTGGCCAAGAATAGATACATTTTGAAAATCGTGTCCTTCCCTTCCGCTCACAATAATCTTATAGGCTGATGAAGCTCCTTTGGCTAATGATAACCTTTCTATATTAATGGCATTGTCATTTTCATTAAATACCCTAAGTCTTTTGGTGATGCTGCTCCTGGAGGCTAAAAGGGTATCAAAAATGATAGTATCCTCGGAGAAGGTTATCCTTGCCCCTTGTTCAAAGGTGAACGTTTCTTCCTGCAATTCGCAGGAAATTAAAAATAAGATAAGATAAAAATATCGCTTCAAGGTTAAGCTATTTGCTCTCCTTCATTCATCTTTTCAGAATTCTCTGCGATTCGTAATCGCTCGATAAAATCTTCAAGCATGCCATTCATCACTGTTGGAAGGTTGTAGGACGAGTAACCAATTCTATGGTCCGTTACCCGCGATTGAGGATAATTATAGGTCCTTATTTTATCTGACCGGTCACCACTACCAACCATTGACTTTCTATTAGCAGCAATTTCGTCATTGTGCTTTTTCAGTTCCATCTCATACAGCTTGGACCTGAGTACAATCAAAGCTTTTTCATAGTTCATGTGTTGTGACCGGCCATCCTGACATTCAACGACCACTCCTGTTGGATTATGCGTCAATCTAATTGCAGACTCCGTTTTGTTGACATGTTGTCCGCCAGCTCCCGAGGATCTAAAAGTATCTTTCCTCACATCGGCCATATTTAATTCGACGTCAACGTCTTCAGCTTCCGGCAAAACAGCAATTGATGCCGCCGAGGTATGCACCCGCCCCTGGGACTCAGTTGCCGGCACTCTTTGCACCCTATGCACGCCTGATTCGAATTTTAATTTGGCATACACATCTTCGCCTTCAATTGACGCAATTATCTCTTTATAACCTCCTGCTGTCCCTTCATTTAGGTTTAAGACCGATAATTTCCAATTTTGATTCTCGGCATATAATTGATACATCCTGAAGAGATCACCTACGAATATGGCTGCTTCGTCACCACCTGTTCCAGCCCTTATCTCCAGCACAATATTCTTACTATCATTGGGGTCTTTTGGAATCAACATCACTTTTAACACTTCTTCCAGTTCCGGCTTTTTTTCTTCCAACGCCTCTATTTCCATTTTAGCCATCTCCCTGAATTCCTGATCCTTTTCTTTTTCAAGCAGATCTTTTGAATTTTTTATATTGGCAAGAACCTCCTGATACTCTTCATATTTCTTTACAATTTTCTCCAGGTCTTTATATTCTTTGTTCAGCCTGGAATATTTCTTCATATCCTCCATTGACTCCGGCTGTACGATCAACTGACTTACATCCTCGAATCTTGCTTTTATTTCCTCCAGCTTTTCAATCATCTCATTTGGAATTAAAAAATTGCTTGCAAAGTTAATAAAGGAAAAATCATTTTTAGGTTGCTTAAGGATAAGTAACTTCTAAACGTGTGATCAGTTAATTTTATATAATGGATTTAATCATAGAATATTTTGAGAAGTTATGGTCGTTGACATTGGAAATGTCGCCCTATCTTCTTTTGGGGTTTGTAATTGCGGGCCTGCTACATACGTACATCCCAAAGAAAAATATATCAAAATGGATGGGGGGCTATTCTTTTCGATCCACGCTTAATGCAACACTCATAGGTGTTCCCATGCCTTTGTGTTCATGCGGGGTTATTCCAACAGGTATTTCATTGTACAAAAATGGTGCTTCCAGGAGTAGTACGTTATCTTTTTTAATATCAACCCCGCAAACCGGAGTGGACTCGATTTTAGTAACTTACTCATTGCTTGGGCTACCACTTGCCATTGCAAGACCATTTATTGCAGGCATCACAGGCATTATTGCGGGCATCACCAATTCATCTGTAGAAAAAAAAACTGATGCTCAGGGAAATGATCTTCCTCAGAAAAATGAAACAACGGAAAAGAAAAAATCCTGGAGAACAGTCTTCCAATATGGGTTTATAGAAATGTTTGAAGACATTGGTAAATGGCTGGTGATTGGCTTATTGCTCGCGGCTTTAATAAGTGTAGTGGTTCCTGAGGATTTCTTTGTGCAATATTATTCCAGTGATCTATTGGAAATGTTATCCATGCTGGTGATTTCCATTCCATTGTATGTGTGCGCCACAGCCTCTGTACCTATTGCTGCGGTTTTAATGGGTAAAGGATTATCAGTGGGTGCGACATTGGTATTTCTTATGGCTGGTCCTGCCACGAATCT
Organism: uncultured Roseivirgaceae bacterium; assembly: GCA_964429655.1. GTDB lineage: Bacteria > Bacteroidota > Bacteroidia > Cytophagales > Cyclobacteriaceae > CAYSCZ01. The sequence goes on from CAYSCZ010000051.1 coordinate 15,584, forward strand.
GGCAACGATAACTGTTCTTTTCAGAAGTTTAGGCCGTCGGAGCTTTTATGTATATTTAATAACCATAATTGTTGGGTCTCTGGCTTTTGGCACTTTATTAAATCTATTGCCGGAAACGTGGTTTCTAATCTCATCACAACATGGTGGACATACTCATTTAATTCCTTACGGTTTCCAGGTGGTGAGCAGTGCTATTTTGTTAATCTTTCTGTTAAACGCATTATTTAAAAGATTTATAAACTTTGAAACGAAAACCAAACAGGAAAAAACCGAAACTATTAGTCAGATGGAAAAAAAGGTAATGGTGAATAATATGGAGTGTAACCATTGTAAAAGAAGTGTAGAAACAATGATCCAGTCAATAGATGGTATTGAAAAAGCAGAGGTAGACCTTTCAAATAAAATTGTAACTATTCATGGAGTAGATGTAAACCTTAACCTCGTCAGAGAAGCGGTTGAAAAAATTGGGTATGAGTACCAGGGTGAGACTGCTTAAAGCTTTAAAGAAGCTGCTTAGCTACTTAATCATCAAAGAGCCATGCTTGATATCAATAAATTAACAATTATTACATAATTATCTCAGGTATTTACTTAATTTAACCTGTGAAATACCTGTTTTATGACTGACCTGCAATTGGCGTCACAATTATTGATAATCGGGATGATAACCGTTTTTATGGTATTGCTGATAGTATTTTTTACAGGGAACCTTATCATTAATGTAGTTAATAAGTACTGGCCTGATGAATCAAAAGAAGCACTGATTGAAGAAAAAATGAGCAGTAAGAAAATTGCTGCAATATTCGCTGCAGTCGAATCAGTGACCGAAGGCCAGGGCAGGATAACCAAAATCGAAAAAATCAATAACCCATGAGTAGAGAAATAAGACTATGCTTGCTGTACCGGGATATGTGGCAATCCTCAGGTAAATTCATGCCCCGTGTTGATCAGCTTGAAAAGGTAGGGGAGCCAATTGTAGATATGGGCTGCTGGAGCCGTGTAGAAACCAACGGTGGCGGATTTGAACAAATCAACTTGCTGTATGGCGAGAACCCAAATCAATCCGTAAGAATATGGACAAAACCCTTCAATGATGCCGGCATACAGACACAGATGCTGGAAAGGGGGTTGAATGCCTTAAGAATGTACCCTGTCCCAAAGGATGTCAGAAAATTAATGTTCAAAGTCAAGAAAATTCAGGGTACAGATATTTCCAGATCTTTTGACGGGCTTAATGACATAAGAAATTTAAAGTTATCCATAGATTACGCTAAAGCGGGAGGCATGATAAGCCAGGGTGCTTTGTGTATAACCTATTCAGACATTCATACCGTTGATTATTTTGTGAATATGGCAGGAGCGCTTATTGACATGGGTGTCCAAGAAATAGCCATCAAAGATATGGCAGGTATTGGTCGCCCGGTATCCGTTGGTAAGATCGTTGCCGGTGTGAAATCCATCAAACCCGATATTCTGGTTCAATATCACGGCCACTCCGGACCTGGTTTTTCAGTAACTTCTTCGCTGGAAGCGGTAAGAAATGGTGCTGACATTGTTGATGTGGCCATGGAACCACTTTCATGGGGAACAGTGCATGCCGATGTGCTTACCATTCATGAAATGCTGAGAGATGCTGGCTACTCAGTGCCAGACATCAATATGAAGGCCTACATGCAAGTGCGTTCACTTACCCAGGAGTTTATCGATGATTTCCTTGGTTATTACATCAATCCAAAAAACCGATTGATGAACTCGCTTTTAATAGGTCCGGGACTGCCTGGGGGGATGATGGGTAGCTTAATGGCTGACCTGGAAAAAAACCTTACCAGCCTAAATAAATGGATGGCTAAAAACAATAAGCCACAGGTAACGCAGGATGAATTGTTAATCAAACTCTTTGATGAGGTAAAATACATCTGGCCAATGATGGGAAATCCGCCATTGGTTACCCCATTCAGCCAATACGTTAAAAATGCCGCGCTGATCAATGTGATGCAAATGATGAAAGGTAAGCCCAGGTGGTCATTATTAGATGACAATACCTGGAGTATGCTTTTAGGTCAATCAGGCAGGCTTCCGGGGGAATTATCAGGGGAACTAAAAGAATTGGCAGAAGTGCAGGGAAGGGAGTTTTTTGAGGGTGATCCACAGGACCTATATCCAGATGTACTGGAAGAACTAAGAACCGAGATGAAGGAGAAAGGATGGGATACAGGTCAGGATGATGAGGAATTGCTGGAATACGCCATGCATCCCACACAATATGAAGATTATAAATCCGGAAAAGCTAAAAAGACTTTCGAAGAAGACCTGAACAAACGCAGACAAGAAAAAAGTGCGAAACCAATAGGGAAAGAAGAAAGGCCAACATCTGTAGTTAAACCTAAATCCATGAATGTTGAGGTTAACGGCGAGCAATTTAAAGTCCACATCTCATATGATGATGTCCCTCAAAGTGCTACCGTTTCAGATAATCCAAAAGTAGAGGATAAGAAGCCGGTCCATTCCGGGCCTATTAAAGATATACTGGCACCACTAGAAGGCAAATTTTATTTTACCAAGGAGTCAACAGATAAGGCAGTGAAAGTTGGGGACAAGATTAATCAAGGCGACATAATTGGCTACATTGAAGCTATGAAAGTTTCTAATGCGGTGAAATCTGCTGAATCAGGAGAGATCATAGATATATTAGTTTCAGATGGAGATGAAGTGCTGGACGATGATATGCTAATGAAAATGTCTTAAATGAATTTATCATCGATTATTGAGCTGATTTGGAAATAATAGAAAAGCTTTACAGAATGACTGCCCTTAGCGGGTTGGTTGATACCCCACAAACGATAGCTATGTACTTCATAGCTTTTTTATTGCTGTTTTTGGGGATAAGGAAACAATATGAACCTTTGCTACTTGTGCCTATTGCATTCGGTATGTTGTTGGCCAATTTCCCAGGAGGAAGTATGGGAGTGGTTGAGGTGAATGAAAATATGTCATTGCCTGAGATTGCCAAGGAATATGGTATCATGAATTTCATTTATTACTCACTCATCAAAACCGGGTTTTTGCCTCCAATCATTTTTCTTGGCGTAGGGGCCCTTACGGATTTTGGTCCTATGCTCAAGAATCTAAGGCTAGCATTTTTTGGGGCAGCCGCCCAAATAGGCATATTTACAGTTTTGATATCATCAGTTTCGCTAGGTTTTACAATAAAAGAGGCAGCATCTCTAGGAATTATTGGGGGAGCCGACGGCCCAACGGCTATTTACACCGCCATAAAACTTGCCCCGCACCTATTAGGACCTATTGCGATAGCCGCTTATTCTTATATGGCTTTGGTCCCGGTTATCATTCCTCCAGTAGTCAGGTTGTTCACCACAAGAAATGAATTAATGATCAATATGAAGGATCAGGATATCCTTTTTCCTTCTAAACGGCCGGTCAAGAACTTAAAGGTTGTAAAAATTATATTCCCCATAGCCATTACAACTATAGTAGCCATTTTGGTGCCTTCAGCAGTAGCCTTAATTGGGTTGCTTATGTTTGGTAATCTGGTAAAAGAGGTTGGCCCAATCACCGGGCGATTATACAAAGCTGCATCAGATACTATATTAAATGCGGCCACCATATTCCTGGGATTATCTGTCGGAGCCACTATGACAGCAGACGCATTCCTTAACGTAAAAACTATTTTGATAATTGTTGGCGGTTTTATAGCTTTCGCTATATCAATAGCCGGAGGAATAATCGCTGTTAAAGTGTATAATTTATTGGCCAGAAAAAAGATTAACCCACTTATAGGTGCTACTGGTTTAAGTGCTGTACCTATGGCCAGTAGGGTGGCAAATGAACTGGCATTAAAATATGATCCTTCGAATCATTTGCTTCAGTATGCTATGGCAAGCAATATATCCGGTGTAATAGGTTCAGCCGTAGCAGCCGGGGTGCTTATTTCATTTTTAAGTTGATACAACGCTATGGCAAAAAAAATTGTAGTTGTTACGGGTGGTAATAAAGGGATTGGATTTGAAATCTGTAAGCAGTTACACGCCCTGGACTTTCAGGTGGTACTCACCTCGAGGGACCTGAAAAAAGGAGAAGAAGCGGCCAAATCCTTGTCTAAAAAAAACAATAAGGTTATTTATATGAATCTTGATGTATCTGAGGTGGAAAGCATAACTACATTTAGTGATCACATGAAAGAACTTTATGAGCATGTTGATGTACTGGTAAATAATGCGGGGATTTTTATCGACCGGGAAGCACAGCTCATCACAGCTAAACTAAATAAAATCAAAGAGACTTTGGAAACCAATACATATGGCCCAGTCTTGCTTATACAACAACTACTTCCACTGCTTACGTTAAGTAAAGATGCCCGTGTAATAAATATGTCCAGCGGTCTTGGGGCAATCAGTAAAATGGCAGGCGGTTATCCTGGCTATCGCTTGTCTAAAGTAGCGCTTAATGCAGCCACATTAATGATGGCATCCGAGCTTAGAAATACAACAGTAAAGGTGAATGCAATGTGCCCGGGATGGGTGAAATCTGACATGGGAGGCTCAGGTGCCTCTCGATCTTTAGTTGAGGGTGCTGATACAGCAGTATGGTTAGCCACTGCAAGTGTTATTCCAAATGGGAAATTTTTCAGGGACAGGAAAGAAATTGATTGGTAATAATGTAAATTCTTTCCACATTCAATATTGATTATGATCATGGAGGAAGTGTCAACCTTTTAAAAAAATGAATTATGAAATATAAATTATTTGGTCGAAGTGGACTTAGGGTATCTGAATTATGCTTAGGAACCATGACTTTTGGAACAGATTGGGGCTGGGGAGCGGATAAAGAAACCAGTAAACAGATATTCGATGCTTATACCAAAGAAGGAGGAAATTTTATTGATACCGCCAATCGTTACACGGAAGGTACCAGTGAAGAATATGTGGGAGAGTTTATCCACGAGGATCGCGACCATTTCGTACTAGCAACAAAATTTACTCTTTATGATCGAACCAATGATCTGAATTATTGTGGTAATCATAGGAAAAATATGGTCCGTTCTGTTGAAGAAAGCCTTAAAAGATTAAAAACCGATTATATTGACTTACTTTGGTTGCATATGTGGGACTTCACCACCCCGGTTGATGAAGTGATGCGCGGGTTAGATGACCTGATAAAAGCCGGAAAAGTCCATTATATTGGAATATCAGATACACCTGCCTGGATTGTTTCCCAGGCAAATACGATGGCAGAATTAAGAGGATGGACCCAGTTCGTTGGATTGCAGATAGAATATAGTTTGCTGCAGCGAACACCAGAAAGGGATTTAATTCCAATGGCTAAAGCATTTGATATGACAGTCACTCCATGGGCACCACTGGCAGGTGGAGCATTAACCGGTAAGTATTTGAAAAATGAAGAAGGAAGGGTGGCAGAGGATAGCGCCAGAAGAAATGAACGGGCGGTAAAGATTACCAAAGAAGTGGTGGAAGTAGCCGAAGAAGTTGAAGCTACGCCTGCCCAGGTAGCCATCCGATGGACGATACAACAAAATTTTAAATCAATCCCGATCGTAGGGGCCAGAAAGTTACCACAAATACTGGATAGCCTGGGTGCACTAAGTTTCCAATTGCCCGGTGACCTCATGAAAGATTTGAATGAAGTCAGCACCATAGAACCAGGATTTCCGCATGACTTTCTTTTATCCGATACCGTTAAGATGGTGGCTTATGGCGGCGCTTATGATTATCTGGATAAATGATTATGGCGAGACTTATAACGTTAAACCCAGAATTATCATTAGACTTTCTATTACATGGTTAAATCACTTCAAATCAGA
>CAYSCZ010000052.1:0-20823 GCA_964429655.1 uncultured Roseivirgaceae bacterium
ATTTCAAATTAAGAAATTCATCTAATGGTTATATTTTAGAGTAGTAAAAACGTTAAAAAACCTGAACCAATATCAATAATTATGAAAACCAGAATAGAAAAAGACACCCTTGGCAATGTTGAAGTTCCTGCGGATAAATATTGGGGAGCTCAAACTCAACGATCTAAAGATAACTTCAGAATAGGGGGTGAAAATATGAAAATGCCAATAGAGATTGTGCATGCTTTTGCCATATTAAAAAAATCAGCTGCTGAGGCAAATAATGAACTTGGGGTGTTAAGTACTGATAAAGCAAAACTAATTGCTGATGTATGCGATGAAGTTTTAACTGGCGCATTGGATGACCAGTTTCCCCTGGTTGTCTGGCAAACAGGATCTGGCACTCAGTCTAATATGAATATGAATGAGGTGGTTGCAAACCGGGCCCACGTTAAGAATGGAGGCCGTCTTGAAGACTCAAAAAAATTTATACATCCCAACGATGATGTGAATAAATCACAATCATCGAATGATACATTTCCAACTGCTATGCACATAGCAGCATATAAAATGTTGGTCGAGGTAACCATACCAAAGATTGAATTGCTGAGGGATACACTTAAATCAAAGTCTGATGAATTTCAATCGGTGGTGAAGATTGGGAGAACACATTTTATGGATGCAACCCCCCTCAGCTTGGGTCAGGAGTTTTCTGGGTATGTCTCTCAGATTGATCATGGGCTTAGGGCTTTAAAAAATACTTTTGAACACCTTTCTGAAATTGCACTGGGAGGAACTGCTGTTGGCACGGGTTTAAACACACCTAATGGCTATGCAGAATTGGTCGCAGAAAAAATAGCAAAATATTCCGGCATGCCCTTTAAAACCGCTGAAAATAAATTTGAGGCCTTAGCGGCTCATGACGCCCTAGTAGAAACCCATGGCGCTTTAAAGCAATTGGCCACTAGCCTGATGAAAATTGGTAATGATGTCCGGATGCTCTGCTCAGGCCCGAGAAGTGGAATTGGAGAGATAATTATTCCTTCAAATGAACCGGGGTCTTCTATTATGCCGGGTAAGGTTAACCCCACACAGTGTGAGGCGCTGACTATGGTATGCGCTCAGGTTATTGGGAATGATGTTGCTATCGGTGCCGGAGGAATGCATGGCCATTTTGAGTTGAATGTTTTCAAACCAATGATGGTTTACAACTTGCTCAATTCAGCACGCCTGCTTGGGGATGCCTGTCAGTCTTTTAACGATAATTGTGCCGTGGGAATTGAACCGAATTATCCGGTGATCAAACAAAAACTTGAAGACTCGCTGATGCTCGTAACTGCACTTAATCCGCACATAGGCTATGAAAATGCAGCTAAAATTGCTAAAAGAGCTCATGCAGATGGATCTACATTAAGGGAAGCTGCACTTGAATTAGGATTATTAACCAATCAGCAGTTTAATGAGTGGGTCGTACCGGAAAATATGATTAGTGGCTCAAATAACTAAGGATAAACTTGCTAAAATAGCAGATTTTAATTTATTTTAGCCAAAAATTAAAAAAAATTCAATAAAAGAATAAGAGATGCGAGTTTTAGGTATCATAGTTCCCATATTATTGTGTTTTCTTTTCGTTGAGCCCGTGGATGCTCAAAAAATGTCTAAAAAAGAAAAGAAGCAATGGAAAAAAAGAGCCAAGACATTTAAGAATAATCCGGAACAACTCAAAGTACTTTTTGACGAAAACAAATCTTTAAAGGGCCAGATTGCGGATCTAAAAAAGGAGCTCGAAGCTACAGATGCTAAAATATCTGACAGAGATGAACAGATTGCTCAATATCAGGACCAGGTTTCCAGTCTAAGGAGTGAATTAGCATCCATAAGAAACAATGGGGGTAGCTTACCAGAAACTGTGTCGGATGGAGATGGAAGTCAGCCTTCTAAGTCTGTTAATAGATCCTCCGGCCAATATAGTAAAGGTGTTGTTTTCAGGGTTCAAATCGGTGCTTTTAAGAATAAAGACCTGACCAAGTACAATAGTGCCGGAGACAATTTCAAAGCCGACCAGGATGGAGATTTGCAAAGGATGTCTCTTGGTGCATTCAGAGATTATTGGGAAGCAGACAAATTTAAAAAATACCTAAGGGAGATGGGTGTGAAAGATGCATGGATTGTATCTTATAAAGATAATAGAAGGGTTCCCATCAAAGATGTATTAGAAGGAGTGATATAAAGTGATCCCTTTCAATCTAAAGCCCCGGTTTTAAACTAAGCCGGGGTTTTTTTATTCACTATTAAAAAAGTTAATCTACTTTTGCAGCTATAATTTTCGAACCTTTGAGTAAATCCATAAAACTAAAATCCTTAGATGAAATTGAGCTCATCCGGAAAAGTTCATTACTAGTATCTAAAGCCCTTGGGATGCTTGCAAAAGAGATAAAGCCCGGCACTAATTTGCTCTATCTTGACAAAAGAGCCGATGAATTTATTAGGGATCATGGTGCAGTTCCGGGATTTTTAGGATTATACGATTATCCTAACTCCATAATTACATCTGTCAACGAGCAAGTAGTACATGGTATCCCAACCAATAGGGTGCTAAAAGATGGTGATATTATCGGTATTGATATCGGGGTTTTAAAAAACGGTTATTATGGGGATCATGCCTATTCATTTGCGGTAGGGGAAATCTCTGATGAAGTTAAAAAATTATTAAAGGTGACTAAGGAAAGCCTTTACCTTGGTATTGAAAAGGCAATTGTAGGAAATAGGATAGGAGATATTAGCCATGCAATTCAACACTATAATGAGTCTCATGGGTATGGTGTGGTCCGTGAACTGGTTGGTCATGGGATAGGAAGGAAGATGCATGAATCGCCTGAGGTACCAAACTTTGGAAAAAGGGGGCGAGGGCCCAAGATAAAAAATGGATTAGTAATCGCCATTGAACCCATGATTAACCTGGGAACCAGAAGAGTCAAACAATTAAATGATGGTTGGACTATAGTGACTGCTGATAGGAAACCTTCTGCACATTTCGAGCACAATGTGGCAGTGGTAAACGATAAGCCTGTAATTTTATCGACTTTTGATTACATAGAAAAAGCATTGGCGGAAGAGAATGCCGTATTGGTTTAATCGCCCCAAATCCCACATTGAACTACTTCCAGAACATGTCCGTCCGGATCTTCAAAATAAAACGATCTAAGATTATCACTCCATGATTGCTCATGTGTAATTGGTATATTATGTTTTTTGAACTGTTCTTTTGTTTTTTGATAATCCTCTTTAGCTACTTCAAAGGCGAGGTGTTGTTTCCCATAAGCATAGTGTGGAGGCAAATTTTTGTCTGCTTTTGTTTTTTCAGCTACAAAGCATAATAGTACCGATGACCCTGCCCGAAAGAAAATATGCCTACCAGCAACTTTACTAATTAACGGTAAATTAAGTAAGCCATTGTAGAACCATTCACTTTGATCCAAATCAGATATATAAAGACAATTTTCTTTTATTTGTGTAATTCTCATGAGGGCTTGTAATTCCTTTTAGATGAAAATTAATGATATTTTCATAAGATTCCTGTTATGGAGAGTAAAGCATTTTACCAACTTCATATTAATATTCAGTGGCTTTGTAGGCATGTTATCAGGACTGGCGGCTGTCACTTTAAAAAGTGCAGTGCATCTTATCCAGGGAACACTGGAAGAAAATCTCGATAACACCGGAATAAATTATTTATATCTGGGCTTTCCTCTTGTTGGTATTTTGCTGACGCTAATCATGACTAAATATTTCATTAAGGACAAGCCAGGTCATGGTATCACACAAATTCTTTATTCCATATCAAAGAATTCGAGTGTCATAAGCAGGGTTAAAATTTATTCAAGAATGTTTACCAGCGCTCTGACGGTTGGTTTCGGAGGCTCAGTTGGTTTAGAGGCACCTATCGTGGTTACAGGTTCAGCTATTGGTTCAAACCTTGGCAGTTTATTTCATTTAAACTACAAGAAAAGGTCTTTGCTTATCGGATGTGGATCAGCCGGGGCCATATCAGCCATCTTTAATTCTCCCATTGCCGGGGTTATTTTTACCATTGAGGTTATCCTTACGGATATTACCATTAACCAGTTCGTCCCACTACTTATTGCGTCAGTGGTGGGTGCGTTGGTTTCACTGACATTGCTCGGTGATGATATCTTATTTTCTTTTAAGCTACAGGATGCATTCATGCTTTCCGACGTTCCATACTTTATTCTATTAGGGATTTTATGTGGAATAGTCTCTGTTTATTTTACCCGGTTAACCTACTATGTAGAAAACAAAATTTATGAGATACGAAATGATTTTGGCAGAGCATTTACCGGAGGGATAATTTTGGCCATCATCATATTTTTATTTCCCCCAATCTATGGAGAGGGTTACGATACGATCAAACTGATTCTCAATGGAAATGAATCTCAAATACTAAATAGAAGCTTATTCTATGGGTATTATGATAGTTACTTATTATTAATTTTATTCATCATTAGTGTGATTCTTGTAAAACCAATTGCTTCCGCGCTAACCATTGGGGCCGGTGGTAGCGGTGGTATTTTTGCTCCCTCGTTGTTTATCGGCGGGGTGACCGGTTTCTTTCTTGCAAAAGTCTTACAGTTTGTGGTGGGTATTGATATTAGTACGAGTAATTTCACGTTGGTCGGAATGTGTGGTTTAATGAGTGGAATTCTCCATGCACCACTCACTGCTATTTTTCTCATTGCAGAAATTACGGGTGGTTATACACTTTTTGTTCCATTGATGCTGGTATCAGCGATATCATATGCAACAACGCTAAGATTTGAAAAATACAGTTTATACACTAAAAACTTGATCGAAAGGGGTGACCTTATTCAGTACGATAAGGATCGTAAGGTGCTAAGCAACCTAAGCATAAAAAGACTTATTGAAACAGATCTCAAAACAATTCATCCGGATGCTACGCTTGATGAGCTTATCGAGAAGGTCAAAATATCTCGAAGAAATATTTTCCCGGTCGTGGATGAAAAAAATGAGTTGCACGGAATTGTTACGCTGGATGATATAAGGGATATTATGTTTGATGACGATATACGTAAAAATACTGTAGTCAATGAGATCATGCAAAAACCTCCGGCTTTTGTGTCACCCAACGAAGAGATGCAGTCGGTCATGAATAAATTCGAGTATTCCAACGTTTGGAACTTGCCAGTTTTAGAAAACAAAAAATATGTTGGCTTTCTTTCAAAATCAAACATTTTTAATGCTTACAGAAAAAGATTGATCAAAGAAGATCAGGAATAATTGACATAATTGTTTGCTTTCTAAATATTTCCGGATTTATCCACAAAAATTAACTTTAATTAAGCAAATTTAAACCATTGATAATCAATGTTATAGAAATAATTACAGCAAACGTGTGGAAAACTTTCTTAAAATGTGGAAAAGTATGCTTGACATTTTCATATCCTTATTATTTTATAAATGCCTATGCTTTATATGATAATTTGCGTTCATATGGTTTTAAAATATTAGTACCTGAAATTGATTTTCCTTAGGATATTTAAGGGATTCCCTAATTATTTTAATGTTATATAAAAATTTTGTTTTATGTTATGACAGAAAAATTTCATATCAAGCATTCTTAAAATAATTATATTTTTAAAATGACTATAACCAATAAATAGCGTGGTCGTAATGATAGTTATGAAAATCTACCCGATAGTATTATTGCTATTACTGGTTCATCATCTGAACTTAGCTCAAAACGTAGAAGTAATTCAATATCCAGACCTGGATGATCTCATTTACAAAAAATCTAATGAATTAAAAGTCATTAATTTCTGGGCTACCTGGTGCAAACCATGCGTTGCCGAGATCCCGCATTTTGAAACGGTCAATCAAAAATATGAAGATGAAGGTCTTAAGGTATATTTGATAAGCTTCGATTTCCCTTCCCAACTGGACAAAAAAGTAAAAAGATTTATTAATAAGAAAAATATTAAATCTATCGTAAAACTGTTGGACGAAACCGATTACAATGCCTTTATAGATAAAGTCGATAATAGCTGGTCTGGCGCAATACCGGCAACATTGATCGTTGACGGACGCACGGGCAGAAGGTCTTTCTATGAAAAATCTTTTAGCCTTGAAGAGTTAGAAACAGAAATACAAAAATTTTTAAATTAAAATAATTCAAATGAAAAAAAACTACATAATAATCTTTGGAATATTTATTTCTGCGATAATCTTATTTGTAAATGCAGGGAGTAGTGATGATGGTTACAAGATTGGTGATAATATTAAAGATTTCAAATTGAAAAACATTGATGGGCGTTTTGTTTCTTTATCTGATTATGATGAAGCCAAAGGATTTATTATTGTTTTCACATGCAACACATGTCCGTACGCTAAGCTATATGAAAGTAGGATTATAGCATTGGATAAAAAATATAAGGGGCAAGGCTATCCCGTTATGGCTATTAATCCAAATGATGTTAATAAGCAACCAGGGGATTCATTCGATGAAATGAAGAAAAGGGCCAGAGAAAAAGGATTTACTTTCCCTTATTTGTATGATGAGAGCCAGAAGGTTGCCTCCGATTTTGGAGCGACAAGAACGCCACATATTTATGTGTTGAGTAAAGAGTCTGGCAATTACAAGGTCAAATACATCGGAGCTATTGATGACAACCATCGCGATGCCAGTAAAGTTAATGAAACGTATGTAGAGGATGCAGTAGATGCATTACTCAAAGGTAAAGATGTTGAAACCAATTTTACTAAGGCTATTGGATGTACAATTAAGTGGAAAGAAGCTTAAAGGATAAGATTTGGTATAATTTGTTAGCCCTGGCATTGTCAGGGTTTTTTTATGAAAAGACACATCGCCCTTCAGCCTTTATCAAGACATCACCATAAAATACTATTGGTTGCTCAATTATTTAAAAAAGAAGCGCCGCCTTACAGAGGATTGCCCACGGATATTGAAGGAAAGGTTGACTATGCTATTCAAACACTGGATAAAATATATAATATCCACATCGATACAGAAAACAAAGTTTTTGAAATTGTTAAATCAACTACCGGTGTGTTTGATGGGTTAATTAAAGACCTGGAGGCAGATCACAAGGCGTTTTTAGATGCCTTTGAGGCTTTTAAATTTTCGAAAAGGGAATATCAGATCGATTGGCTGGATGATTTTGGGCACATGCTTGAGCATCACATAAGGATAGAGGAGAGAGAATTGTTTCAGGGTATTCAGGAGGTTTGCCCGGAAATATTACCACAAATCCAAACCGTTACCAAGGATATCTGAGTACATCAATTTAAATATTTTAAAATTTCCTCTACATATTGGCGATCGTTCGCTAATCGTGGCACCTTATTCTGTCCACCTAATTTGCCTTTGTCTTTTAACCACTTTTTGAAAGTACCCTTTGGGGCATTGTGAATGACCGGTGGTTGCAGGGCAATTTCTTTATGTCGCTTTGCATCATAATCAGAGTTAATTTCCCTTAAACTATTGTCAAGGGCAACTTTAAATTTTTCATGATCGCTAGGTTGGCTTATAAATTCTATGATCCATTCGTGGCCACCTTTTTGTTTTGATCCCAGGTATCTTGGAGCAGCAGTAAAGTTGTCAATCTCCGCGCCGGTTTCAGTGCAAGCAATGGAAATGGCATGTTCTGCATTATCAATTATGAGTTCTTCACCAAAGGCATTGATAAAGTGCTTGGTGCGCCCAGTAATTTTTATTCTAAAAGGATTTAAAGCGGTGAATTTTATGGTATCCCCTATTTTATAGCGCCATAGGCCAGCGTTGGTAGATATAACCATCGCGTAGTTTTTATTTAATTCAACCTCATTCAATGTTCTGGTTGCTGGGTAATCGTCTTCCCATTTTTCCATGGGGATAAATTCATAGTATATACCATAATCCAACATGAGTAAAAGCTCACTGGACTCAGACCGGTCTTGTATGGCGAAAAATCCTTCAGAAGCGTTATAAGTCTCCAGATAGTTCATCGAATGTGAGGGTATCAGCTTTTCAAAAAGCGACCGGTATGGGATAAATGATACTGCCCCATGCACAAACAGCTCCAAATTTGGCCATATTTCCAGAATACTTTTTTTATTATATTTCTCAAGTATTCGCTCCAGTAGTACCAAGGTCCAGGTTGGGACGCCTGAGATATTGGTCACATTTTCTGAATAGGTAGCTTCAGCAATTTTTTCAATTTTACTTTCCCATTCATCCATCAAAGCAATTTCAAGACTCGGGGTTCTGATTAATTGAATCCAAAAAGGCAGGTTTTTTAGGAGTACAGCGGACACGTCCCCGTAGAATGATTTTTGTTTCTCATCAAATTGATTGACCTGCTGGCTTCCTCCGATAATTAATCCCTTTCCTGAAAAGACCCTGGATCCAGGATTGTTATTCAGATAAATGGACATTAAATCCTTACCACCTTTGTAGTGGCAATCATCCATAGCTTCCTGGCTTACCGGGATAAATTTACTTCTTGCATTGGTAGTTCCGGAGGATTTTGCATACCAGGTGATATCTGAGGGCCAAAAAATATTTTTCTCACCCTGCATTGATCGCTTAATGTAGGGATAGAAATCCTCATAGGAGACCAGTGGTACCCTTTCCCTAAAATCATTACTATTTTTAATTTCGTGGAAATGGTGTTTTTTACCGTATTCCGTATTTCTTGCTTTATCCACCAGGTTTTCTAATAATTCATTTTGAACCTCAAGCGGGTATTTAAAGAACAACTCAATTTGGTGTATTCTTTTTTTCATTACCCTCGAAAGTATAGATGTGATCAGAGGCATTTTAAAATTTCTTTTTAAGCTCAAAATGTCTTCCCAGATATACCCGCCTCACTTGCTCATCAGCTGCAAGTTCTTCGGCTGTCCCGGCTTTTAGTAATTTACCTTCAAACATTAAATATGCCCGGTTTGTGATGGACAGGGTTTCGTTTACATTATGATCAGTGATCAAAATACCAATATTTTTCTTTTTAAGTTGTGATACGATAGATTGTATCTCCTCCACGGCTATAGGATCCACACCTGCAAACGGCTCATCCAGCAGCACAAATTTCGGGTCAATGGCCAAAGCCCTGGCTATCTCCGTTCTGCGTCGCTCACCACCAGATAGGACTATGCCGAGGTTTTTCCTAACATGGCCCAGGCTAAATTCCTCCATCAAACTTTCAATTTTTTCTTTTTGATCCTTCTTACTGAGATCACTCATTTCCAGGACAGCTTTAAGGTTTTCCTCGACAGTAAGTTTCCTAAATACAGAGGCTTCCTGGGCGAGGTAACCAATACCCTTATTAGCCCTTTTAAACATTGGAAGCCCTGTAATGTCTTGATCATCCAGGTAAATATGACCTTCATTTGGTCTTATTAACCCAACGATCATATAAAATGAGGTTGTTTTCCCAGCCCCATTAGGACCCAGAAGGCCAACAATCTCCCCTTGTTTTACAGATATCGAGATGTCATTGACAACAATTCTGCGTTTATATTTTTTTATTAGATGTTCTGCTTTTAAGATCATACCCCACTTCTGAATTTTCTGCCGGCTTTATATCCTTCAAATTTAGGACGATAGATTTATTCCCGTTATAAATATTTTCCTCAATATGGTAGGCGATGTCAAAATAATTGCAATCAGAATAGTTATTGAATTTTTCCCATAAGTTGAATCCAATTGCCTCAAACGAGATTGGACCATCTGCCTGTTTCACTAAAAACTTAATATGCTTATCCTTTAAGACCCTACAACCATTCACAATTTGGATGTTATTTGACGCAAAAACAGGGCTCATGTTTCCAGGGCCAAAAGGGTGCATTTGTTTAAGAATATTTAAAAACCTGAAATTGATCGCAGATAAGGGCAAATCGCAATCTATGACCAGACGAGGAACCGTCTGCTCTTCGGTTATGCGTTCTGACACAATTTGTTCGAATCTTTCTTTGAATTCATCAATTTTATCAATCTCCAGTGTCAGGCCGGCCGCAAATTTATGGCCTCCAAAAGTTTTTAACAGATCGGAGCAATCATTTAATGCACTGTAAAGATCAAATCCTTCCACGGATCTTGCAGAACCAGTAGCCAGACTTTTTGATTCCGTTAATATTATTGTCGGCTTATAGTAATGTTCTATGCATCTGGAGGCAACAATTCCAATAATGCCTTTATGCCAATTTTTATTAAATAGTACTGTTGATCTTTTATCTCTCGTATTTTCCTCTTCCAATAATGAAAGGGCTTCCTCGGTAGTGTCCAGATCAAATGTTCTGCGCTCAGTGTTTGTTTTGTTTATCTCTTTTGCTTTCTCATGGGCATCTTCACAATCTTTAGAAACCAACAGGTCCACAGCATTGCTGGCATGGTTAATTCTTCCAGCGGCATTGATTCTGGGAGCTATGCCGAAAACGATGTTGGATATATCAATTTTACCTTTTATTCCGGCGATGTCTTTCAAGGCGTTTAATCCCGGACTCGGTTTATTATTTAAGACGTTTAGTCCATGATAAGCCATAATCCTGTTTTCATCAACGATTGGCACAATATCCGCAGCTATGCTTACGGCCAATAAGTCCAGGAATTTAAACAGATTGGCCATCTCTATGGTGTTTTGTATAGCAAATCCCTGCATAAGTTTAAAGCCAACACCGCAGCCTGATAATTCTTTAAAAGGATATGGATCATTGGGCTGTTTTGGGTCAAGAATACTGTAGGCTTCAGGCAGCTGTTCGCCTGGCATGTGGTGATCACAAATAATTAAATCTATATCAAGATTTTTTGCCAATTTACTTTCGTAATGGGCTTTTATTCCACAATCTAAAGCGATGATCAATCCAAAACCCTTCTCATGCGCCCAGTTGATGCTCTTTTCAGAGATGCCGTATCCCTCCTCGTACCGGTCGGGAATATATATTTCGATATTTGTATAATACCGAATCAGAAAATTGTAGCATAAAGCCACCGCAGTCGTTCCATCTACATCATAATCCCCGTAAATCAAAATCTTCTCCCGTTTAAAAATGGCATCATTTAATCGGTCTACGGCTTTATCCAATCCTAACATTAAAAATGGATTATGAAGGTTTTTTAGTGAGGGACGAAAAAATTCTTTAGCTTGGTAATAGTCATTAATATTTCTTTGAACCAGGACAGAAGATATATATTGATTGACGTTGATAGCTTTTGATAAGGCTTCTATAATCCTTTGATTAGGTTTTATGACTCTGTCCCATCGTACATCCATAAACAAATATCTGTAGAAATTATTAAAGAATGACAGGGGAAGATAGCTTTAAAATTTTACATAAATGGATTTCCATAGTATACTTTGGATGGTTGATTATGTTGGATCAAGATCACAATTTTGAGTAATGCAAAATACATTCCTTCAGCTCGAATTTAGTGAGCTATTAAACTTTATCAATTTAACTGAAGACGGGCAGAGGTATGATTACTCATTAAAGGCGGGGATTGTTGATACGGAAAAACTTGATAAAGATGATCTTGATCACTTTTTCAATGAGCAACACAGGTTAGACCAGGAAATATTGCCAACATTATTTACTTACAGGGAAATACTCTGGCAACCTAACACTTTCCCTGATCATAAATTGCCGGAGGTTTCCATTAAAATTTTAAAATCTTACTGTGAGGAATTACTAGGTGATGCGGCTATCCATCATAACAAAGTAGTATCCTGCCTCATTAATGGGGAAGTAAAAATTTGTGAAAAAGCGCTCAGATCAATTGATGATGGAGAATATTTAAATCACATTTTGGGCATTTTTAGAAAAGATTCTTATCCAATTATCAAATTCTTTATAAACCTTCCAGGTGTAAAGCTTGAATATTATCAGGAAGCCATCCACCGTCTGAATTTTTTTATTAAAATACTACTGACCCAGTTCAATTTTAACCTATCAGATCTGATGGATCCCTACTGGCACATATCCAGAAAGCACTGATTTATAAAAGGTATACTGAATTTCCTACGGAGATGATACCCTCCTCAATTACTTTAGCCGTAATTCCACCATGGCCACGCATGGCATTATATCCGCCTTCACCCAGAGCCTCTTCCATTCTGGAGCATGGATGGCAGTACCCTGTTGCTTCCAATATTGCTTCTCCGATTTGAAATTTTTGATTGACCAGAGCCAATAAATTTATTTGGCTAACCACAATATTTCGTCTTGTCCATTCAGGTCTAATTTCTTTTTTCATAATTGAGCCGATTGTAATCAAATGTTCCTCCTGAATTATGGTGACCTGCCTTTTTTGATTTTTTACCCCTGCAAATCTATCACCAACTAAGCCTAAAGAAGCCCTGGCTTCTACACTAGAAACAATATTTATTTTTTTCCTTTTTCCCGGCCTTAAACCTATCCATTTCACATGACCTTTTTGAGGCATTCTTTTAAATAACTCCTGAATTGTAAAACTTGACATATTTTGCAACTCAAATTATCATTTTAAAACATATTTGAACAATTTAATTATTAAGTAAAGTAATACGTTATTTCTTTTGACAGTTGTGGCTAATAATTATGGGTCGGTAGCTTTTCAATCTCCATGGATGATAAAATAAGGTTTTTAATCACTAATCTCATTAAGGGATTGGCTTGGTTGGCGGTGTTAATTGGGTTATTAATTTATGCGAAGAATAAGTTAAATTTTGACTTTTTTGAGCTTATATCTCCTATATCGGAAAAGCCTTTCTTGATCTTTTCGATATTTTTTGCTTCTGAGGTTGTTTTTGGAATTATCCCGCCGGAAATATTTATGTTTTGGTCGCTTAGGAATGGATTAGTTTCCCATTATGTTGGAAATATAATCACACTATCAATTTTGTCATACATATCGGGTTATATCGGATTTTTTATTGGTTCTTATCTCAATCAGACTCGATTGTACAGGATCTTGAAAATTAATTTTTTAGGAAAATATGAAAGGCTACTGAATAAATATGGTGGTTTTTTATTGATTGTTGCTGCTTTAACCCCGTTGCCATTTTCAGGCATTTGTATGTTGATTGGCGCAGTTAAATATCCATTAAGGAAGTTTTTTACCTTTACCTTATTCAGGTTTTTGAGGTTTATTGTCTACTCTTACATCATTTGGGAGGCAAATATCCTTACGCCTTAGCCTAAGATATCTTTTAAACAGGCAACAGTATAATCAATTTCTTCTTTAGTATTCATTTTACTGAAAGAGAATCGAATGGTTCCCCGGTCTTTGGGTTTGTTGAGTGCTGCGATTACATGAGAGCCAATGTCAGATCCACTAGAACAGGCACTGCCTCCTGAGGCTGATATTCCTTTTATATCCAGGTTAAAAAGCAGCATATCATTGTTATCAGAAGCTGGTGTGCATACATTAAGAACTGTGTAGAGGCTTTTATCTTCATCGTCAGAATAGCCATTGAATTCAAGTCCCGCAATTTCTTTCAGTTGACTGATCATATGATTTTTCAGATCCAGGATATGGTTTCTATGTGATTCCATATTTTCATAAGCAATGGATAATGCCTCGGTTAGTCCGACCACCCCATAAACATTTTCAGTTCCGCCACGCATATTTCGCTCCTGTGCCCCACCATGAATGTAAGGTGGAATTTTGTTGCCATTTTTTATATAAAGGAATCCTATACCTTTTGGGCCATGGAATTTATGGGCAGAACCAACTATGAAGTCTGCTTTTAGCTTTTGAAGGTCATGGGTAAAATGACCGACGGTTTGAACTGTATCCGAATGTAATAGCGCGCCATACTCCTGGCACAATTCTGCAATTTCTTCTATGTCGGTCAGGTTACCAATCTCGTTGTTTCCCTGCATGATACTTACCAATGATTTTGGATTATCCCTCAAAGTGGTAGATAGTTGATCAGGCTCGAAATTGCCCTTTTCATCCAGGTCAAGATAAGTTGTTTTTACTTTGCCACATTTTTCCAAAAATTCAATAGTATGCATTACAGCGTGATGCTCAATTTTAGTGGAGATAATATGCTTAATGTCATATTTTTCTATTGCTCCTATGATGGCGGTGTTATCTGCTTCTGTTCCTCCTGAGGTAAAGAAGATTTCAGCAGGGGATGCATTGAGTAATTCAGCGATCTTTTTTCTCGATCTTTCTATCGCTGAGCGGGTTTTTCTACCATGTGCATGTATTGAAGAGGGGTTACCATATTGATTTTTCATATAAGGCATCATCGCTTCCACAACCACAGGATCTATAGGTGTTGTGGCTGCATTATCAAGATAAACCTCCATATCTAGGCTATTTGTTATTAATGAATTCTTTAATATCTGAGATGATTTTGTTCGCCAAATGTTCGGCAGTGGCCTGAGTATCAGATTCTGAATAAATCCTGATTATTGGCTCTGTATTTGATTTTCTAAGATGTACCCAATCTCTTTCAAAGTTGATTTTTACCCCATCGATGGTAACAAGGTCAGATTTTTTGTATTTTTCTTTTACTGCTGATAGAACCTTGTCCACATCTAGCGCTGGGGTCAGCTCAATCTTATTTTTTGAGATGTGGTAATTAGGATAAGTAGAGCGTAGCATGGAGGCACTCTTGCCGAAATGTGCCAGGTGGGAAAGAAATAAGGCTATCCCAACCAGCGCGTCCCTGCCATAATGCAGCACCGGATAAATAATTCCACCATTACCTTCACCACCTATAACGGCATCACATTCCTTCATTTTCTCCACCACATTAACCTCTCCAACAGCAGAGGGAAGGTAGGTGCCTCCGTTTTTTATGGTTATATCTTTTAAGGCCCTGGTGGAGGACAAATTGCTAACAGTATTTCCCGGATTATTTTTCAGTACGTAATCAGCTACTGAAACAAGTGTGTATTCTTCACCAAAAGGGACACCATCTTCGCAAATTAATGCCAGACGGTCAACATCCGGATCGACAACAATGCCCAGATCAAATTTGCCTTTATCGATTTCATTACAAATGTGTGTAATGTTGTCCGGTAAAGGTTCTGGATTATGTGGGAAATGTCCCGTTGGTTCGCAGTAAAATTCCGTCACCTCATCCACGCCAAGTGCTTTCAATAACCTTGGAACTGCTATGCCTCCAGTGGAATTAACCGCGTCGACGGCTATCTTAAATTTCCGGTTTTTAATAGCTTCAATATCAACCAGATCAAGGTTTAGTATTTTTTCAATATGAATATCGATGTAATCATTTTGCCTTATAAGTTTCCCAAGCTTATTTACCCCAACGAAGTCGTGCGCTTCATCAATTATTTCGAGGAGGTCCTGACCATCTTTGGCAGATATAAATTCTCCATTTTCATTGAGTAACTTCAGTGCATTCCACTGCATGGGGTTATGACTAGCTGTAATGATCACCCCGCCCGCGGCTTGTTGGTCTGTCACAGCTATCTCCACTGTTGGTGTTGTGGATAATCCCAGGTCTACAACATCAAATCCCATAGCAATAAATGTGGAACTGATGAGGTTTGAGACCATTTCACCAGACAACCTCGCGTCTCTACCTACCACAATCGTTTTTTTGTCAGTTTTTTGGTGGAGCCAGGAAGCAAATGCTGATGAAAATTTAACAATATCGAAGGGGGTGAGAGATTCGTTAATTGAACCTCCAATCGTACCCCTTATTCCTGAAATTGATTTTATTAGTGTCAAGCCATCCCTGTTTTAATAAAGGAAGGCAAAGATAAATAATTATACTGAGGGGAATTAACTGAACTTAGCCAGGACTTTATTTACTTCAGACTCTTTATTGTTACAGTCGTCACCTTGTTTCACTGTTTTTCCGCAGTAGCCACATGTGGTGCCTTCTTTATTTAAATAAGGATTTTGAGATGCGCAGGTACCTTTGAATTCTCCGTTTTTTAGAAATAATAATCGAACAGACATCAAAATGAAAAACAAGGCTATAAATCCAATTCCGAGCAGTATAGTTGTCATATATCGATAATTATTTCTTCTATTCTAAATATTCTTTTCATCTTTAAACAACGAAAATAAAGGTAATAGTTTACAGTAAATAACGAATAATGAATAAATCTGAAGTAGTGCAGGATACAAAACGGCCTGGAAAGTTAAAAGCATTCGACAGGCTCCTGACCATAATGGATGAGCTTCGGGAGCAATGCCCCTGGGATAAAAAGCAAACTATGGAAAGCATTCGTCACCTCACAATAGAAGAGACTTATGAACTCTCAGATGCCATCTTAGCGGGTGATATGAAGGAGGTTAAAAAGGAGTTGGGTGATCTCTTGCTTCATATCGTATTCTATTCACGAATAGCCTCAGAAAGCGATGCTTTTGATATTGAAACCGTGACCCACGGCATATGTGATAAATTGATTGAGCGCCACCCGCATATTTATGGAGATACCATTGCCCAGGACGAAAATACGGTTAAAGAGAACTGGGAAAAAATAAAATTGAAGGAAAAGGGCAGAGAGGCCTCAGTCCTTGGCGGTGTGCCGCAATCCTTACCTGCATTGATTAAAGCCATGCGCATACAGGAAAAAGCACGTGGTGTGGGGTTTGAATGGGAAAAAAGTGAACAGGTATGGGACAAGGTTAAAGAGGAGATGGAAGAGTTTAAGCGGGAAATAGATCATGGAAGCAAACAGGAAGAAGCACAAAAAGAGTTTGGTGACCTGCTTTTTTCCCTGGTGAATTATGCAAGATTTGTTGGAATAAACCCAGAGGATGCACTGGAGAAAACTAATAAAAAGTTCATTAAAAGATTTAACTATATAGAGCGGGCATCAAAAAATAATGGTAAAATCATTACACAAATGTCCCTTCAGGAGATGGATAAATACTGGGAGCAAGCAAAAAAAGAAATTTAAGAAGTGAGGATAATAATAGAGACTCCCGTTGCCAGCAATTTTTTAAAGATCAGGGAAAACTTCAATCAAAAACTCTTCATGTATCTTAATCCACCCTTTCCACCGGTGAAACTCAAAAGATTTGATGGCTCCCAAAAAGGTGATATCGTATCACTTGAATTGAATTTTATATTCTTTAAGCAGCAATGGACCAGTGAAATCACACATGACCATACTGATGAGGGAGGATTCACCTTTGTGGATAAGGGTATAAAGTTGCCATTCTTTTTAAGTTTTTGGGAGCACACCCACAAAGTGCTTAAAGCTGATGATAGCAATTCTAAGATTGTTGATGACATCAACTTTTTCTGTCATAACCAAGTGCTAACACTATTGATGGCACCGGCATTGTATCTACAGTTTTTATATCGTATACCTCGCTATAAGAAGTTTTTTAAGGAAATCTAACTATTGATAGGCCAATGGCGAAAGTATCGATATAATTATCCGAGTGTGATTATTTAACAAACGGGCAGACAAATAGCTATTATAGTTCGTTATACCATGCCACATTGCAGCATCATTTATTTATCGATACCTGCTTTCTATAGAAATATTTCAGAAATCTGGATTATAGGTATTAATTTAGTTCTATGTCAGCTGCTATATTACCCGGTGTTTTTAACTCAAGGATTATCCAGCACATAGCTTTTTGGCTATTTTATTATATTTTTTATGTTACCCTTTATGGCAGCTTTGATGAGAATTACCTGAAATATGCTTTCCTGGAAGGCATTTACCTGCCTGTTAAGATTCTGGCAACTTATTTCAGCATTTATTATTTAATGCCATATTATTTACTCAAAAGCAGGTATAAAGAATTTTTTTTGTGGTTTACGATATTCGTAATGGTTGCAGGTATGATACAGCGTACAATTACTTATTATGTTGAATATCCGCTTTATTACCCCCAGGGACTGGAGCTGTACCCACTTTTTTACTGGTTAAAAATCCTGAAATCTATCGTTAGCATCTATCCGGTTGTATTTATTGCCGGTGCCATTAAACTGCTTAAATATTGGATTAAAAACCGGGAGGACCAGCAAGTATTGGTAAAAGAAAAATTACAAGCCGAGCTTAAATTTCTGAAAACTCAAATCCACCCGCATTTCTTATTCAACACGCTGAATAACCTGTATGCCTTAACTCTAAAAAAATCAGACCAGGCACCAGAGATGGTCCTGAAATTATCGGATTTGATTAATTATATGCTTTATGAGTGCAATGCCGATACCGTAGACTTACAGCATGAGGTGGACTTTATAAATAATTACATTGATATTGAAAAAATAAGATATGGTGACAAGCTGGAATTTAGTTTGAACATAGAAGGCAACATTGAGAATAAACAGATAGCGCCTATGCTCATCCTACCGTTTGTTGAAAACTGCTTTAAGCATGGTGTAAGCAAGGAGATCCATCACTCCTGGATATCCATTGATTTATCCCTCAAAGGCAATGATTTTACCCTGAAAGCAGAAAATAGTAAAGGCGGTAATGGAAACAACCAAACCAATAACAATGAAGGCATCGGCTTAAAAAACGTAAAAAGAAGACTTGACCTGATATATCCAAACAACCACGAGCTACAAACTTTCGATGAAAAGGATGTTTACCTGGTAGTATTAAAAATCAACCTATCCTCCAAAAGTAAATTAGCCGCATGAACATTAATTGTATTATCGTTGATGATGAACCGCTAGCCATAGAAGTGCTTACCTCTTACATTGAGCGGATAGAGATAATTTCCCTGGAAAAATCCTTTAGGAACGCTATCTCAGCCTTTGAATTTCTTCAGGTGAATACAGTGGATTTAGTTTTTCTTGATATTCAAATGCCAAAACTAACCGGCATCAACCTTTTAAAAACACTTAATAACCCTCCTAAGGTCATATTTACCACTGCCTACCGTGAGTACGCTTTAGAAGGGTTTGAACTCGAAGCCGTGGATTATCTGCTAAAACCCATTCCCTTTGAAAGATTTCTGAAGGCAGTTAATAAATATTTAGACAACAATACCAACCAATACTCCAAGCAGAATGCTTCCGACGCCAATGATCCTTTTATTTATTTCAAGGTGGACAAAAAGATGGTGAAAGTCAGGTTATCAGAAATACTTTATATTGAAAGCATCAAGGATTACGTAAAGGTGGTTACTGAAAATAAAGAGATTGTCACCCATCAAAAAATAAGCTATATGGAGCTCAAGCTATCCGATGAAAAATTTATTCGAGTTCATCGTTCATTCATCGTTTCCAAAGATAAGATTGATGCTTATTCTGCCTCAGAAATTGAAATTGGAAAGCATCACATTCCTATTGGCAGGAACTATAAGAGTGAAGTTCTGCAGAAGTTAGGGGTAAATCAAATTTTATAACCTTTGTCAAAAGCTAAAACGGCCTTTTTTTGTCAGAAATGTGGTACACAATCCCCGAAATGGATAGGTAAATGCCCAAGCTGTGGGGAATGGAACAGTTATGTAGAGGAGCTCCTGCAAAAAGAAAAAAATAATCCGGCTAAACGCGAGGATAAGAATAAACCTGTTCCCATTACCAATGTTTGCTACGACCAACACGACCGGGTTGATTGTATGGATACAGAACTGAACCGTGTACTCGGAGGTGGAATAGTCCAGGGTTCTTTGATATTATTGGGAGGCGAACCGGGTATTGGTAAATCTACACTCCTGCTTCAGCTTGCCTTGGATTTAAGGGCCATTACCACACTTTATATTTCAGGGGAGGAAAGCGAAAGCCAGATAAGGATGCGTGCCGAACGATTAGGCAGCCTTCATGAACAGTGCTTTCTATTCACTGAAACTTCTATGGAGAATATTTTTTATCAGATTGATGCAATAGGCCCTGGCCTTGTAGTTATTGATTCCATTCAAACGTTATCCACCTCAGATATCCAGGCAGGTTCAGGCAGCGTATCTCAAATACGGGAGTGCACCAATAAAATAATGGAATACGCCAAAGCATCCGAGATTCCATTTATACTGGTCGGACATATCACCAAAGAAGGCTCAATTGCCGGACCAAAAATCCTGGAGCATATGGTGGATACAGTGCTTCAGTTTGAAGGTGATCGCCACCACAACTACCGAATTATTAGGACCTTAAAAAACCGCTTTGGGCCAGCATCAGAATTGGGAATTTATGAGATGACCACCGCAGGGATGAAAGCAGTGGAAAATCCATCAGAGGTACTCATCTCTTCTAGGAGTGAAAAAGTAAGTGGGGTGGCTATTGGTGTGACCCTGGAAGGAAACAGGGCTTTGATGATCGAAGTCCAGTCGCTGGTTAGTCCCGCCACCTTTGGTACACCTCAGAGAAGCTGCACCGGCTATGATTCGAAAAGAATGAATATGCTTCTGGCGGTGTTGGAAAAGCGGGTTGGGTACCGACTAGGGCAGCAGGACGTATTTTTGAATATCGCAGGCGGAATAAGAGTGGACGACCCTGCATTGGATTTGGCTGTATGCTGCTCAATTGTTTCATCCTATGAGGAAATACCCATTCACCAAAGCGTGTGCTTTGCTGCTGAGATAGGATTGGGAGGCGAACTACGAACCATCAACCGTTTGGAAATGAGGGTAAAAGAAGCAGATAAGCTTGGTTTTAAACGCATCGCCATTGCAAAGCATAAATCTGACCTTAATTCTAACATCACACCCAAGAGCTTCTCAAAGATTGATGAGGTGATCCAACACTTGTTTTGACTTTCTTTACACTATTATCCCTGATTTTTCTGTCAAACAGGACCACAACAACATGAACGGGTTTACCCATCTTGTTCAGATAATCGATGTACTTGATTGCACATTTTGGCGTTAATCATCATTAACCCCAGATTTGTCATTGGAATTTTGTCATGAAGGGTTAAAGCCCAAAAAATCAG
>CAYSCZ010000053.1:0-20740 GCA_964429655.1 uncultured Roseivirgaceae bacterium
GTGCCTGATTTTTTGGGCTTTAACCCTTCATGACAAAATTCCAATGACAAATCTGAGTTTAACTTGGCAGGATTCGTCAATCATTTTTGCTCATCACCATTGCAAGAAGAAAAAATGAAGGAAACAAATGTTACAATGCTAAAAGAGATACTTTTCATTTTAAAATTGGTTTATAATCTGTAACAGCCACAGATTATATTACCCTTAAGAAAAGTTATTTATACCTGATAAAAGTCAGCACACCCTCTGATTGCACTCATTTAGTCCAATCAGGCCTCCTAGTATCATTGTAGGACCTTATAAAGGAATATTATGAAAGTGATCTTTTTATTGATAGGTATTAGCATCTTATTAGCAATCGGTTTTCTGATTGCTTTTTTGTGGGCATGGAAGTCTGGTCAATATGAAGATGATTATTCTCCATCAGTAAGAATATTATTTGACAATCCACCAAAAAATCCGAAAAATAAGTAGACCCTTATGGATCAAACAGTCGAAAAATCGCAGGTCAAACGATCTGAAGGCGTAACCCTTAAGAAGGAGACGTTTTATTACGATAACACCATTGTCAACTGGTTTTTAATAGCTTCAGTAGTATTTGGTATTATCGGAATGTTGGTTGGCTTATATGCAGCTATCCAAATGTTTTACCCGGACCTAAGTTTCGGGATTCAGTACACTACCTTTGGGAGAATCCGGCCTTTACATACCAATGCAGTGATCTTTGCATTTGTTGGCAACGGTATCTTCGCCGGGGTGTATTATTCTTTACAAAGATTATGTAAAACCAGGATGTATAGTGATTTGCTTAGCCAGATCCATTTCTGGGGATGGCAGTTGATTATCCTTTCTGCAGCCATAACCCTGCCCCTCGGTTTAACTTCCAGTAAAGAATATGCAGAGTTGGAATGGCCTATTGATATTGCTATTGCGCTGATCTGGGTAGTATTTGGTTTAAACATGATGATGACCATCATGAAAAGAAGGGAGCGCCATCTGTATGTTGCCATTTGGTTTTACATCGCGACATTTGTAACTGTGGCTATGTTGCATATTGGTAACTCTATAGAGATACCTGTTGCAATGTTTAAGAGCTACTCATGGTATGCAGGCGTTCAGGATGCATTGGTGCAATGGTGGTATGGACATAATGCGGTAGCATTCTTCTTGACTACGCCTTACCTCGGACTGATGTACTACTTCGTTCCAAAAGCTGCAAACCGACCTGTATATTCCTATAAATTATCAATCATACATTTTTGGGCCTTGATATTCATTTATATCTGGGCAGGCCCGCACCATTTATTATATAATGCCCTCCCTGATTGGGCTCAGTCTTTAGGTACCGTATTTTCCATAATGTTGATTGCCCCATCATGGGGAGGAATGCTAAACGGATTACTTACTTTACGGGGTGCCTGGGATAGAGTAAGAGAAGACCCTGTACTCAAATTTATGGTAGTAGCTATTACAGCCTATGGTATGTCCACCTTTGAAGGGCCAATGCTCTCTTTGAAAAATGTAAATGCCATAAGCCACTTCACCGATTGGACAATTGCTCACGTCCATGTTGGAGGTCTGGGATGGAATGGTATGCTTACTTTTGGTATGCTCTATTACCTTATACCAAGAATGTTTGGTACTAAAATATACTCCCTTAAACTAGCAAATGCCCATTTCTGGATTGGCACTTTAGGTATTGTGTTCTATGCACTGCCAATGTATTGGGCCGGACTTACGCAAAGCTTAATGTGGAAGCAATTCACTGAAGCGGGAATGTTGGCCTATCCTAACTTCCTGGAAACAGTTACCCAGATCAAACCTATGTACATGATCAGGGCTTTTGGAGGGTTACTTTACTTAAGTGGTGTATTCCTAATGGTCTATAACCTGATCAAAACTGCGGGTGCTGGCAAGTTCTTGAGTAATGAAAAAGCCGAAGCTGCCCCATTAAGCAAAGGTTACAAGCCTTCTGCCGATGAGCCATGGCACAGAAGACTACTGGAATGGAAACCAGTAAGGTTCCTTGTTTGGAGTTTGATTGTTGTCGTTATCGGTGGATTAATAGAAATCATACCTACCTTCCTGGTTAAATCAAATATTCCAACCATAGCAAGTGTAAAACCATACACACCGCTTGAATTACACGGTAGGGATATTTACATCAGAGAGGGGTGTAATAACTGCCACTCACAAATGATCAGGCCATTCCGGTCAGAGACTGAAAGATATGGAGAATACTCAAAGGCCGGTGAATTTGTCTATGACCATCCATTTTTATGGGGGTCCAAACGAACAGGGCCAGACCTGGCAAGAGTAGGCGGTAAATATCCTGATTCATGGCATTATTACCACATGCTGGAACCAGAATCAATGTCTCCAGGTTCCCTGATGCCAAGGTACCCATGGCTTTATAACCAAGACCTAAACCTGAGTCTTACCAAACAAAAGGTCAACGCAATGCGCACCATCGGTGTACCATATGAAGAAGGCTATGAAGAGATAGCAATGGGCGATATAATTAAACAAAGGAAAGAGATCGTTGCCAGCCTGAAAAGTGCAGATATTGAAGCCAGGGAGGAGAAGGAAATCATTGCGCTGATAGCTTACTTACAACGACTTGGAACAGATATTAAAAACAATAAAGGAGAATAATTATGCTTCGATTTATTAAACATCATATGGAAAGCATCACGGGTATAGAAATATACCCCGTGCTTTCATTTCTTATATTCTTCATATTCTTTTTGGTTCTAATCATTTGGGTAATCAATACCAAAAAAAGAGACCTTGAAGAGGTAGCTAATTTACCAATAGATGAAACTGATTCTAACAGAGAATAAAATGAAAACCTTACAATATTTTATCATTACGGGGTTATTGTTCCTATCACAACCAATACTTGCCCAATCAGCCGAAACAGAGACATCCTGGCTTGAACAGAATTTACTGGAAGTGACACTGGGCCTGGCATTATTTGTCAGTTTATTGATACTTATCGTTTTAATCGTTTTATTAAGCGTGGTTAGGGCATTTATTGCCATGCAACGCGGGGAATTTGAACAAAAAACGGAAGAAACGCAGGAAGTATATACGCCCAAGTCTGTAGAAGAGTCGTTCCTTGTTAAAATCATGAAGGGATTAACCCAATCTGTACCCGTACAGCAAGAACAGAAAGTGCTTACCGACCACTCATATGATGGCATTCGGGAGCTGGATAATAAACTTCCCCCATGGTGGACAGGCTTATTTTATGTGACAATAGTTTTTGCGGTTGTCTATCTAATACATTTTCATGTACTAAAAACCGGCCCAACTCAGGAAGAAGAATATGCCATGGAGATGGAGCAGGCTGAAGCTCGAATAGCCGCTTATATGGAACAACAGGCTGAAAACGTAGATGAATCAAACGTTAAAGTGCTTACAGCTGCGAGCAGCCTGGCTAGCGGGGAAGAGGTTTACCAAACGCACTGCGTAGCGTGTCATGGCCAACAGGGAGAAGGTGGGGTAGGACCAAATTTTGCAGATAAGTATTG
Organism: uncultured Roseivirgaceae bacterium; assembly: GCA_964429655.1. Taxonomy (GTDB): domain Bacteria; phylum Bacteroidota; class Bacteroidia; order Cytophagales; family Cyclobacteriaceae; genus CAYSCZ01. Next base: position 3,537 of record CAYSCZ010000053.1, read on the forward strand.
GATACATGGTGGTGCAATTGAAGATATATTCAAAATAATAAAATACGGTGTTCCTGAAAAAGGAATGATAGCCTGGCAGTCACAGTTAACTCCAAAACAAATGCAGGAGGTGGCTAGCTACATCATTACGTTTGAAGGCACAAATCCTCCAAAACCAAAAGAACCTCAGGGAGAACTTTATGAGCGGGAGGATGATGAAGAAGAAAAAGAAGATGGCGAAAGTAAGGAAGTAGCACAATTAAATATTTAAGATGGAAGATCTGGCCACCGGGGAAAAACATAACGGGAAGGAAGTTGATATTCCAAAAACAGATGATTCGTTATACGAAGAGGAATTTCGGGATTCGCTATCAACATTGGATGAGCATGGTAACAGGAGATGGATATTCCCAAAAAAACCTAAAGGTAAATATACAAATGCCAGGATTGGTGTTAGTATATTTTTATTGGCTATACTTTTTGGCGCTCCATTTATTAAAATAGATGGTGAGCCATTTTTATTAGCTAATTTCTTTGAAAGAAAATTTGTGATTTTTGGTCAGGTATTCTGGCCTCAGGATTTTCACCTTTTTGTTTTGGGAATGATATCCCTGGTGGTCTTTATTGTACTGTTCACTGTAGTATATGGCAGGATTTTTTGTGGATGGGTTTGTCCGCAGACTATCTTTATGGAAATGGTGTTCAGAAGAATTGAATACTGGATTGAAGGCGACTGGACCGCCCAGAAGAGACTCAGGAAACAACCGTGGGATACTAATAAAATAATTAAAAAAGGGTCTAAGCATCTTATATTCGTAGCTATTTCTTTTTTAATAATGCATACCTTGATGAGTTACATCATAGGGATAGAAAAGACATTTGAAGTAATAAGTAGCCCGCCGGGCGAGAACCTCGCTGGGTTCATTGCGATGATGGCATTCACAGGGATCTTTTACTACATCTTCTCAACCTTCCGGGAGCAGGTTTGCACCAATGTTTGCCCTTATGGAAGGTTGCAAGGTGTCTTGCTGGATCGAAATTCTGTGGTTATAAGCTATGATTATAAGCGGGGAGAAAAAAGGGCAAAATACAGAAAAGATGAAGATCGTTCAGCTGTAGGGAAGGGCGATTGCATCGATTGTAAACAGTGTATCTATGTGTGTCCTACAGGTATTGATATAAGAAATGGCACGCAGTTAGAATGTGTTAATTGTACTGCCTGCATTGATGCATGTGATGAAATGATGGACAAAGTAGATCTACCCAGAGGTTTGATCAGGTATGCAGCAGAATCCAATGTAGCGGATGGTAAAAAATTTAAGTTTACCGGGCGGATGAAAGCTTACTCAGCAGTATTGGTGGCCCTGATCGGTGTATTGATTACCCTGTTACTCATTCGGACTGATATAGAAACCACGATTCTAAGGACCTCAGGCATAATGTTCCAGGAAAGAGAAGATAACAAAATAAGTAATCTGTATAATTACAATATTGTCAATAAGACCAATAAACATAAGGTAATCAATTTGGAATTACTGGATAAAGAAGGGGCTATTGAGGTGGTCGGTAAGACTATTAATATCACTCCACAGAGCGTAGCCGAAGGTGCCTTATTTGTTGTGTTCGATAGGGATGATTTAACGCAAATGAGTACCAAAATTAAGATTGGTGTGTTTTCCAGTGGTGAACTGATGCAGACTGTTAATACTAGATTTTTAGGACCATAAAAAAAATATATGAATTGGGGATATAAGATTGTTTTTGCGTATGTTGTCTTTGTAGGCATCATGGTATACATGGTTGTCCGATGCTTTCAGCAGGATATTAACCTTGTAGCGGATGACTACTACAAGCGTGAATTGAATTACCAGCAGCAAATTGACAAGATAGCAAATGCCAGTAATATTGAATTTGACATTGAGATGCGGGAGAGGCAGTTGGTAATTAATTTCCCGGATAACGGATCAAAGCTTAGTGGAAATATTCAGTTGTTTCGTCCTTCAAATAAATTATTTGATAAAAACTACCCGGTGACTACTGATAACAATAACCGACAAATCATAAATACCCAGGACCTTTTAAAAGGTTATTACAAGTTAAAGGTGGACTGGAGTGATGGGATGACGGATTACTACAAGGAAGAATCTATTTTCATTAATTGATTTATGTTCTGGTTCGCATTTTTCATAGGATTTATAGGAAGTTTACATTGTTTAGGGATGTGCGGGCCAATTGTTCTGGCTTTACCTTATAATCAATCAAGTAAATGGAATAAAGCAATTGGTCTTGTCCTCTATCAGTCAGGCCGGCTTGTGAGCTATACCTTAATTGGATTGGTATTTGGTCTAATAGGACGAGGCGCTTCACTCTGGGGCATCCAACAATCACTTTCCATAATTATGGGATCATTTATTATTCTGTATTTCTTGTTCCCCTCAAGGCATACGCTTTTAGAAGATAGATTTTTAGGATGGGCGTTAAGACCATTGAAAAAAAATATTTCAAAGCTACTCTCAATAAAATATTCAGTTGGCCACTTATTTATTGGTTTTTTAAATGGCTTTCTTCCTTGTGGATTGGTGTACATAGCAGCCGCGGGCGCAGCAAATACTGGTAGTCCATTAAATGCTGGAATATTTATGGTTGGATTTGCATTAGGTACCTGGCCGGCTATGATGCTATTTGGCGCATCATCCAATTGGTTAAAAATAAAGTATCGTGTAAAAATTAAACAGATATTACCAAAGATTGCACTGGTAATGGGTCTTTTACTAGTCATCAGAGGCCTTTCTTTAGGAATTCCTTACCTTAGTCCTACGATAAACCCGACTGATAACCCAGATCAAATAACAAACTGTCAGCCATGATAGATCATGAATTAATCAAAAAATACAACGTACCAGGACCCAGATACACCAGTTATCCAACCGTTCCGTATTGGGATAATAACCCCAATCAGACGGATTGGGAACATTTAATAGCAAAATCATATCAGCATTATAAATCCGAGGGATTAAGCTTATATATCCATTTACCATTTTGTGAGCGTTTATGCACTTATTGCGGTTGTAATACCAGAATAACAAAAAACCATAAAGTAGAAAACCCCTACATAGAAAGCTTACTGGCCGAATGGAATTTGTATTTAAATACTTTCGGGGAAAAGCCATTGATCAAAGAAATCCATTTAGGAGGAGGAACCCCAACTTTTTTTTCGCCAGAAAACCTTGTTCAATTGGTTGGTACCATTCTATCCACCAGCCGGCTTCCGCCAGATGTTGAGATGAGTTTTGAGGCTCATCCGGGTAACACCTCATTTGATCATCTTAACGAACTACATAAGCTGGGATTCAACCGCTTAAGCCTTGGTATTCAGGATTTCAATGAGGAAGTTCAAAAAGTGATCAATCGAGTTCAAACTTATGAACAAGTGGAAATGATTACCTATCTGGCTAGAATGATAGGTTATGAATCCATCAATTATGATCTGATCTATGGCTTGCCATTACAAAACAGGGATACGATTTACGAAACGATATACAAAACCAAGTTATTAAATCCTGACCGCATAGCATTTTACAGCTTTGCCTATGTACCATGGATGAAGCCTGCCCAAAAAGTTTTGGAAACTTATCTTCCGGATACAGCTACCAAGCAGCAGATCTATGAAGAAGGAAAGCAATTATTGATAAATGAAGGGTATCAGGAAATAGGTATGGATCATTTTTCCCGCAGGAAGGATTCTTTATTTAAAGCATTCAAGACTGGAACCCTACATAGGAATTTTATGGGTTATACCAATCAAAAAAATCATTTACTGGTAGGGCTTGGTGTGTCTTCAATAAGCGATAGCTGGACAGGATTTATACAAAATGAAAAAAAACTTAAAGATTACCAGGACGCAGTAAAGCAAGGCAGATTTCCATTCTTCCGAGGACATAAGCTTAGTGAAAATGATTTAATCATCCGCAAACACATTTTAGATGTAATGTGTAATTTTTTCACTTATTGGAGCAGTGGCCCGGATGTCATCAATGAAGAAACCACTGATCGTTTGGGAGAATTTGAAAAAGATGCATTGATTGCCTTAGGGAGTAACTATCTGCGAGTATTGCAAAAAGGAAAGCCATTTGTCAGAAATATATGCATGGCTTTAGACGAAAGGCTGTGGAAAAGTAAGCCCAAGACTCAATTATTCAGCAGTACAATTTGATAATCTTTTAATTTTTGTTTTTTAGGTCACCCTTTTTAATTGACTGAATGAATCTTGCCCATGCAAAAGGGTTCAAAAGGGGATTGGTTCTGGGTTGAAATTTATCCTGTATCGCTTGTATCTGTAGATCCATGAAATATCTGTGGTTGGCATTTGCACTCATTGGAATATGTTTATACATTTCTTTCATTTGTTCACTGCGTAACCATTCATTCATATTATCCAGATCATCCTGATAAGGTAACTCTAATGTGAGTATAGCTTCCTTGAACAATTCCTCTGTTGGGTACGGGAAAATTTCTATCTCATCCAGTACTGTTGTGTCTTCAACTAATTCAATGACCAGGGTAATGCTTTGCTCTTCGGTTTTAGGAACCACAACTGTCCTTCTTTGATATCCAACAGATGATATTAATAATGTATCTCCTGTTTCGACAGGTAGCGAAAAATAACCGTAAAGGTTTGATGTCGTTCCACGACCGGACTCAGGCAAAAAAAGGTGAACGCCAGGCAGCCCATTGGTACTATCTTTACCAACCACAACCCCTGAAAATTGAATTACATCCTTGTCTTGTGCGTTAACCTTGACAAACAAGGTTAAGAAAGAAAGGGTTATTAGTAGGATATGAATGTGATGCTTACCAGATGTCAATATTAATCCTTTTTCTATTTAATGCTATAGAGACCTTTAAAGTTTTCTGTATCCACGAAAATACGTAATTTATTGTTTATAAAGATTTAATTAATGAAGCTTAAGAACTTAAGTCTAAATTATGGTACCAGAATCTTCAGGTCATTTTCAGAAGAACCCCGGATTAGGATGTTGTTCATCATGAACAATAAAGTTGAAGTAACCATCTCCGACTTAGAAAGAATTCTGGATTATACGCAGGCCAAAACATCACGACATATAAATTACCTTAAAAATGCAGGGTTAGTTAAGCAACGCAAATATGAGCAATGGACTTTTTACTCAATTAAGGATGAGGTACAGGAGATAATCTCACTGCTTTTTGAGTTCTTGAATAAAGATAATCAACTACAACAGGATCTGGAAAACTATGAAATTATGTATTCCAACCGGGAACTGGCCACCAATAAAATAGAATCTAAAAATTGGAAGAAATGAAGAAGGACAACATCAAATACATATTTTTTGACCTTGATAATACTTTATGGGATTATAATTTGAATGCTCGTGAGACGTTGATCGAATTATATCAAAGATATGGGTTTGAGGAGAAGGGATATTTCACTGCGGAGGACCTGGTTGATACATTTTTAACAGTTAATGAGAGCCTATGGGAGGAATATAACCATGGATATGTTTCCAAGAAATACATCAGGGAGATGCGATTTAAGATTATATTTGATCAGCTTGAATTTCCTTTAAAATTTTTCCCACCAGGTATCGGAAATGATTATTTGATAGGATGTCCCCAAAAATCTAATACACTGCCTCACGCACATGAAACTTTAACCCATCTCCAGCAAAAATTTTCTTTATATATTATCACTAATGGTTTTGATGACATTCAAACAATTAAAATTAAAAATGCGGGATTGAATAAATATTTTAAGAAAGTCTTTACCTCCGAGAGTTCAGGTCATAAAAAGCCCTATTCAGGGATATTTGATTATGCGTTTAAGCATAGTGGTGCAAATCCTGACCAAAGTATTATGGTTGGTGATAATTTAAATACAGACATAAAAGGCGCTATAGATTTTGGAATTGAGGCAATCTACTTTAACCCACTAAACACACCAAAACCTGACAACATTACCGATATCACATCCCTTCATGAATTAGTTGAAATACTTTAACAAAGCTGATTTTTAGCTTAGGTTTGTATAAGACTAATAGAAAGTTTTTTTAAAAAAAATCCAATAAGATCATGCCTAAAGGAATATTCCAAGTACCATTCCCAGAAAATGAACCGAACATATCGTTTGCTCCGGATTCAAAGGAAAGAGAAGTGTTAAAAAATACGATCGCTGAATTAAAGTCCATCGAAATTGATGTGCCTATGTTCATTGGCCAGGATAAAATCACTACAAAAGATAAGAGAAGAATTGCACCGCCTCATGACCATAAGTATACCCTTGGATACTACAACCAGGGTGATAAATCTCATGTTGAGCAGGCGATCAATGCCGCACTGGGGTCTAAAGAGGCATGGGCAAATTTAGGCTGGGAGCACAGAGCAAGCATATTTTTGAAAGCTGCTGACCTGCTGGCCGGGCCATACCGGTCAAAAATCAACGCAGCCACCATGTTGGGCCAGTCGAAAGCAGCATTCCAGGCTGAAATAGATGCAGCGTGTGAGTTAATCGATTTTTTAAGATTTAATGTTTATTATATGCAGCAGATTTATGAGGGTCAACCTGAATCTGCGGATGGAGTGTGGAACAGGATGGAATATCGTCCATTGGAAGGTTTTATTTTTGCAATAACACCATTCAACTTCACTGCTATAGCTGGAAATCTGCCCACATCAGCAGCTATGATGGGAAACACAGTTATTTGGAAGCCAGCCCATAACCAGATTTACTCAGCTAAAATAATTATGGAAGTCCTCCATGAAGCCGGGCTGCCAGATGGTGTAATAAACCTAATATTCGTTAACGGGCCTGAAGCCGGAGAGGTAATATTTAATCATCCGGAATTTGCTGGCTTGCATTTCACAGGAAGTACAACTGTTTTCAAAAACTTATGGAAGATCATTGGGGAGAAAATCGATGTTTATAAATCATACCCGAGGATAGTTGGCGAGACCGGTGGAAAGGATTTTATTATTGCGCATCACTCGGCTAATGTACCCGCACTTTCTACAGCAATTGTAAGAGGGGCTTATGAATATCAAGGTCAAAAATGTAGTGCCGTTTCGCGTGTTTATGTGCCTTCTGGCATGTGGGAAGATCTTAAAGGCCTTTTGGAAAAAGATATTCAATCCATAAATGTGGGCAGCCCTGAAGACTTTACTAACTTCATGAATGCAGTCATTGATGAAAAAGCTTTTGATAAAATTTCCAAGTACATTGATCAGGCTAAAGAAAGTAACATGGCTGAAGTAATCATAGGAGGAAAATATGACAAATCTGAAGGTTACTTCATTGAACCGACTGTAATCCTGGCCCATGATCCAAGTTATGTTACCATGTGTGAGGAAATATTCGGGCCTGTGGTGACTATTTATGTTTACCAGGATGATCGCTTTGAGGAGACTCTTGAGCTGGTCGATAATACATCTCCTTACGCTTTGACAGGAGCAGTTTTCTCCAATGATCGATACGCTGCTGAGTTAGCCACTGAAAAACTGGTTAATGCAGCTGGTAATTTTTATATCAATGATAAGCCAACAGGTTCAATAGTAGGCCAGCAGCCATTCGGAGGAGCAAGAGGTTCAGGTACAAATGATAAAGCAGGTTACTATCTGAACCTTGTCCGTTGGATATCAACAAGAACAATAAAAGAAAATTTTAATCCACCTACTGATTATCGCTATCCATTTATGGAAGAAGAATAATATGAAAAATATCTTAATTTCAATTATAATCGTATCCTTGCTTTCCTCTTGTGAACTCTTTGAAGATGAGGGGGGTAGTGATGACCCAAATATTGCTGCTGGCTTGAAAGAAGCACTGCGGGTAGGTACGGATACAGCGGTGAGTCGACTTGCAAGAGTAGACGGTTATCTGAAAGACCAGGCTGTAAAAATATTACTTCCCGATGAGGTAGAAGAAAAAATAGCTGCTTTCAAGGCTATTGAAATAGATATCTTTGGACTGGAAACGCTGACCGGCGAGGAGATTTACAATACGGGTGTGCCATTGCTAAACATTAGCAGCCTCGCCGGCCTGGAGGATAACTTGATAACCGGTATAAACAGGGCGGCCGAAAGTGCAGCAAGCGAGGCCGGACCAATATTTTTTGATGCCATAACCGGAATCACCATTGTAGACGCCAACAACATCCTTTTTGGACCTGATGATGCCGCAACAACTTTTTTAAGGGATAATACCTTTCAATCACTTTTTAACACCTATGAACCGAGGATAGATGTGGCAGTTAATTCTGTTAATATAGGCGATCAAAGCGTTGAATCAGTTTATAATTCGTTTATTTCAGAGTACAACAATATCCTGTCCACCAATATACCTACCGGTATTTTGACTAGTGAAAGTCTTGCTTCCTTAGCTGGATTAGAACAAATACCTGAAACCGATTTGTCTGCTTTTGCTACAGAAGAAGGGTTAGATGGATTATTCCTAAAAATTGAAGAAGAGGAAGCCAACATCAGGGAAGATCCACTGGCAAGGGTGACCAGCTTATTGCAGGAAGTTTTTTCATTACTTGATTGATTTCAGGGGTACTTTGAAGTAATCCTCCCAATATTTACCATTATGCTTTAATAGCGAAATATCTTTTGTCGTAAAATTTCTTGAGAAATCCTGTTTTTCAAAATAATTACGGGCAACTTGGAAATTTTCCTTTTTCAGATCTCTAAAAGCTATGGTAATGTGAGGATGAAAAGGACGGTTTTTATAATCGGCATTATTTATTTTTAAATTCTGGGCTGCCATTTTAGCTATTTTTTCCTGTAAGTATTTTAGTTCTTCTGAAAGACACACTTTTATAAAAACGACCCTTTGCTTAAAAAAATCAAATCCATTTAAAGAGATAATAAATGGGTTCATACCTCCTGAAACTTCCTGAATTGAATCAATCACTTTATCTTCTCTATCTTCTCGCCATTTAAAAGGCATGTGCAAGGTGATATGAGGGGGTGAATTTAATGCCTGCCTACTTTTATATTTTTCAAATACAAAATTTTTCAGATTTGTTATTTCATTCATTATTGCTTCAGGTGGCAACAAAGCAATAAAATAGAGCTGTTGGTTTTGTTTCAAAATGTTAAACCATTCCTATTGATGGTTTTCTTTTAATAGGTCGTTGACCTGCTTAACGGGATTGAATGTTATTGAAGGTACTTCCACAAATACTGTATTCCAGTTTGCCATAGAACCATTCCATAATCCTGGTAATTCCTGTGCTTTAAGGTCTTTTCCGCTCTTGGATTTTTGTGTTATAAACCCTGTGTTGAGGTCCCTGAAATCAAGAAGATTGTACTTTTCCCCCTTATAGTTTTTGGTACCGCAAATCAGATCAACAGGATTAAAATGTGTGGCTCCATTAAAAATTTCCTTTTGCCTTTCATCAGATAAATCAATCTGGGCGGTTTCGACTATTTGAAGGGTAATATTTCCTGATGCATTTTTTACCCAAAAAGGCCCTCCTCCGGGGTCACCCTCGCTTTTCACCATTCCACATACCCTAACCGGCCTGTCAAGCAATTGCTTTAGCGTCTGAGATTTATCTTCCCCCTCTAAAGCATTTATACCTAAATTTTTATTCAGGAAACTCCACATGTCATCCACATCATTTTCGGTGTACCTTCCTGATTCCAGTGTATTTAAATACCCATGAATGGTTTTTTGATAATTTAATAGAATACCTGCAAGGGCTTTTTTGAACCTTATGGTTTCTTCTTTTATACTGTCAGGAACTACATTGTCGATATTTTTTATGAAAATTATGTCTGCATCCTGATCATTTAAGTTATCGAGCAGCGCACCATGCCCCGCTGGCCTGAATAGGATAGTTCCGTCATGCGCTCTGAAAGGATTATTGTCCATATCGACTGCTATGGTATCAGTGGAAGGCTTTTGTTCGGAAAATGACATATCATATTTAACATTCATTTTATTTTCATATCGGGCACGTTCCTTCTGATAAATCTCACTGAACTTTTCATTATGTTCAGGAGAGACTGTGAAATGTAGATTAGCGGTATTGTTTTTCCCTTTGGCGTATTTTGCTCCTTCTACAAGATGTTCTTCAAAAGGTGTTCTTTCACCATCCTCATACTTATGGAATTTTAGTAGTCCTTTTGGAAGTGCCCCATAATTAAGGCCTTTCTCTGTAAGCAAATATTCAAGTATTTTATTATATTCTTTTTTTAGTAATGCCTCTTCGATGGCCTCTCCCTCCTTTTTCAGGTACATGGATTTTAAATCATCATAAAAAGCAAATTTTTCTATTGACTTAAAAAAGTCAACAATAGGAGTGTATTTGTCATCTGATTTGAATCTTTCATAATTCTCTTTAGATGCGGAATATTTTTCCATAAAAGAGAAGAGCGCTTTAAACATACGGCTGGCTGCCCCGGATGCAGGTACAAATTTCAGTATTTCATAATCATGTATTGCCTGATCATATGTTGTGATGTAAGCTTCTACTTCATCATCAGATAGTTTAATGATACCATCATCAATTTTGCCTGGCCGTTCCAGGTTTAAATAAGGGAACCCATTTTTAAAATTTTCAACCTGTTGTTTGACAGTCTCAATGTTAGAACCTCTTTTTTGTATTTGTTTTGAATCGCTTTCAGTAAACATATTGATCAAGAATTTAGTGATTTTGTTAATTAATCAGCAAAGTATTTATCCACATTTAATAAATTAACATAATCATAACTAACTGATTATCATGGATTAAAAATTTATATAAAGTGTTTTGAACAACTTATCAACATTTAGGTGTAAAAAATTCAATGATTTGACATCACTTTGAAGTTATTATACCCTTACTAATTATCAGGATTTGAAATTAATAATTAAAAAGAATATAATAATAATGATCAAACCAACATATTTTGTAAAATCCGGATTTTCAAATCTTTTAGCGGTTTATGTAAATATTTAATTAGCCTTATTCCGCTTTATTCCTTCTATTACAGCTTGCATCCCTGCATGTAATTTCAAGCATTTTAAATCTGAATTATGCAATAGGAATCGTGATGAAGGCATAAAACGCAAAGAAAGAGGTACTTATATTGATGAGGCATAGCACCGCTATGGTGATTCAACAAGTTGACGGTAAGTGCCCTTTCAATGTGTTTTATGTCTGGAATAGATTTTCTATTGCATATTTCAGGTTAAATTTCATGCATGCATTTTTTATTGCTATTATTTTACACAAACAACAAAACCACAGTTGATATAAATAATGCGGGTTTAGGAGCCAGGCAAGACAAAGATGGGTTGCGGGATAGCAGTCTTGGCCGGCGACAGGCATTGGTGGGCTGGCACCATGCGTGGATGGTGCGGTAATCAAAAATATTTTCCGTTAAGTAGTTATCCGAAAAGTGAAAGTCTTTATTTGGAATTTTTTCTATGAGCAGACTATTGGTGCTTTGTGCATGTGTTACCATACTACCATCCCTAAAAATCATTGAGAAGATTACCATCTTCTGTTACAAAAGAGGAAGAGCGTTCTGTGTTTGATTGAATGTGGGCAAGTTCTTTCACTTGAAAGTAGGTTTTATATTCTTTGAAATAAACAATCCGCTTGCCCTCCCATATGAAGTGAAAGCCATATAGGAAAAACCCAATGAATGATAGCGATAAACCAATAACAAAACTTGATTCGGGTGCATAAATTATCATCAGGGTTAGCTGAACCATCAGATTAATAGTAATGGCCAGGGCCAGTAGTAGCATATACAAGTTAATGACCGGCTTTCTTTTGGTGATTTCGATTTTCATAATTGATAATTACAACTATGCCTAATAAATAAGTGATATGAATCCTTTGTATTCTTTTTTAGTGAATTTTATAAAATAATAATAGGTGCTCGCCGGTAAACCGCCTCCATCCCAGACGAAGCCCCTGGAATCCGAAGTAAATACCGTTTTTCCGCTACGGTCGACAATGGTGATATTTTCAAATACATCATCGCAATTGTCAGGTGGCAGGTTAAACTGCTGCGGCAGGTTGGTCAGGGTAAAGGTATCATTGAAGTTGTCTCCATTAGGGGAGAAGGCATTTGGAGGATCAAACTCAAAATCTTGCGGTTGCGACTCTCTGACGAGAAAATCAATGGATAAGGTATCGAAAGCCGGGAAAGGACATCGATCATCAGTAACTACAAAAAATACGGTAAAATCTACCGGCTCATTATTTGGGCCCAGCAAAAAACATTCGGGTGTCCAGGTGAGGGTTGATTGGACTGAACCCTGGGAAAAAGCCGGCTCAAAATTAAATGAAGGAGAGGGTGGGGTTGGAAAACCCGGCAACAGCCTCAAATTTAGAAAGTCGTTATCTACATCATCCGCAATGATATCCAACTGAAAAGGTACATTTACCAGCAACTCAAAATCATTGTAATCATCAAATCCTGGCTTATTATTATCTGGAACGACAACCTCCACAGTGACAATTAAAGAATCACTGTTTCTGACCTTACACTTATCCTTATCCTCCAAAAGAAACAGGAACTCAAAATCGTTGCCACTGGTTAAATCCAGGTTTTCGCAGAACAGGTCCCAGCTAAACGTTTGCTGAACAGTGCCAATGCCTTCAACCGGCTCGAAAACCGGATTGACCGTATGGTTGGCTCCGGTAATGGAAACAAGGTCCAGCATCACAGTGTCTTCATCGATATCATCACCGAAGACATCAAACGCGATAATATCATTAAGATTGGAAATAATGCGATTATTCTGAACAGTAGAGCTGATGGCTGGTGGGTTATTCGGCGGAAGAATGACTTCCAGGTCCAGCCATAGGGTGTCGCCATCCGGATATTGACAAAAATCATTGTCCTCAGCGATAAGGCCCACTTCAAAACTTTGTTGCTCAGCGAAGTCAAATGCTATGCAATCGGTATCCCAATCTATCTTTGCCGATAATTCACCGGAGTCACTTTCAATCAATTCAACCTGAAGGCCAATGTCATTCGGTTCAAATCCATTGACAACAATCTCAAAATCCATGAGGTCCAGATCAGGATCAATGGCTTTGACAGAGGTAGTGAAGAATGCATCTTCATCCAGTACAATTTCTTTTCTTTCGTTTTCTCCTTGAAAAAATGGTGGTTGATTGGGCGGAGGCTCGATATCAAAAATCAACCGCACCGAGTCTTGTTGTGGTAAAGGGCAGGCATCGTCCGCAGCGATCAGGTCTATGACGAATGGTTCATCGCGCGTTGGTGGACAATCCGGTGCACACACCTCTACTTCCGTGGAGTCTGCTGAAATTTCCGAAAAAGTAAATCGAAAACCTTCGGTATCCCCTTCAAAAGAAATTGGCAATGCGTTGACAGTGATGTTCTCTCCGGGGGCCACGTTGGATATTAAAAACTTAAAACATTTCTCTTCCTGAATGGTGAATGACAAAGTATCCCTTTCGACATAAAGCGAACCATTAGGACGCACTACCACTGCCCTTGGCGGGTCTGGCGGCAGGCATTCATCAATGACCAACATTTGAAAATCGCGCCTAACCTCACCTATTTTTATGCCGTCCCTGAACTCCTCAGCAAGTACAGAAAAGACATACAATCCAACTTCAGAGGGTGTAACGGTGATAAAGCCATTGTTGCTTATCCTGAGGGAAGGGTTGCCCGGGATGGCATTATCATTATCGATCCCGCTCCTGTACGCCACCGTAGGATGTGGTGGAGGTGTAGGAATAGGCACGGCTACCTGTGCAGAGCTATTCAAAGGTGTCTGCAGTGAATAGGCAATGGAGTCTCCGTCAGGATCGGAACCTGCAAAGTCAGTGTAAAACAGCTGGTTAACGCAGGCATAGTCACTTAGTGGAGGAAATAAGACCGGTGACGAATTAACGAACGGCTCGCCATATCTATCCACGACTGCCGGGAATTTAAGGATATAAGTCATACCGGTACCATCAGGGTTTATGATATTGGAGACACCCCCGTTTCTGCAACATCTTTCCCAAACGATGTAATAACCACCCTGGTCGTTAAATTCATCCGGGGGCAATTCTAATTGGGTAGTAAAAAATACCCTTGATGTCTGCAATTCTCCAATAGCACATTCAATATTAGTATAAGGCACATTCCTTTGACCGGATAATGACAAAAATAGAGTCCGCATCAGTTGATTATCAGAAGCCCTGAAAATAGAGACAGAGATTTGCGACTCCGGGCCGGGGTTTTCATTCTGGGCTTCATCAAAGTATTGTACAAGATTAATTTGGTATAGGAAGCCTTCAATATGTACCAATTCTATCTCACCACCTACAATGTGAAAAGCGTGGATACCATTAATCGAATTGATAATAAAGAATAGTAGCAGTAATAGTCTTTTCATTCGACACGGTTTTATAAAAAACATCACAAATACAAAAAGCTTGTATTTTATTGACTATAAATTTAAGGAACAACAAAGAAGTTATTTTTGTAAGGATGAACATTAAAAATAAGCATATAATTTCCAATCTATTAATTGAAGATATCGCAGAGGGCAGGAATGGGGTAGCTAAAAAAGATGGTGTGGTATATTTTATTCCGGATGTAGTACCCGGGGATGTGGTGGATGTGATGGTTGTCAAAAAGAAAAAAAACTATACAAACGCCAGGATTGCAAGAATCAATCAGCCTTCTCCGGAGAGGGTACAGCCTTTTTGTGATCATTTTGGTGTGTGCGGCGGATGTAAATGGCAAGACCTTTCCTATGAATCTCAATTGCGCTATAAAGAAAAAATGGTAATTGATAATCTAAATCGAATTGCCGGGCTTGATGTAAGCGTTGAACCAATAATATCTTCCTCCAAAACAACACGGTTCAGAAATAAACTGGAATATACTTTTTCCACGAAAAGATGGCTGACTAAAGATGAGATCAGTTCAGGTGAATTATTCAACCAAAATGTTATTGGTTTTCATGTGCCAAAGCACTTCGACAAGATTGTCAATATTGATGAATGCCATCTTCAAAATGAACCAACCAACGCTATAAGAAATGCCTTAAGGGACTTTACTCTAGAGAAAAAAATAGCGTTCTATGATATAAAAAATCATCGGGGATTTCTTAGAAACTTAATCATTAGGACCTCATCAATGGATGAAACTATGGTGATCTTACAAGTACACTATGAAGATCCTGTACTTATTAAAAGCATATTCGATCACCTAATCGGTCTTTTTCCCAGGGTAGAATCGTGGAATTATATTGTAAATAAAAAACCAAATGATGCCTACCAGGATCAAGACGTTGTACACTATCAGGGAAAGGGCCACATCAGGGAGAAAATTGGAGCATTGACATTTAGAATAGGCCCTAAATCTTTCTTTCAAACCAATACCTACCAGACCAGGGTGCTGTATGATAGCATCGTTGAGCTTGCCGATTTCAAGGGTGATGAAGTGCTTTATGACCTCTATACGGGCACAGGATCGATTGCGAATTATGTAGCCTTGCATGTTCAGAAAGTTATTGGTTTGGAATATGTAAAAGAAGCTGTTGAGGATGCTTCAGAGAACTCAAGAATAAACAACATCACAACAACGGCGTTTTACTCCGGGGATATCAAAGACCTTTTAAAAGAAAAATTTCTGGAAGAACATGGATATCCGGATACAATTATCACTGATCCTCCAAGGGCTGGTATGCATGAGGATGTAGTGAAAATGATCAATAAAAGTAATTCGAAAAAAGTAATTTATGTAAGTTGCAATCCCAGTACCCAGGCAAGGGACCTGGTTTTGTTAAAAGAATGTTACAATATCATAAAAGCACAACCTGTAGATATGTTTCCACATACCTCCCATGTCGAAAATGTTACACTTCTATTAAAGAAATAAGATTATGAGTGATGTATCAAATGATCCGGAACTTAATGGCAAATATCTGGGCACCATATCTTCTGATTTCATAAAAATATCCGACACACTTAGAGAGGCATCTTATCAAATACGTACCCGGGGATTCTCTGAATACCCGATATTTCCGGTTTCTAAAGAGGATATTGTCATTGGTCACACATTAATCAGGAAAAATGAACTCGATTTAAAGTGGAATTACAATGTTACCTATCTGGATGAAATGGTTCAATTAAATATTATCACCAAAAAAGAGGTATTTGTAAAGAATTATAAGGATCCGGATGAGTTCTGCTGCTTATTGGTGATAGACACTGCGAGCGATTTCACTAATTTCGTGTTCATTCCCTATCCGATAGACTGACCGGAGAAATATTTAATGATTAAATAACAGTCCAGTAGAAATTATTTATTAGTTTAATTTCCTAAACTCAACCTAATAAATTATGGAACAATTAGAAAGTTATTCTTCGCAAGCCATAGACTTCCTATGGAAATTTGGCCCAAACCTTATCGGTGCTGTAATCACCTTAATTCTGGGATTTTGGATTATTGGTATCATCGTTCGGTCCGTGAACAAATTGATGGTAAAAAGAGCATTTGATCCATCCCTAACACCATTCCTCAAATCTTTATTGTCCACGTTATTGAAAATCATGCTGGTAATTGCGGTTATAGGTATGGTTGGTGTTGAAATGACTTCTTTCATTGCTATTCTCGGTGCAGCAGGTCTGGCTGTGGGCTTAGCATTGCAGGGAACCCTTCAAAACTTTGCCGGTGGTGTGATGATACTGATTTTCAAACCCTTCAAAGTTGGTGATTTTATAGATGTAGTGGGCTATATGGGAACAGTAAACCAAATACAAATTTTCAATACCATTCTTAAAACCCCCGATAATAAAACCATTATTATCCCCAATGGACAATTATCCGGCAGCTCACTGACCAATTTCTCCAGTGAGGCGCAAAGGAGGGTGGATTTTACTTTTGGAATTGCTTATGGTGACGATTTCGATAAAGCCAAAATGACAATCAACAGCATGATCGAAGAAGATGAAAGAATATTAAAAGATCCTGAACCTTTCGTCGCCCTATCAGCATTAGCAGACAGTTCTGTCAATATTGTTGTGCGGGTGTGGGTAAATGCTGAGAACTACTGGCCGGTAAATTTTGACATGAACGAAAAAGTTTACAAGCGTTTTGCTTCTGAAGGCCTAAATATTCCATTCCCTCAGATGGATGTACATGTCCATCAAAATTAGATGTTTAACCCAGAATTGTCATTAGACTTTCTATTACATGGTTAAATCACTTCAAAT
>CAYSCZ010000054.1:0-20246 GCA_964429655.1 uncultured Roseivirgaceae bacterium
ACCACCGATAAAAGAGGTTTTATTGAAGTGGATGATTATTGCAAGACCAATATAGAAGGTGTATTTGCGGTGGGCGACGTCAATGGGAAAGGTGCCTTTACCCATACCTCTGTGAATGATGCGGAGATTGTGCTGGATTGTTTGTATGGTGGCGACCGGAAGGTGTCCGGACGTATCCCCGTAAATGGATTATTCACAGACCCTCCACTGGGCAGGGTTGGTATGTCTGAAAAGGAGGCTTTAGCGACGGGTAAGCGTGTGTTAAAATCCGTTAGGCCAATGTCGAAAATCAGCCGGGCTAAAGAAATGGGTGAGACCAAAGGTTTTGCCAAGTTGCTGGTTGATGTGGATACAGACTTAATCCTTGGTGCTTCTATTTTGGGCGTAGGAGGCGATGAGATCATCAACATGTTTGCGGCCATCATGCATAGCAATATACCTTGCATGAACTACCGTAAGGTGGTGCTGGTACATCCTACCGTTTCAGAGCTTATGCCCTGGACATTGGATGGGTTGAAAGAGATATCATAATTCTAAGCATTTATACGATTATGGCCATTGCTCTTGAAAATTTTTTCGAAAGACCTTTTGAACTTGGGGATGATCATAATAGGATATACAGAATTCTCACTCGACTATTTTATCAAGATCCTACGGTATTATTAAAATGCTGATAAGCAGTCATTTTTTTCTATTTTCTTAAAACCGACATATTCTTTAGCTTTAAACAACACTTAAATGATCGTATATGTCGAAGTATATTCTAGCCCTTGACCAGGGTACTACCAGCTCACGGGCCATACTATTTGACCAGCAGGCCAACATCATCAACACAGGTCAAAAAGAGTTCCAGCAACATTACCCACAGTCCGGCTGGGTGGAACATAATGGCCATGAAATATGGGAATCCCAACTGGAGGTCAGTAGGCAGGCACTGGACGCCATCGACCCTGAGGATGTTGCTGCCATCGGCATCACCAACCAACGGGAAACAACCATCATCTGGGACAGGGAAACCGGGGAGCCGATCCATCATGCCATTGTATGGCAGGACAGACGCACCGCCAATTATTGTGATCAATTGAAATCAGAAGGCTGGACAGAAAAGGTGCGTAAAAAAACAGGGTTAGTGATTGACGCTTACTTCTCAGGGACTAAGATCAAATGGCTATTGGACAATGTAGCAGGTGCAAGCGAAAAAGCAGCTCAGGGTCGGTTGGCGTTTGGCACGGTTGATAGTTGGTTGGTATGGCAACTAACGGGGGGAAAAGTCCATGTAACAGACATCACCAACGCCAGCCGCACTATGATCTTTAATATTCATGAGCAAAGTTGGGATGATGACTTATTGAGATTAATGGGCATACCCGGAACGATTTTGCCCATTGTTAAATCCAATTCGGAGGTATACGGGGAAACTGATGAATCACTCGGCATGGGAAAAATACCGATAGCAGGTATGGCCGGTGACCAGCAGGCAGCACTATTCGGGCAATTATGCACCGAACCGGGAATGGTTAAAAACACCTATGGCACCGGAAGCTTTGTGGTGATGAATACGGGGGAAAAAACGGTGGATTCAAGGCATAATTTATTGACCACGGTTGCCTGGAAAATAAATAATAAAGTAAACTATGCCCTGGAAGGGAGCATTTTTGTGGCGGGGGCGGTTGTACAATGGCTTCGCGATGGACTGGAAATGATAGAAAGCTCTTCTGCTATTGAAGCATTAGCCAATTCCGTTGAAGATAATGGGGGTGTATATCTTGTACCTGCATTTACCGGATTAGGGGCCCCACATTGGGATCAGTATGCCCGGGGTACCATTATGGGAATCAGCCGGGGAACGAAGAAAGGCCACATCGCCAGAGCAGCTTTGGAAAGCATCGCCTTACAGGCTGAACAGGTTATAGAAGCTATGAATGAAGACTCCGGTATACCCATCAAAGAACTTAGGGTGGACGGAGGCGCTACAGCCAATGATAGCCTGATGCAGTTTCAATCGGATATATTAAATATCCGGGTGATCCGGCCAAATTGTTTAGAGACCACTGCTATGGGAGCTGCATTTCTGGCTGGCCTGGCAGTAGGGTTTTGGGAAAACCTGGATGATTTAAAAGCATCCTGGTCTGTGGATAAAAAGTTTGAACCTGAAAGTAATTCAGAAAAGAACACACAGATTTTGCATTTCTGGAAGAAAGCCGTGGAAAGATCAAAACACTGGATAGAAAAATAAACGCAACAACTAAAAAAATAACGCAATGAAAAGGGAAAAAATGCTCCGTAAGCTGGAGGAGTTTGAAGGATTCTGGGATGTGATTATTATTGGTGGGGGGGCCACGGGTCTGGGCTGCGCTCTTGATGCCGCCTCCCGGGGATATTCCACCATATTGTTAGAACAGTCTGATTTTGCAAAAGGGACCAGTAGTAGAAGTACCAAGCTTGCCCATGGTGGGGTGAGATACCTGCAGCAGGGGGACATCTCTTTGGTTTATGAAGCTTTGCAGGAGCGCGGTCTGATGCTTCGTAATGCACCTCACCTGGTAAAAAACCAGGCTTTTGTAATCCCAAACTATGAATGGTGGGACGGCCCCTTTTATAACATAGGGCTGAAAGTGTATGAAATGATGGCTGGTAAGTTGGGATTAGGGCCTACCAAAAACCTAAGCGTCAATGAGACCCTGGAATACATTCCTACAGTTGAGACTGAAGGGCTGAAAGGTGGGGTCATTTATTACGATGGTCAGTTTGATGATGCGCGCCTGGCTTTGAACATTGGACAAACAGCGGCAGAAAATGATGCTGTTCTATTGAATTATATGTGTGTAAACCAGCTCTGTAAAAGCAATGAGTATGTAAATGGTGTGATGGCCACTGACCTGGAAAGCGGAAAAGATTATCAAATAAACGGCAGGGTTGTGATTAATGCCACCGGTGTCTTTGCAGATAGCATCCTGAAGATGGACAGGCCGGAGAGTAAAAATGTTGTGGCTCCCAGCCAGGGGGTACATATTGTTTTAGATAAATCATTCCTGCCAGGAAAATCAGCCATCATGGTACCTAAGACTGCAGACGGACGTGTACTTTTTGCTGTACCATGGAATGGCGTTGTGGTAGTAGGGACAACAGATACACCAATAGAAAAAACAGAATTGGAGCCAAAAGCCTTGGAAGAAGAGGTAGAATTTATTCTGGAACATGCAGCCATTTATCTGAAAAAAGATCCGGACAGAAAAGATGTGCTGAGTGTATTCACAGGACTAAGACCACTAATAAGAGCAAATGAGGAAAAGAATACCTCCCGCCTTTCCAGGAGCCATAGTTTATTTGTCTCTGATAGTGGCTTGGTAACCATAACCGGGGGAAAATGGACCACTTACCGAAAGATGGCTGAAGACACTATTGATAAAGCGGCACTAATCTCAGGCTTGTATGAGCGGGAGAGTGTGACAAAAAATATGCGTATCCATGGGTGGCTTAAGAACACTGATTTTAAAGACCCCTTGTATTACTATGGAACAGACCTTATTCCGCTTAGGCGGCTGATCGATAAAGATCCTGAACTTGGGGAGAAACTGCATGAAGACCTTCCATACTTAAAAGCACAGGTAGTATGGGCTGTTAGGAAAGAGATGGCGAGAACAGTAGAAGACGTTCTTTCCCGAAGGACCAGGGCCATCCTGTTAAACGCCAGGGCCAGTGAAGAAATAGCCCCCAAGGTCGCTAAAATAATGGCGGGTGAACTGGAAAGGGACAAAGCATGGGTTGATCAACAAATAACAGCATATTCGCGTCTGGTAAAAGACTATTACCTGGAAAATTGAATTATTATATGGACAATAAACTGGAATTCTTTAGGGAATGGGTGCAGGAAGGAAACATGGACGTGATCAAAAGAGAGCTCTTCGATCTCATGCTTGACACCAGGTTTGATATAGTAGATTTCATTGATCATCAAAATGATAACCACTATCGTGCGATATGGCTTTTGGGAGAAGGCCAGCTATCCCTTTACATGCCATATGGCGAGGGAAAGAGTTTTGTAGAATTAACCTGCTCCCATCATCAACTGTACCTGAAGTTTGTCCTAAACTTTAAAAATTACCTACTGGAAAAAAATAATATATGAGTCGAAAGGATTTTAAGCATAAGATCCTCAATACCATCAACAAGGCCGAACAAGCTGACATTCTCAGTAAGCGGTTTGATATTTTTATCATGACATTGATAGTGTTGAATGTAACCGCTGTGATCATCGAAACAGTAGATTCCATTTACAATAAATACTCCAACTTCTTTGATGCTTTTGAGGTATTTTCAGTTATCATTTTTACCATTGAATATTTTATAAGGCTTTGGCTATGTACCTTAAATCCAAAATATAGACATCCATTTTGGGGGAGAATCAGGTATATTTTCTCCCCGGAATCACTCATTGATCTATTAGCAATAGTACCCTTTTACCTTCCGCTTTTAATCAGTGCGGATGGAAGAATTCTTAGGATTATGCGGATTACACGAATACTGCGGATCTTCAAACTTGGCCGATATTCCGAAGCTTTTCAGTTGATTATAAAAGTTGTACAAAAAAAGAAAGAGGAATTACTCATTACTGTCTCGTTGATCATGATCTTATTAATCCTCTCATCAAGTTTGATGTATTTCATAGAAAACGAAGTGCAGCCTGAAGTTTTTACCAGCATCCCAGCTACCATGTGGTGGAGCGTTGCTACCTTGACAACAGTTGGATATGGAGATGTTTATCCCATAACTCCTTTGGGTAAATTGCTCGGTGCATTTATTGCCATTTTAGGCATAGGTGTATTTGCACTCCCTACTGGAATGGTGGCCTCCGGGTTTGAATCCGAAATCAGTCAAAAGAGCAAAAAAAAAGATGAAGATTAGTCAATTAAAGTTTTCATTGGTTGTGTTGGCCTTGATTTTTCTTTTGGAGTGGGGTTACATAATCAGTTTTTTCTTTAATAAAGTGGTTATAATTTTAATCACGCAGATATTCTGGCTATCTGGAAGTGCCTTAATCGCTTATTTTCTAACTAGACCCGTATCCAATTATATTTCACTTACAGGGCTGTTGGTCTTAAACACTTCAAGTATTCCGGTATTTATCTGGTCCAAAGGATTTTTAGAATACAACCTTGTTATTCTTTTGATCTTCACATTAATAACCGGCGCATTATTGGGAAATGTCTGGGGATCGAAATTGAAAGAGAATAACCCTATAATTAGTTGGATATACCCAGGCCTTAATGTGGTGATGATGGTAATAATTTTACGTTCGATAAATATCTATCCAACCCAGGTTAAGTTTAATGATTACCTGGTCTATTCATCAACTGAAGATGCATTCGACTTAAACATCACCATATGGGAGGATGAATATTGGATATATTATGATCAAATTAAGCAAATAACCACCAAAGATTACGAACTTTATTATGAGCCTATGGTGATTCCGGCATTATCACAAATGAAAGAAAATAAATCGATACTAATTATTGGTGGGGAGAATGGATATGTGTATAATATTTTAAATGACCATAATTTCAATAATGTAGACTTTATCCATCATAACAAAACATTGAACAATACGCTTCTTGATTATTGTTTAGAGGATGAGTTGATCTCTTCTATTGCAGATGATGTTAAATCCAATAAAATACCTAAAGATAAAAAGTATGACCTCATCATCATGGATATTCCGTATCCCGGGATGGCTCGATTTGAAAAATTCTATACACTGGAATACTTCGGTAAATGCTTTGCTGCACTGTCCGGTTCAGGAATATTAGTTTCACCGGCCGGGAATCCTTACTTAACCAAAGAAGCATTTTATACCATAGAAAAAACTATTAAGAAAGCAGGCTTTAAAGTTATGGCCTATCATAATGAAGTACCTGCCTTGGGGCATATTGGATGGATACTTGGATCGAAAAAAGATATTTCAAAGGATGATATAATTAGCCATTTAAAACATGATAGAGCATCATGGATCAACAAGGAGGCTATGGAAATGATGTTATCCTTTGGAAAGGGTAATTTAAACCTTCAACCTCTCCGTGTCAACTCTAAAAAAGATATGCATTTAAAAAAGTTTTTCGAAGAGGGCAGCTATGATCTGTAGATTAAACTAGTAGTACGCCCAGTCCCCCTGGTTATAATATCTGTAAAGAACAGGATTATATAACTTATTCACCTCGATATTATCCCCATGTAAGAAATAATCCATATTGCCAAAGTTTATCATATAATCTATAGACTCCTTTGTCAACCATCGGGTAGATAGATCGTTAAGTTGAATATTTCTTAGTAAGTATTTCATTTCATCTGTTTTTTGATCTGTTTTTTTTCCAAGCACCCACCCCCACTCTCCAAGTGTGATCAAGTGATTATGCAGCGGTAACGTAGAGAACCCAGCCTTTTCAACCGTCAACTCGATGCACTTAAATGCTTTGGCGGCAAAATACGGGCTGCCGGCCTGTGTTATCATAACACCACCTTCGCTTAGCGCCTGTTTGCACAGGAGATAAAATTCAAAGGAATAAAGTCTGTTTATATCAACAGTTTTTGGATCCGGTAAATCAACAATTATTACATCAAATAACTCCCTCACTGAATCAAGGTATTTAAACCCATCCTGGTTTATGATGGCCACTTTATCATGATTTAGTGCATTATGGTTCATTTCCAGCAGCATAGGATAGTTTTGTCCTAATTGTGTCATTTTAGGATCCAAATCAACTACAGTTATTGATTTCACCTCACTGTATTTTAATACCTCCCTTGCCGCAGCTCCATCTCCCCCACCCAGAATAAGAATGTTATCTTGATTGTCTGCCAGACACATTGTTAAATGCACCAAGGGCTCGTGGTATAGATATTCGTCGAGGGTGCTCAATTGCTGATTGCCATTAATAAAAAGCCAAAAATCTTCGGCAGACTGGGTAATCACAATTTTTTGGTATCGGGTTTGTTCACTGAATATTACCCGGTCTTTATACTTTAATTGCTCACCAAAATCTATAAGTGGTTTTGATATTATAAGGTTGGTTAATAATAATATCAATACCAGGGAAGCCATAATTTTAAATTGATTTCTAGTTCTTAAAGGAACTTCCACCCAAAGCATGATCAATAATACTAAAGCCACGAAAAAATTTAAACTCCCCAAAATGATGGGTATGTATGTCAGCCCAACATAGGGCAACCCTAAAAAAGCAAAAAAAACACCTCCCAGCAGGCTGCCATAGTAATCATTTTCTAAAGCTGAGGAAATATTAACCCTTAATGATTGGTAGGTATTATTGAGCCTTACCACTAATGGGATCTCCATGCCTATCAATAATCCGATGATTATGCTCGTCCCGTAAATGGTTATACCATTATAACCATAGATAATTGAGGACGCATATATTAGATTCGTTACAGAAGTAACGATCACTGATAATATAAATTCAATAATGATGAATGCTCGTAATAAATCGCCTTCAATATTCTTACTTAGCCGGCTTCCTAATCCCATGGCAAATAGCATCAAGGATACTATAAGCGTCCATTGAATTACCGAGTCACCTAGAAAGTAAGTAGCATTGGTAGATAAAGTATATTCCGCCACTATCCCGGAAAAGCCAGTAGCAAACAGGGACAACTTAAGAAAAAAGGATTTATTGACTTGCATTAATCATACAAATCTGGCCTGACGAATATGTTTACTTAAGCCAGTGACCATGCAATTAAAATGGAGCCACCAATATATGCGAAGGCTTCTACCGTGGCTGCACCTATGTTGGGTTTTTCCTGATTCACAATCTCGTCTGTAAGGTTTTGACCCGGCAATAAAATTTTATCCGTAAGATATCTGGCAACAGGTAAAAACAATAAGCCGATCACAACATCGTAAAGGACATTTTGAAAGGTAACAGACCAGCTGACAAAATCATGCATAAGTGCTGCTCGAATCAAATTTGCTATGGCAATCAACGCACCGGCGTAGCCGATCCCAACCGCTAAATTATTTTTTTCAATGTGTTCATGCACATCATATGGGGTGATAATGTTGTAAACTTTACCTGTAATAAAAAGAATTACCTGCCCGAGCAACCAGTATAATATTGCCGTAACCAATGGTCCACCTGATCCATATCCTTCCCCATGAATCGCACCAAGCACAATTAAACCAGTAGAGATGGCTATGGCTGCTTCTGATAAACCGGAACCTATGTTTCTTTCCTCAAGTATTTCCTTCTTGAGTTCGAACTTGCTGAGTATAAATTTATCATTCAAAATAAGGGAAATATTCAATAAAACAATAGATAGCAATCCATAGATGCCTATATCTATGACATCCGTTACTAAACCATAGGAAGGCCCCATGACAGCACTACCAATAGCTAGCAACAAACCAATGTAATATCCTACATAAGCAAAGGCAAAAGCAAAATTATCCTCTTCCACCAGTTGGTGCGCTACTTTTATTTTTGGGTTAAATAACTGATAGGCAAATTTTCCAATCAAAAAAAGAACGAAGCTACAGACTATGTAGACTAGCGTGGTTAGTAGGCCATCTAAAAATTCCATTGCCATTAAATACTGTTAAGTTGGTTTTTACTTTGATACATTATTTTCCGAATCCACCTCCTCTGGATCTATAACTAGACCGGCTACTTCGCGAGCCTGACCTTGAAGTTCGTTGATTTACCCGATTTCTAAAAGCTGATGTTCTGCTTGATCTCCTGTTCCAGGCGGAATTTTTATTTGAAGATTGATTAAACTTACTATTTGTACCATAGTAAGGTTGTCCCGAAGATGTTCTGGGGCCGTAGTATGACCTGCCAGTGCCATAATAATTTCCTCTCCAATCATTGTAGTATGATCGCCTTGCCGGATAAGACATCATGTTAAACATGGAACTCATAAAAGCATACTGACCATAAAACTCCCAAAAGCTGGTACCATTCCTTTCCCTCCACCTGCCATACTTTTGATTTCCAACATAATTATGATAACCGGGTGGAGCAGCTGATTTTGATAGCTTCCCTTCCCGGGTGCGAGCGGCTATCTCCATGCCCATATTATTTAAATTTCTCTGAAATTCCTCCTCACTTACTTCCATCCAATCTGTAACACGCTCAGTAGTGGTCTCATCCTCCTGTTCTTCTATAATCTTGTATTTATGATAATAATCCTTGAAAAAATTACCATCTACATTCATATCATAAAGAATTATTGAAAAAGGTTGATCCGATGGCAAATCCCGGATCAAAACATCCAATGGACTTTTCTTATAACCACCCCCGCCACATGAGCTCATCATCATTATAGTGAGCACCATTCCAAAAAATAAATTCTTTGCTCTCATCTCATTGCTATTTATGATTCCCCAGGTAATATATTTGAAATTTCAAATTCCTTTAAAACTTTTCCAAACGCCGCCTCAAAAGTTCTTTCATCCCACTGGATAATGGATATCACTTTGTCTTCTTCATCATTAAAATATTCCCACTCAATCATTTCTTCCCAATCATCATCTCCTTTGCTTTTGTCATGAAAATAACCAGCAGAATCAGAATCCAGATAGAACTTCTCTCCTTCATAACGAATTTTTCTGGGAGCTTTATCAGTTTTTTCAATTTCATCGGCCACATCCTCGTCAATTTTATGGATTTTAATTGGTTTGGTCAACGATAATATCAACTCATTATCTTCTTCGACACTTAGAAATGCCTGTTCATCCCCACTATCAATTTTAAATTCATTGGAAAAGTTATTATCCCCCCAATCATACGCGTAAGCTTCTTTTACCACCCAGGTTTTTAAATTATAATCAAATACAAACCCAACATCTAGATCCCGGACAGAGAGATTGGTAGGATCATAATCCTCTGTTTTCTTTTTAAAAAAATCAAATAAACCCATTATTCCGCAAATACTTTTTTATACAAATACATGGCAGCTAAAACTATCAAAACTATGATTCCCACTTTAAAAAGAAACCCAAACAAAAAACTGAATGCAAACAAAAGAACAACAACTACAAGAAGTAATTTCAATGAGATCGCTCATAAAAACAGATGGGGGCTTAAGTACCCCCATATTTTATTCTTTATCGATTCCTATTTTAGCTTTCAAAGCAGACAGGTCTGCTGATGTTTTCGCACCTCCTGGTGTGTCAAGTGCTTTATCGATCTCCTCATCCACAGATTTGCTCTCGTTGGCAATATCGCCATAAGCTTCAGCTAATGCTTCATTCTGGTTAACTCTCTCTTTCATTCTTTCAAGCATGCCCATGGTACTGGAGGAATCTATGTTGGCCATTTGCTTATTTAGCTTTTTTGTGGCATCACTGACCCTTACCCTGGCTTTAAGCGTTCTAAGCTCATTTTCATATTTGCTGATTTGAGAACGCAATTTTTTAACATTTGCTTCAAGTTGCGATAGGCTCTGTTGAAACCTGTCATATTCTGATTGTGAGGTTCTCATACTTTCTAAGGATTCTTCTTTTCTTGATAAAGCCTCGGAGGCTAATCGATCGGCTTCAGAAGCATCTATTTCACCATTTTGTGCTTTCTTTAACAGGAGCACAGCTTTTTGTTCATAATCTTCAGCCTTGTTCTTATTGTTTTGCATGTCATTCTTTGATCGAATGGCCATAGCTTTTACTTCAGCCAACGATTTTAAGCTGTTGTTCAAATCAGATTTCAAGTCTCTGATACCCTGTTCGGTCATTTTTATCGGGTCCTCCAGGCTGTCTACTGCTGAATGCGCCTGTGCTTCGCCTATTTTAAATATTCTCTTAAATACGTTCATGGTTCCTTCTTATTTACTTAATTCAATTAATTCGTCTGTATATTCTGTTAATAACATAGCTAAAGCGTTGAATGTAGCCTCAATTTCATTTAGGTCCAGATTTTCTAATTCATGGGTGTTTCTGAAAAGAACTTTCTTACCTGATTCATCCAGAACAAAAGCGCCATGAATGATGTCCCTGCTTTTCATCAGCAATTTTTTGAATTTGTCTGCAGATTCATTCTTAATATCAAACAGGTACTGCTCAATGATAACTAATGGATCTGAAACAATCAGGGCACAATTTTTAATCCCGTCCTCTTCATGTTCAACAACTATGACACCATCCTCTTCACTTTCATAATTGACGGTAAAATCCAGTTCTAACAAATAATCTCTAACTTTTTCAAAATAATTATCCATTTTAAATTTATTTCAGTTGATGATCAAATTTAATCATTAATAGCTGCTACATGCCATTTTTTGAAAATTTTCATTATGGCGGAGGATGGAATACATTTTTCATTTTTCTATATTTATGACAGATAAAAATACGCATCTTTAAGCTAATAGTTTTAGATATGCTCTTTTTTTTAGCACTTAAATTAAAAATAAATGTCCTATATCGGAAAGAATATTAAAAAAATAAGATCTGTTAAAAAGCTTAGCCAGGCTGAATTTGCGAAGATTTTTAACCTGGCAAGACCAAGTGTTGGTGCATATGAAGAAGAAAGGTCCGAACCTAAAATTGATACCCTTATTGAAATAACTAATCATTTTGGCATATCAATTGATCTTATTTTAAAGAAAGAGCTGAGTATTAATGAAATATTGAGTTTCGACTCGCTGAACAAAAAACTTAGTCGCGCGCATGAACAAATGAGGCCATCAAAGAACGTTCAAAAAGATGGTATCCAGCTTGTCAGCGCAGATGCCTATTCTGATTATGTTGTCAGCCATAACAGCAGGGACTTCATATCCAATTTGCCGGTCATCGATTTACCAATCCACTTCGTTGGCCTGGCCAGATGCTTTGAGATGAAAGGAAATGAGATGGAATATCAGCAACAGGGCATCCACCATGGTGATTTGATGCTGGCCAGAAAAGTTAACATCAAAAACCTTTCCGCTGATTATGTTAATAAAATATTAGTGTTCATTGACCATCATACGATATTTATAAGAAGGTTAAGGTCAGTAAAGGAATCCTCGTTAATCCTGTCTACAGATGATACAAATTATCCCGAAGAAAAGAAAGCAACCAACGAAATTCTTGAATTATGGGTTGTTGAAGGACTGTATACAACGCACATGAACCCGCCATCTCTACTGGCAGAGCGACTAATGCACCTAGAAAATAAAGTAGATAAAATAATTTCAGGGTCTATCTTGGTGGGGCGAGAAAAACCGAAAAGTTAGCATAAAAACCACTGGATAAGCTTGAATTTAATGTATGGTCAACAGCATATCTTTCAGAATTAGAAATATCCAATGAAATGTTTTTGCGAATACCAAGTTCTGACCCAAACCATATTAATGAAAATAACCGCTTTTCAAATCCCACCCCAAATCTTACGTCTGACTGCCTTAACACATAATTTTCAAAGGGCTTGGCATTGTCCAGATTAACTTTGTATCGAGCAGCGTTAATTGATGATTTAAAGTAAATGAGGTTACTTTTATTAAAGGTATTCCTAAGAATAACCTGTTTTGGCAGTAATACTTCGATTCCCAAAGCGGGATTGAAATTTTTGTTGTAGACAAATATTGGAAATGGCATTACTCTTCCATATTCTTTTCTAACACCTAATCCATAACCAACCTCCTTAGTCTTATTAAGCTTTTTTCCATACAAAAATGATACGGTGAATAACCTATAATCAGATGTAAGGTCTAACATACCGGAAAAATCACCAAGTGCATTGATGGAGGCCCTGGATACAAGGTATTCTTTTTTATTAAATGAGAAAATATTGATTAATTCAGCACCAAAGTTTGAAAGGTTTTTGTTATCCATCTCGCTTAGTACAATATCTCCCGCAACGTTTTGCGTAAGATTATAAAATTCTTTTTCAAAGGATATACCTCCCACAATACAATTTCTTGGGTTGAGTAATAAAGGAAACCTTACTTGATATTTAACCTTAGGATTATTGACTAATGGTGAGCTTTGATCATCATTTTCTGGCGTTTGAATCTGCAACCTGTAATTCGGCGAGATTTCATAAGTCATAGACAAACCCTTAGCATTGGTCATACCCTCTAGCCGTGGCTTTGAATAATTAGGTTTTGATGCTTTCTGAGCTTCAAGCATTAAAGAAAAAAAGCAACATACGATACATAATGAATACTTTGCTTTATTCTTATCGAGGATAAACAATAGAAAAAAATAATAATTCAAAATGTTACAACTAAGGATTTGGTATGTAAGAAAGCTTTTGTTATGCTGTTTTTGGTGAAAGATATGAAGAAAGCATGGACAATATCAAACTAGCCAAAAAAAAATTGAAACAAAATTTTTAAACGTATGTAAATGTTCCTTTATTTCTGACGGTGTAATTCGAACAAAAATTTACTTGATTTCTTGAAGCGATTGCCCTGCTTAAAGATATGGTCATTCTCATAATACCATTCAATACTAATTGAATTAGAGTTTTTAGCAGCATATTGATTGAGTCTTTTCATCACCTTTTCAATAAACCTGGAGGCTCCTGCGCTAATGTTTTTCAGAAAGAAGAAAACCTTGAGGTTTTTATTTCCTTTCAAGAAGTGGTTATCTAAGGTTTCTATGAACGGGAAATAAAAATCAAATGCTGACTCAGATATTAGGTTACCTGTAATTAACAAATCTTTATCATCACCTACTTCAGTGATTTGCGTAAGCCCCTGGTGATATGATATACTTTTAACCATCTCCTAATATAAGATACTTAATCCAAATACATTTGTTTTATGCGGTTCGGTATTTTATTTAAAAGCAGGTATGCCAGTTATCTCTGCACCCAATATCAATAAATGTATATCATGAGTGCCTTCATAGGTAACTACAGATTCAAGGTTCATCATATGACGCATAATTGGATATTGATTGGTTATACCCATGCCACCATGTATCTGCCTGGCTTCCCTTGCTATATTTAATGCTACTTCCACATTGTTTCTTTTAGCCATGGAAATTTGCGCGGAAGTGGCCTTACCTTCATCCATCATCATTCCCAATTTCCAGTTGAGTAACTGCCCTTTGGTAATTTCAGTGAGCATTTCCGCCAGTTTTTTTTGTATTAGCTGGAATGAAGCGATAGGCTTATCAAATTGTATCCTCTCTATGGCGTATCTCTTTGCTGAATCATAACAATCCATAGCTGCTCCTATGGCTCCCCAGGCTATCCCATATCTTGCCTTATCCAGGCATTTCATCGGTGCTCCTAAGCCATTTTTCCCAGGCAGAAGGTTTTCTTTAGGTACTTTCACATTATCAAAGACCAACTCTCCTGTGGTGCTGGCCCGTAACGACCATTTACCTTTCGTTTCAGGGGCATGAAAGCCCTCCGTTCCTCTTTCCACTATTAAGCCATGTATCCGTCCCTCTCCACTCTTTGCCCAAACCACTGCGATATCTGCTTTAGGGGAATTTGAAATCCACATCTTAGACCCGTTTAGTAGATAATGGTCACCTTCATCTGTGAAATGGGTAAGCATACCGCCTGGATTTGAACCAAAATCAGGTTCCGTGAGCCCGAAGCATCCAAGCAGGTCCCCTGATCCTAATTTGGGTAAATATTTAAATTTTTGATATTCCGACCCAAATGCATAAATAGGAAACATCACCAGGGATCCCTGGACTGAAGCAGTAGACCGCATCCCAGAATCACCACGCTCTATTTCCTGCATGATTAAGCCATAAGCTATGTGGTCCATACCTCCGCCCCCAAACTCAGCGGGGATAGTAGGCCCAAAAGCACCAATACCACCGAATTTCCTCACAATATCATAAGGAAAGTAATTATTCTCTGCCCATTCCTCTACGTAGGGCGTAATTTCTTTTTTGACAAATTCGCGGATTGATGATCTGACAAGCTTGTGCTCTTCATTAAGCAGGTCGTCAATGGAATAAAAATCAGGAGATTGGAATTGATCATTAAAACCTTTTGTGGTGTGGTCGTTTGTAGTTAATGTACTAGTAGCCATAACAATGGATTGTTTTTGAGTGAATATTACCTCAAATTTACACTTTTGTGTTTGATCATGCAGGATAACATACTTAATCAAATTAAAAAACTGGAAAGTAAGTATGAGGCGATGGGTCAGGACCTATCATCTTATCTTGACGGATTGCTTTATGCTGACTATTTGACTTATTGGGATTATGTTCACCTGGACACGCTCCTGAGCCTTCAAAGTCCAAAAACCTCATTCCCTGATGAAACCATATTCATTACCTATCACCAGATTACTGAATTATACTTCAAGCTTGTTCTCCATGAGATTGACCAAATAATTACAGCGGATGAATTAAACAGGGAAATACTGTCTAAACACCTCAATAGGATAAATAGGTACTTTGATAACCTAAGCGTATCATTTGACATCATGGTGGATGGATTGGACAAAGAACAATTCTTAAAGTTTAGGATGTCATTGTTGCCATCTAGCGGGTTCCAGTCCTATCAATATCGAATGATAGAAATCAGTTTTACCGATTT
The DNA here is from genome assembly GCA_964429655.1 of uncultured Roseivirgaceae bacterium. Lineage (GTDB taxonomy): Bacteria > Bacteroidota > Bacteroidia > Cytophagales > Cyclobacteriaceae > CAYSCZ01. The sequence goes on from CAYSCZ010000054.1 coordinate 15,507, forward strand.
GTATAACCTGGTACACCCGGATCGCAAGGATTTGTTTAGCTTAGATAGCCCTGTTGATCAATTGTATCAAAACATCTATTGGAAGTTTGCGGCTATTGAATTAGCCAGCGGGAAAAAAACATTAACACTAAAGCAATTTGAAGATAAATACGACCGCTATTTCAAAGAGAAAGCCAAAACATTGACCACTAAAAATATCAGTAGGAAAATAAGTATGGAGCCAACGAAGCTGATAAATGATCATGAAATAATAGGGCTGTTAAAATCTTTAGATTATAAAATAAATGTCAGTTGGTGTTTGGCCCATTACAAATCTGCGGTGCGCCACCTTCAAAAAACTCCTGATAACCTGGCAGCAACAGGAGGAACCAATTGGCAAAAATACCTTCCACCGAAATTTCAAAGGATTCAATTTTTTCCTGATTTGTGGGATGATGAAGAAGCAAAACAATGGGGTAAAAAATGGGTGATGCAAGAAGTGTTAAATCAGGCTTAAATGAAATATTTCATAGTCATATTTTTTATATCCATGGCTTCAATACTAAATGCCCAGGAATTGATAATAAAGTTTTTTGACGACGATGAGACTAAAATAAAAGAAAGATTTTACGTAAATGATTCTGTTTCCCTCATCCCCCATGGTTTATATGCGTCTTATTACTTAAATGGTTCAACCAAAGCTCAGGGCAAATATTTTGATAACAAACCGCACGGGATTTGGAAGTATTACTTCGAAGATGGTTCGATAAAAACCAAAGGTGAATACAACATGGGTATGGTTACCGGCAGATGGCAATACTTTTATGAAAACGGCAATACTAAAATGAAAGGGGTTTTGGTAGACTCTAAGAAAGAGGATGATTGGACATACTATTATGAAAACGGGCAAATAAAAAGCTCTGGTAAATTCGAAAAAAATAAAAAAGATGGTATCTGGAATTATTTCTATGAGGATGGCACATTAAAAGGTCAGGGGTTTTACGAGAAAGACAATGGAACTTACAAGGAATTTTATCACAGTGGATCCCTAAAACTTGAAGGAATATATCTGAATGGAAAAAGTGACAGCTCATGGAAATTCTTTTATGAGTCCGGTGAATTAGAAGCGGAAGGGCCCTATTCAAATGGGCTTAAAAATGACTATTGGAAGTACTATCATAAAAATGGCGAACTGGCTAGCGAAGGTCGATATATCGATGATAAAAAGGTTGGAAATTGGTATTATTATTACCCCTCGGGACAATTAAAGTCAGCTGGCAAAGAGAGTGATGGAAAAAAAGAAGGCTACTGGAAGCTATTCTATGAAAGTGGCCAATTGAAAGCATTAGGAGGTTATGAAGATGGAGCAGGGTATTACAGAGAATATTATCAATCCGGTAACATTAAAGCCCAGGGGAAGATTATTGATAACAAAAAAGAAGGGCAATGGACCTACTACTATGAGGACAGCAAAAAAGAAGGGGTTATTGACTATGAAAATGGTTATGGTATATACACAGGTTATTATAAAAATGGCCAACTAAAAATGAGGGGGGAAATCAGAAATGAAAAACGTATTGGTAAATGGGAACTATTCGAAGTCGATGGCAGCCTGGCAGGATACTATAAGCCAATATACGAAAATGAAGACCCTATATTTAAATCGCGTGAGACTATTGAAGATGAATCTAATTTAAAATTTCCCTACAGGAATCCTGATTATAAATTTAGGGATAATAAATGGAGGAATTTTATTCCAAGGATAAATGAATACAAGGGTGTAATTATCGGCACTAGTCCATTTTTTATCCCTATTGGAAGATGGCCTTTTTCCGTAGAATATTACATCCAGGAACGACTCGGATATGAGTTGGGATTCACCTTGAGAAACGACCCACTGTTCTCTGAAACCCAGGAAATAAATAAACTTCAATTTAAAGGTGGTCAATTTTCATTTCGACAAAAATTTTACTACCCTGAACGAAAACTGGGACAAATCTATATTGGTCACCAATTAGCTATAGAATATCTTAATCATAAGACATATTTAGATCCAACTGAAAGCATTGAAAATAATTTGGAACTAGAAGCTAATGAAGTAAACTATACCTACGGCTTAATATTTGGAAACAGATGGTTTCAGGATGTTGGAGATGCCGGTTTAACAATAGATCTGTTTGTTGGTGTAGGCATAGGAGTGAGAACTTTCGATCAAAACTTCTCACCTCAAGAAGATATAAATGACACATTTTCATCAATCAATCAAAATCAATTAGCCATTCCTCTGATATTTGGGTTAAACATAGGATATATAGGGCCCAAGAGAAAATCAGATACCTATTGACAATCAAAAAATTTATCCTATCAACTTTTAGTGACCACATGGTCTTATATTAAAAAATAGTTTACTTAAAAGAAATTAATCATTACCTAATAGGCTAATTTAAGTTATCTTTGTTATCATTTTATTGGTATAATTACATATGGCGCAAGAGAAAAAAAGTCCATCCTCGGATTATTCTGCAAGTAATATTCAAATTTTAGAAGGGCTTGAGGCAGTAAGAAAAAGACCTGCGATGTACATAGGTGATGTAAGCACTAAAGGATTGCATCATCTGGTTTGGGAGGTTGTTGATAACTCAATTGACGAGGCCCTTGCAGGGTATTGTGATCAAATCAATGTAACAATACACGAAGACAATTCCGTAACTGTGGACGATAATGGCAGGGGAATTCCTGTTGATTTACATGAAAAGGAAGGAAGATCAGCCCTCGAAGTTGTAATGACTGTATTGCATGCCGGTGGCAAATTTGATAAGGATACTTACAAAGTTTCCGGTGGGCTTCATGGTGTGGGTATATCCTGTGTAAACGCTTTATCCTCTTTCTTGCATGTAAAGGTTTACAGAAACAACAAAACCTATGAACAAAAATATCACATAGGAGTACCTGAATACCCGGTACGGGAAATAGGTCCTACTGAATTATCGGGAACCAGTGTTCATTTCCAACCCGATAAGGGTATTTTTATCGCCTCCGAATATAATTATTCAACGATTGCTTCCAGGCTTCGAGAGCTTGCCTTCTTAAATGCCGGTATAAATATCACCTTAACAGACTTGAGGGAAAAAGAAGATGGTAATGGCATCAAAAAAGAAGATTTTTATTCCGAAGGAGGTTTGATTGAATTCGTTAATTATCTGGATTCAAACAGGGAAAAAATAATACCTGAACCTATATACATTGAAGGAGAAAAAAATGAAGTACCCGTACAGTTAGCACTTATTTACAATAATTCATTCAATGAAAACGTGGTTTCCTATGTTAATAACATCAATACGATTGAGGGTGGAACACATGTATCAGGATTTAGACGTGCTTTAACAAGGACATTAAAAAATTACGCCGACAAATCCGGTCACTTGGATAAAGTAAAAGTAGAAATAAGCGGTGATGATTTTCGTGAAGGATTGACCGCCGTTATATCTGTTAAAATTGCCGAACCTCAATTTGAAGGGCAAACCAAGACAAAACTCGGAAACTCTGAAGCTATGGGAGCTGTAGATGCTTGCGTGAGCGATGCCCTGAATATTTTTTTAGAAGAACATCCCAAGGAATCAAAGCAAATAATCTCCAAGGTTATTGTTGCTGCACAAGCAAGACATGCAGCCAGAAAAGCCAGAGAGATGGTGCAACGAAAAAACGTCCTCAGTGGAACCGGCCTTCCGGGAAAGTTAGCTGATTGCTCCGATAAAGATCCGGCTATATCAGAGCTTTACCTTGTAGAAGGCGATTCAGCCGGAGGATCGGCAAAACAAGGCAGGGACAGAAGATTCCAGGCTATCCTTCCCCTCAGGGGAAAGATCCTTAATGTGGAGAAGGCTTTAGAACATAAAATATATGATAACGATGAGATAAAAAATATGATCACCGCATTGGGTGTATCTTTTGGAACAGAAGATGATGACAAAGCATTAAACCTAAATAAGCTTAGATACCATAAGATCATCATTATGACTGATGCTGATATTGATGGTAGTCATATCAGAACTTTAATTTTAACCTTCTTTTTCAGGTACATGCGCGAGATTATTGAAAATGGTTATTTATACATTGCATTACCTCCATTGTATCAACTCAAGAAAGGGAAATCACTTTATTATGCCTGGTCTGAAGAAGATCGTGAGCGGGTCACAAGAGAAATTTCCAATGGTAAAGAAGATAAGATTGGCGTACAACGCTACAAGGGCCTGGGAGAAATGAATCCGGAGCAATTATGGGAAACAACTATGAAACCGGAGAATAGAAGTTTAAAACAGGTTACGATTGACTCCGCGGCTGAAACGGATCATCTGTTTTCCGTTTTAATGGGTGATGAAGTATCTCCGAGAAGAGAATTCATTGAAAAATATGCAAAATACGCTAACTTAGATATTTAAGATTTTTGATCGGTTGATTTAGAAAAAAGCATCAAGAAGATCAGTTCGAGAAACTTATAAAATACACCCAAGGTAAATATCAAAGCAGAGCCAATAGCAAGCAGGGAAATAAGTATAAATTCAATGATTTTTTTTGGATTCATGTTACAATAGGATAATTAGTAATGTTAATGATTCCAAGAGGCCTGTATTTTAACCCTCTGTTAACTTATTTTTAAAAATCCCTCGCAACTGTGCCATAAGTTGATAATAAAATAATCAAAGTACCTTAAACCCAGATTTGTCATTGGAATTTTGTCATGAAGGGTTAAAGCCCAAAAAA
>CAYSCZ010000055.1:0-20120 GCA_964429655.1 uncultured Roseivirgaceae bacterium
TGTCTGATTTGAAGTGATTTAACCATGTAATAGAAAGTCTAATGACAATTCTGGGCTTAGTATATCCTGAAAAAAGTAACTTGAGTAAATTAAAATCAGAAGCTCCAAGAACATTTCTAACGATTCAGTGGTACGGGAGACCCCAGAAATGAGTATCTAAATAAACCCAATTGTAATTTTGATTTTTGGTAAATACTACCAGTTACTATCAGGTCTCTAAGATTAAAAAATTACTATACAAGATAATTAAAATGAATGGTTGCTAACCACCGGATAGCGCCTGCATTATATAAACTTCATCAATGTTTTTTAATGAATCCTTAAGTGTCTCCCGGTCATTGATCATGTCCTCACCAATGAAAATATTCACATGTTTTCTCAGCGCTCCATTTTCTTCAACAATATAATCTTTCAAACCCTTATGCTTTTCATTGATTTCATCTAAAAGTTTAGCCACATTATCACTACTTAAATTCATAGTGTCTAAATCAGGGAAGAACCTTTTGAGGTTTGATGTAAACTTGACAGTCGCCATTAGATTGATTTTAATTGGTAATTTAATCAATTAAGAAAATAGTTAATAAACTGAATTTTATTGTTTAATAACGGTTGATGGATACCTCATTTCTTAACAAAATAAAATCCGAAAGCTGCCCCACATATACCACCGATAATATGTGCAGATTGCGATATTTGATCATCCCGATACATGTTTACAAATTCCCGTCCCAGGTAAAGGGTACCAATTAAAATAAAAGTAAGTGGTATGGTCTTTTTCTTAAAATTAACCATCGAGCTCAATAAAATAAGCATAAAAACGATACCGCTAGCCCCTAATAAAGCAGTGGGAAAGATTAAAACATTCAAAATACCCGTAACAAGCCCGGTTATGAATATCATAATCAGTAACTGAGATGATCCATATTTCTCTTCTAATATTGGCCCCAAAAGCAAGACAAAAGTGAAGTTACCGATTAGATGCGCCCAGTTTATATGCCCTACTACATGAGAAAACAACCTGAAATAATCCAGTGGGTTAGCAAAATCCATTGAAGCCCCAACAGTAAATAAACTTCTCACGCCCACATTGAAATTACCTGCAAGGAACATCACCAAAATAGCTAAAAAAGTGTAAGTAAGTATAACCGGTGAATTGTAAGTAATCCGCATCTTAATTAATTTGAAGTAGATGTACTAAAATTAATCAATGTTTGTCCAATCCCGGGTTTTTATTAAAAATTTTAATTTTCCAAACCTTTTTCTTCGGGTTGTTGGTTATTAATGGTATGCCTTCAAAGATCAACCCAATATCCTATTGCCCCACTACAAAAAATTGCTATCATAGTGAACATGAAGCACTTGAAGCACTAATAAATACTAAGATCACTTCGCAACATGCTTTAAATTACGGTGCTATCAACTTCTACAAGTGCGATTTTTGCAATGGGTACCATCTCACCTCAAAAGGGATGATCAATCCTGCATTACATGATCAATCCGTTAAAAAGAGGATCCAAAGAGATCGTCAAGCTAAATATTGGGAACAGAAACTCAGGTAACTAAGCCGGCGGCTAGTTCCACATTGTTGGAAGCCCTGAGGTCAATTTTACTGGTCCTTAATTTCATCAAAGCGATTGCTTCCTCATCAGAAGAAAATGTATTATTGATATTAACCAGGTTTGCTACTAATTTATCATAATCCCGCCTCATCAGGTAGTACCAAATGTGTAAAAAGTTAATACCCTCAAAAACCAGTGCTTTATTGTCAGCATACTCATCGAGGTTGTCTAATAAGTGATTGGGATGTTCAGTCCAGTGCATGCTTGGTTTAATATGGTGGCTTATGTGATAGCCATCATTCCAACATTTATGATTGTAGTTTTCATTTATAACCGTAATACTGTTTTTATAACTGTTCCCTGGATCATGATAGTCAACAAATGCGTGTTGGGTGAAATTCCCTACCATCATAATATACCTGGAAATAATCCATGGAAGGATAAATACAAAAAAGGTAGCAGCAAAATTTACAAAACTCAAACCAATGCATAAGAGATAGAAAAATATTTCCCCTCGAATAACCTTATCCCTAAGTTTAAAAATCCGCCTAAAATGAAAATACTGTGCAACTTTAATAACCCCCATAGTTACGAAATCAACAAAGTATCGGTGAAAGTCCTTCATCCCATCCCTTTGATATTGCATGGTACTGCTTTCGTCTTCTTTGAGGTTGTTTTCTTTATGATGCATGCCTATATGGTGGCTTTTGTAGGTCTCCGGAGTCTGACCAAAAAATAAACCTACGAACCATGGTAGGTACGAATTCATAAATTTGGTTTGTTTTTTAAACCATGGCCTGTGACTGGTACAATGAAGCATAAGTCCAAATGGACCTTTAAACATAAAATTACTCACATAAAAATGTGCAGCAGCAATACCCCACCACAACCATCCGGAGATAAATGGCACGTAAAGCAATATCGCCAACGGAATCATGGTGGTGGAAATTTTTAGTGTTAAGTACACGAACGGCAAGTCTCTCTTGTCCCGTATTTTGCTGATAAAAAACTTATCTAGCCTTGAATAAGATTGGTTTTTATCAAAAGTGGGATCTGTAATTTCGGCTGGGAAAGCTCTCATAAGTTGTTATCAAACAGGGGATTTAAATAAGTGTTTGGGTATTGTTAAATAAATGTAAACCCATAGATAAAAAATTCTGGGTTAATTTCTATGGAAATATGCTTATTTCTACTCAAATAACCTGCAAAAATCAACCTACTCCACTATTCCTTCCGGATTGTAACGGTCTAAAAAGAATTGTGCATAAAATACATTCCACTTCGAGCCTGGCGCCATTGACCGCTGTTCATTATCAGCAAATATTAATAGATAAATGAGTTCACTACGCGTAAAATCTGCTTGTAAGAGTTTCTTCAGTTTGTCAATTATGAATTCGGCGTACCAAAGCGGCCACTCCGGATCTACTCCATTTGTTTTTATGAAAGCTTTATGATGTGCTTTGCCGGTTTCCATAAAAAGCTTGCTTATTTCAGTCATTAATTCCATAAAGTCTATATGATGATTATCTGTGCGTATAATAATGGGGGCTATCTTAACTGTATTCTGTAAGATGCCCCATTTTACAAAAATCTACTTCGCTTTATCCAGTGCCTGATCGATATCTGCAAGGATATCATCGATATGTTCAATACCTGTAGATATTCTGATCATGCCGTCAGTTACGCCACTTTTATGTTGCTCTTCTTCACTCAATTGTTCATGGGTAGTGGATGCTGGATGAATGGCTAGCGTTTTAGCATCACCAACATTTGCCAGATGAGATATTAGCTCAAGCGAATCAATAAAATTCCTTCCCGCTGCTTTCCCACCTTTTATTTCAAAACTTAGTACACCGCCGGCACCATTGGTTAGGTATTTCTGTGACAGTTCATAATATTTACTTGATTTTAAACCAGGATAATTTACTTTCCCAACTTTCGCATGCTGTTCGAGATGCACTGCAACTTTCTGAGCATTTTCAACAGTTCTTTCCATCCGCAGAGAAAGTGTTTCCAGCCCCTGAAGAAATAAAAAGGCATTCATTGGGCTCATGGCAGGGCCAAAATCCCTTAGACCTTCAACTCTTGCTCTTATAGCAAAAGCAACATTAGGCATCCCTAAAGAATTATTATCGCCAAAAGTTTCCCAGAAGTTTAATCCATGATAGCCTTCGCTAGGCTCCGAAAACTGTGGGAACTTTCCATTGCCCCAGTTAAAATTCCCTCCATCAACTATCACACCCCCGATGCTGGTGCCATGGCCACCAACCCATTTGGTGGCAGAGGCAACTACCACATTAGCGCCATGGTTTAAAGGTTGGAAAAGATAACCACCCGCTCCAAATGTATTATCAATAATTAATGGTATGCTATGCTCCTGGGCTACTTCAGCTATTTTCTCGAAATCTGGTATGTTCAACTCTGGATTGCCAATAGTTTCAAGGTAAATGGCTTTCGTTTTTTCATCAATTTGTGACCGAAAGTCTTCAGGATGATCGCCAACAGCAAATCTCGCTTCTAATCCAAGCCGCTTAAACTGGACTTTAAACTGATTGTAGGTGCCGCCATAAAGAAATGAAGTAGAAACAAAATTATCCCCGGCACCCATGATGTTGGTCAAAGCTACAAACTGTGCTGACTGACCTGAGGCAGTGGCTAGTGCAGCCACTCCTCCCTCCAGTGCTGCTATCCGCTTTTCAAAAACATCGGTGGTCGGATTCATTATCCTGGTATAGATATTTCCGAATTCTTTTAGCCCAAAAAGATTGGCGGCATGTTCGCTATCATCAAATAGGTATGAGGTGGTCATATGTATCGGTACCGCCCTTGACTTTGAGGTCGGATCCACTTCATGACCGGCATGCAGCTGCAAAGTTTCAAATTTCATAAGCTTGTTTTTTGTATGTTATTATTTCCTTACACAAAATAACAAGATTTCTCCACTCTAGCATCAAACTACTAATGATTGTCTGTATCTCGCCGGTTGATCCTCTTCGACAAGAATTTCCGTATTGCACCTATGGACAAAGATTTGGTTTCTATAACCATTCCTTAAGTCATCCAGATGATCTTTTGGGAAACTTAAGGTGAGCTGACCACGGGAACAGGAAACCTCAAAAGCTTATTCCAAGATAGACGATACAATTGAATAGTGGATTACCCAGATGGAGCTCGTGTTTATGAATTTCACTTCAATCATACTGACTCAATCTGATCCTGATTTGGTTTTTGGTTATTCTTATTTTCATTTTTAAAAATTAAATATTGTGTAAAACTGCGACGAATCATGTGAACAGTAGATAATTTTAAGAAACAATCCCATGATTAGGGTATTTTCTTTATTAATCTTTGTGTGGAACCTCATCAATTAACATATGGATGGGCATATCGGATTTTTTGAGGGAAACAATATGGATGGCATGGTTATTCGTAGGTTTCGGTTGAGTGAAAAATTGTCGGGCCAAAACAATAATCTTCTCATCTTCCATAAATATCTCTTCAATTCTTGCATTGACCACAATGGTTGAATCATTTTTATCCCCATTTATTCCAGACACAAATGCTATGGCCATATTCATATCAAAATCAATATCAGAAAGGTACAGGCTATCAAATCTGTTTGAGAAAATACTTGCTTCTGCCGATGAATTAATAACCCAAAGGCTGTCTCCAGAAATTGAATTATTCAGGGATAGCTTGTCATTAACAATGGTAGAAAATTCGATCGGATGGAAAGTTCCATTGGTATTGTCATCACAACTAATCAAAAAAAATAGTAATACTAAAGTAAGTATGGTTGAATAAAAAAAAGGTCGCATAGCCATTAATTCTTTAATTGCAATATAAGTAATAACGTTTTCATGTATTAATTGATTTTTGAATAATAAATCCTGGAGAGAACAGGCGAACTAATCTTTACTTTTTTTGTAAGTAAAAAACCTGACAAGTCTTTTAAAAAAATCATAGTATAAAGTCAGGTAGAGTAATCCGGTTATTAGCCATATGACGATGATGTTAAACCAAAAAGTGTCCACTTTTACTGAACCAACCTTTTTTGCCGGGGCATAAAAATGTGCCCTGCCCCAAGGATGATCAGGGTCCATATATATTGGATCTTTTTTTTGTACTATCCTGTCTTTCGTCTCATATATCTTATCTACTTTATTCTTATTGAGGACCATATCTTCTAATGATTTATTATGATAGTCAACCCTAATCGCCTTAATCATTTCAGGGCCATACGTTGCAAGTAACGAATCATAGAGTTGATCCTTTTTGTCTACAAACTCCTGGAAATTTCTTTGAATGATTACTCTTTTATTTTCTAAGAAATTAATTGCCCTATCCCTTACGTCAGCATTAAATCTGTTGACCTCAAAAAGATCTGTGATCGGGTAGAAATCAGAGCCAAAATAGTTTGATAGATCCTCAAACCCGCTTTTTATGACATTTAGCCTGCTACCTAATTTTTCCGGGTTAGTACCGATTTTCCGGAGATCACTTTTTAGATATGGAATCAGGTAAGCGCTCAAATAAGAGGCCCGGCTTATATCCTTCTCCACATCAAAGAAGTGTTTTTGATATTCATTTCGCTTGAATTGCACAACGGCCAGTGCTTCATATGACCACCTCGAAATCATCAGGTCACCAATCAGAGGAACATGTATTTTGTTGGTAAAATTTTTGTGCAGATCATCAAATCGTATTAAAGCCCCTCCGAGTAATAGTTGGGGCACAAGAATGAATGGTATGAGTATGTAAATGGTGATGATTGAATTTAAGGAGGCCGATATATTCAAACCAATCAAATTTGCGGCGCATGACGTCGAGAATAATATCAACCAGTAATACAAGAACATCCCTTTGATCTCAAGAATATAATTTCCGATTAAAACGAAACACAGACTTTGGAAAGCCGAAAGGCAGAAAAGATAAAATATCTTGGAATTGATATAGCTTAATTTACTTAAATTAAGAAAGGATTCCCTTTCCAGAATTTTCCTGTCCTTAAATATTTCTTCAGCACTCACAGACATACCTAAAAATAAAGCGACTACCACTGCCATAAATAAAAACACCGGGATGTTCTTATTATCAGAAAATGTATAAACTTCCTCTGATGAATACTTTGATAAAAATGAAAGTATAAGTGCCAATAAAGCAGCCTCCAGTAGATTGATGATAATGTATTGGCGATTGGCCAGCTTAGACAAAAAATTTCGTTTACTAAAAATGCGAAATTGATGGAATGGTGAAGGGATCTTAAAATTACTGGGTGGCAATATCTCCTCATAATAAGGTCTGTTCAATTGGGATTCGATATTCTCTTTATACTTTTCATACCACTCCTGCGGAGTTACCCTGCGCTCCTTTTTATAGTTCCCTTTCTCATCGATCTCTTTTGCCTCTATAATTTGCAGGATTATTTCAGGAACTACATTTCCACAGCGGGGACATTCACTTTCCGCTGCGTTTACCTGAGTACGCATGGTCTTGAAGTAAACAACAGCATCGACAGGATTACCACTATAGATCGGATAACCACCTTTGTCCAGTATCCAAAGTTTGTCGAATAATTTAAAAATATCAGAATAAGGCTGATGAATAATAGCAAATACAAGCTTACCTTTCCTGGTTTTCTCTTTTAGAAGCCACATCACCTTTTCGGAATCATTGGAAGATAAGCCGGAGGTGGGCTCATCAACAAACAGTATGGTAGGCTCCCGCATAAGTTCAAGCGCAATATTTAGGCGCTTTCGTTGCCCCCCACTGATTGACTTATTTAATGGATCACCAACCTTTAAATGAGTGATCTCCATCAAATCAAAGGTTTCAAGGATCTCATTTACCTTACGCTCCAATCGCTCTTCCGAGAAATCGGAGAAACTAATCTTGGCGTTGTAATAAAGGTTTTGATATACGGTTAGTTCCTCAAAAAGCATATCATCCTGGGGCACATAACCAATTACACCTTTCTTTGCTGCAATATCTATAGGATGACCATTAAGACGTACCTTGCCATTGGTTGGCTTTATTTTTCCGTTTAAAAGGTTGATTAATGTGGATTTCCCAACACCGCTTCCGCCCATTATACCAATAAGCTGGCCTGATGTTTCCGCAAAATTGAACTTCTGGATGCCGTTTTTGCTGTTTTTGAAATGGAATTCCAGGTTTTCGCCGATAAGTACAGATTTATATTTTGTTTTTTCGTCAAGAAATTGGTGGGTTATCTCGGACTCATAAATCGACCTGATGTTGGGGCCTTTAATGATCGATCCCGGCTTAAGTAAGTATGCCCCGTTCTTTTGGATTTTATTTCCTTCCAGATAAATGTTTAGCGGTCCATCGTACTTAAATACAAACATCTCAACGCTTGGAATGTAAAGCACGAATATTTTTCCAAACAGGTTCTTGACAAACATATGCCTAAAATCGGTTGTACCAGGAACCTTCGCATGCCTCTTGCGCATCATAACCGCCACGTCTATTGGCCATTCGGTCATTCGGCTGTCGATCAATAGACCAAACTTCTTATCTATGCCTTTAGTGTCTTTATCCAACATAAAGGCACGTATATTTTTAACTTCATCTGAATCAAGGTTAAAATTCAGTGCAACAAGGTTGATGAATTCGTTTTCTTTTGCACTAACCTTGTTGTCTGCTTTGATAAGCTCGAGAAGTTGGAGAAATACAAATATCCTGTCGTGTTTTAATAACTCATTATTTAATTGGTTGCAAATTTTAGCAACCTGCAGCATGGTTGTGGGATGTATGCTAAGATCTCCAATATCATTTTCATTGGAAATATCCTCATTGCGGTAAAATAGCAGGTAATCATTGAAGAGGGCCAGATATTCCCTGGTAAGTTCCTCATTCAGTATCCCTTTGAGATATGGTTTTACTATTAATTCTCCCGAATCCACGTCCTGCGCATCCTTTCCGCTTTCAATGATCGCAAATAGCTGCACAAGCGCATTTATTATGGATTCGCTCATATTAGCCTTATAAGCCTGAGGCTTTTTTTGTCAAGCAGGTACTAACCAACGATTTCTGATCTCATCTCTTTTAGGCTTCGGTAAATATCGCTAAATTGACCTTTTGTCATTTCACCATTATCACCCAGCTGATCATAAACGATGCTTATGAATCTCAATTTTGGTAGTATTCTGTTTACGTTTTTATCCTCTGAATAATTCTCTAGAATTTCGACCGACTTTTTAACCGTTTCTTTCTGTTTGGCTAAAACACCCATAAATTTTTCATTGTAATCACTAGAAACTATTAATTCACAAGTAATGTACAATCCTTCAATTACACTACCTGCAATAACTAATAAGGATATCTTTTCCTGACCGTTTGCATTTAAGTACTGGTAGGTGTCATAAAACGACTCAGTGACGATAGTTATGATAGAGTCTTTATTTTCCAAATTAGATTCTACCCTATTCGCCATATCTGAATTAAAGGCCGTTTGGATACTAAGATCGTTAATCAATTGCCTGGAGGCATCAAGAAAATCTACAGTAGCCTGGCCCTGGCCATAAGTACTTGCATAGCTTAGGTCAGCACCATACACCCCAAGATTGGTTGCCCTTTGAAATTGTGTCACATAATTTTCAACATTTGAGGTTGGGTTAGTGATATCACTGACGTAAGTTGCTCCTACTTCATTTAATAATGATGCTACCTCATAAGCAGTTGGAACCGGATAATTAAACTCTTTCTCAACCTCTTCCACTATAGCCGGCTGCTCAAAATCAGGATCACTTGAGGTATCAGCGGTATTTTTTTTTGATTGATCACATCCAATTATGAAAATAAAACATGCAATGAAAACTAGAAGATGGTGTATGTATTTTCTCATCATTTCTTACAATTTGTTTTTAGTAAATTTAAACTAATGAAATCTTATGAATTATTCAAAGATTTGTTTTTCTATTCTAATTAAAATTCAGTTAATATAAGCGTCCGGTTTCAAGAGATTATAAGAGCAAAAAGCCAAAGTTAATCATTAGAAGTTTGATAATTTAATCTTTTATTAGTTCAATATTTATCAATGTAATTTCTATAAATAAATACGAATTGCAATTATTTAATTTTTTATACACAAAAATATACCCATATATTACTTGAATACATGCGCAAAACAGCATTATATCATATTTAAAAAAGTTATCCACTTTGATATCCACACTTTTCCGAGTTATGATATCTGATTATTTGGTCAACTCATCCACAAGGGCCTCAAATTTTTTAACAAATTGTTTGTAGTAATAACCTGTAGCCGGACCATTGAAATAACTTAACACTTTCTTAACATATCCATCTCTCCCCACAAAAACAAGGGTAGGAAATGCTACAATACGATCCATAAACGGAAAAGGCATTGCAGCCTGCGTTTTGCTCAACCTACCGCCTAGCACTACTTCGTAAGGAATATCCATATCATTTTTATATTCATTTATCCTTCTTAGTCCATATGATTTAGAGTAGTTCGGTTCAAATGAAGACGCCAGTATTTCCAAGTTTTCCGGCTTATCATTTTTATACCATTCTACAAGATATTTAGTCTGATCATAGCTGTTAGGACACCAGGTACCAAATATTTGAATGATCAATACCTTACCAGCATATCTTGAAGTATCTATTATATCGTATCCGCTGCCAATTGAAAGAATGTCATAGTAAGGTTTGTATTTTTCACCTGTTAAATCAATGATTTCAAATGGGTCCTGTAAGCTAGCTGTGGAATCATAAACAGCCTCCCATGATTCGCTGTATTGATAATCAAAATGTAGTATTCCTTTCCATTTTGTTTCTGTTCTTTTACCATAAAATCCAAAACCATGCGTGCCGTCAAATGATGATAACTTAATAGAGTCACCGTCAAGAATTCCTTCAAAATATCTGAAATCACTCACCTCTGTCATTATAGTACCTCTTACATTTCCATCTTTTTCTTGAAATAAGCCAATTCCGGGGTAAGGATCACTATCGGCCGGCTTGAAGGTGATGCTCCAGACAGAATCAATAGCCGAGTGTACTGTTTGGTTCTTTTTAAATCTGGATTGATTGTGAAATGCCTCAAATTTTATTGAATAATCTTTATAGTGCTTTACCCACTCTCCATTGATATAATCATTTGAATAATGGCCAAAAAGGTTTGCATCAAATACTCCAAGTGGAATCTTAACGCTGTCGCCATCGAATTTCATCTCATTCAATCGACGTTCTTCCAGGCCATTAATCAATTTCATATTTGTTTCCCGCCCTTTAGAATCTATATGGAAGGTGAAAGGTACTTTTGCCTCTTTGTAATGCAGCAAGCCCCGCCATTTTCCGTTATTTAGCTGGGAATATTGCGTAAATGGTATATACAGAAATATCAGTGTCAATATGATTTTTGTAAACATCATGTGTTAAATTAACGGAATTTGAATTAGTAATTAAACATAAACCAATAGCAAGATGACATTCTTACAATTTAAAAATGGCGATAAAATGCCCATAATTGGATTAGGAACCTGGAAATCAAGTCCCGGGGATGTTTATAACGCCATAATGGAAGCTATACATATTGGGTACAGACACTTTGATTGTGCAGCCATCTATGGGAATGAGCATGAAATAGGCAAAGCTTTTTCCGATGCGATAGCCAGTAATGAAGTCAAAAGAGAAGATTTATGGGTGACATCAAAATTATGGAACAATGCGCATAAATCAGGTGATGTGTTGCCGGCCCTAAAAAAAACATTAAACGATCTTAAATTAGAATATTTAGACCTATATTTTATTCACTGGCCTGTAGCACATAAACCTGCTATCGTTTTCCCGGATAGCCCGGGTGGATTTCTCACCTATGATGAGGCTCCATTAACTGAAACTTGGGATGCCATGCAGCAATGTGAGGATAAAGCGTTAACAAAACATATTGGTGTCAGTAATTTCAATAGCTCAAAGATTGATCAATTAACAAATTCAGGAATTAAACCGGAAGTAAATCAGGTGGAGTTGCACCCATATCTGCCTCAGTACGATTTATTGCGGTATTGTCAATCAAATCAGATTCACTTAACAGCATATTCCCCGCTTGGCTCAATGGATAGACCGTCGATGTTAAAAAAAGATAATGAGCCCATCCCCTTAGAGAATGAAACTATCAAAGAGGTGGCAAATAAACACAATGCGTCACCTGCTCAGGTTCTTATTGGGTGGTCTATAAAGCGAAATGTTGCAGTAATTCCAAAATCAACCAACCCTGACCGACTAAAGGAAAATTTTGGTTCGGTAAATGTTCAACTTGACGAGGAGGATATGCAAAAGATAAATAGTATCGAAAGTCAATATCGATTTGTCGATGGGTCAATATGGACAACTGAGGGTTCCCCTTAATCCTTGAGCGATCTTTGGGAGTAGGATGTAAAATTCAGTCATCATATCATTATGGTGACTGGTTTTTTTAATCAACGCTTTCCAGTCGGCTAAACCCAAAAGCAGTACCCAGACCTACGATCACACCCAATAAGTGTGATTCCCAGCTAACACCCTGTTGATTGGGCATTACTCCATAAGCGAGTCCACCATAAAAGATAAGGATCACGGCAGATATTATAATTGATTTAAAGTCTTTTCTAAAAAACCCAAAGGAGATTAAAAATGAAGCCAGTGAATATATCAACCCACTGGCTCCAATGTGATAAAATGGCCTTGCAAATACCCAAACTAAAAAACCTGTAAGCAAATAGCATTGAATAAATACCCGGTTGGCTATTTTATTGTAAAAAAGATAAAGGGTGGCTCCTAAAAATATCAGAGGAGCTGTATTAGATGCAATATGCATCGTATTTCCATGGATCATCGGTGCGGTAAATATTCCAATAAGTCCACTCAGATGACGTGGTAGAATACCAAGGAAGCCAAGATCTATGTTAAAAAATGATTCAAAACTAAAAACGGCCCACATAATAAATGTGAGTCTAAGGGGTGGAACTATGCTGTTATTATAAAAAGGCATAAAAAAAGCCCAATATATGGGCTTTATAAAAAATTCCTATAAACTCATTTATTTTTTGACTGCCGGATCGATTATCATTTTAAGATCCATGAGCTTGGCTTCTTCATAACTGACTGATAAATAACCCAAGACACCCCCGGAAGATTCTGCGATTTTTTTTGCTAGTTCTTTTAAACTGGCATAAAATTTAACAGCAAAATTCTTATCGAGCTTGGGTAAAATCCTATTGAGCCTTCTCAGTTCTTTTGTGATCAATGGATTTCTGTCCTCCGGTTTATCAGGAAATTCTTTAACCATTTCCTGAAATCTTTTATCAAAATCTTTACCAACAAGCTTATAATAGTCTACTAATTGTAACCTGGCGCTGCTCTGTTTGGATTTGGCAGTAGCAATTGCCTCTTTCATTTCTCTTCTATCGATGTTTCCATCTGCACCGGCAATTAAAATCGAAACCAAAACAGGTGCTCTTAACATAATCTCAACCTCCTCAGGTCGTAAATTTTCAAATTCGGGTATCATAATCTTTCCTCAACAATTTTTTACCACCGAAATTATCAAATTTCGATTAATCGTTTATAGTATTTCAACTAAAAAATATCAGAAGTATCCGCTTAACTAAGTTTTTGTTCAATCAAATGAATCTGATCAGGTGTACAGATATTTGATTCCTTAAGCAAATAAATAATGTATCGAAAAAAACCCTTGTCAATAATAAACCTATCCAGTTTGCTCACCTCCTGCAGGATTACATCCTTGTCCTCCTCTATATTTTTACTAAATCCTAATACTCTTGGAATATGCCATTGAATTGCCATCCTTAAAAACCTTACATCAATATTATATGGGTCTAATTCTATTGCATCTTTAAGGTTGTTGTCAAAATTCTTTATCCTTAAGAATTTTTTGATCGGATTCCAGGTGAGATCTGCCATTAGTGCTTCTGAGGCGCCCTGATAGGCTAGTTCCACAGGTGATGGATTTTTGATCTTTTTGACCATTAAATGGTATGATTCCACTTTTGAACTATCTAATACCGCTTCATGAAAAGCTTTTCTTAACACCGAAAGCTCAACTGATTGCGCCGAAATATTAAAACTTATAGCAATGTAAAGAATTAATAATACAGTCTGTTTCATTTAAAAACTAATGACGTAATAAATATATGTAATGTTATTATATACCGGATAAGTGGATGTTTATTTTTTTCTTTAACTACTTTTATGAAACTATCACTATAAATATTCCAACCAATTAGATGTTATCAGTAAAAGATCAATTAAGCATACTTGTAGATTTGTCCAAAGCAGATAATGAAGTGTCTCCTAAAGAATTGGAAATGATTCGGGATATAGGACATTTAAATGACCTTTCGGATGAAGAAATCGAAAACATTATAAAAAGCCCGGCTAAAACCATAGATTTAAAGAAACTACCTCCGGAACAAAAATTTTATTATTTATTTAATGTTGTTCAATTAATGAAAGTTGATGGTAAAGTATTCAGAAGTGAGATAAGTTTTGGTGAAAATGTAGCTGTCAATTTAGGATACAAACCTGGAGTTATTATTGAACTTTCATCCTACATGAGCGGGGACCCCAGCCTTGCATCTGATGAAGTATTATTAAAAAATATAGCAAATAAATATTTGGATTAGTTTTTAAACAGCCTTTTTAATACCCTGCTATCATTGAAAAATATTTCTATAAAATATAATCCATGCTTTAGAGGGGAAATGTCTAATGTTGTTTGGTTATTTTCATTTTCCCTATGCACATTGTATTCCTTTATCACTCGACCAGATGCATCATATAACCGAACGAATATTACTTTACTGTCTTCAAGAATATTTATATTAAGTGTATTATCTGCTGGTACAGGATAAATCTGAACTTTATTTTCATCTAATGGGTCAATCCCGAAAACTTCTTTTCCAATTAGGGTGAATGTATTAGAATATGATTGCCCAAACTCATTAAACGCTCTTATTCTATACACATAATCAAATCCAGGAATTAAGGTATTATCATTATAAACGGTATCATTTTGACCAAGGGCAGCAATTTTTGAAAACAATCCATTGAGAAGAAATGAACGTTCTACATCAAATCCTTCTTCTACCATAGAATTATCTTTCCATCGCAAAATAATGGAAGACCTTAGCGTGTCTGTTATTTTTAAAGCGGAGGGAGGTTCTGGAATAAAGGGTAAAGTTATAAATGATGCTTTAGCGTTATCATTTGATTCACCATTACTATTTACTGCGTTCACTTCAAATTGATATTCAGTATTTTGCACTAATCCATCAATACTAACCGAAGTTTCATTTGCTGGAACATCAATGGTACCATACAGATTATTTAGGTTGGAGGTTTTATAACTTACAATAAATTCTTCTTCATTGTTAGAATTATCCCTCCATAAAAGTTCTATTGATTCCTGGGATAACCCAATGGCTGTTAGATTGGTAGGAGACTTTGGTGGCATATCTTTATTTAACATGGCCATATAAGCTCCATTGCCATGTGTAGCAACAGTTACCAATCCATCCGCTCTGGCTTTTACCATGGTTACAACGGCATTGCCTATTGATCCAATACCTTCTTTGATCCAGACGGTATTAGCCCCTCTCATGGAATCAGTCGAAAAAAGACCGATACTGGTTCCTAAATAGAACTTTCTGGCTCCTTGATAGTGCAGAGACTCTACCCATCTGAATGAAGGACCTTCTGTTTCTGAGGACGCAAGATTACCTTCCACATATTGCCAGGTTTGTCCACCATCAATTGAATGGAATATGCTTGGAATACCATAATTTGAATATACCACGGTCACGGTCTGTGGACTACGATCATCAATTTCAATACAGCTAACATACCCTACTGGCAAAACATCAGTATCTGTGAGATTTTCTGGTTGAGCTACCTCCAAATCTGAATCCTGAATATTGATCTTATAAACCATTCCTTTTGTTGTACCATAATAAACCAACCCTTTTTGCTGCTTTGAAACATCCAGGGCAGAAATTTTACCGTATGGAATTTCAGATGAATCAATTCTTCTCCAATTCACACTGGTTTTATTATTCGAAAAAATCGGTATCTCATTTAAGTTAGTATTTCTCCAAAGATGTTTTCCTGCTGGTAAATACATAATTCTGTCATCAACTTTATCAAGCACAAATGGATTTATGAATAAAAATCCTGTCGCTAAGGATGGCGTTACGTTGGTGAAGGACTCAAAGAAATTATTCTCCGGATCGCTGTAGTTCAGGCGGAATATAAATCCTGTTTGTGATGACACATACCGCACAAATCCATCATTGGCAAATGAACAAAATGATCCGTCTCCTGATATTATTTCCAGAAATGGGGTAATAACCGTATCAGATTGTGTAAACCATGTCCCATTATCCTGAAATCCAACAATTATCTTGTTATCAGAGGTGTTTTGCGCGTCAATAGCTATAGTATTGGCTTGAGAAGTCTGATAACCATTATTCAGCGATATCCAGTTTACTGGTGTGCCATCTGGTTCGTTCTTTAAATTATCTTCAGTAAAAGATATCCCCCCATCATGTGCAGAAATCATTTTTCTGGGATCAGACTCTAAAAAAACCAAAGCATGCTGATCCGGGTGATGCTGTAAATATTTGCTTAAATCATTGGATAAACTGTAACCTCCAATCCAGACAGTATTATTGCGGGTTGAAAATCCATCTGTAGACCTGTAAAGGTTCGTGCCTCCCAGAAAAACAATGTCCTCATCCATGGGACTTACTTCAATAAAAAGGTCATATGACTGCTGAGAATCATAATCGCCAGCAGCCCCTCCAAAAGAAGGAATATTTTCACTTCTGTCTTCATAGGATGTCACCAGCTGACCGGTGGAATCCTGATATACAGTCATCCTGAATAATGAGTGATCAAGCGCTGAAAAACCGGGAGCTTCGGAGAATAAGTAAATAATACTATCATTTTCACCGGCGATGCTGATATCGGTCTTTCTATGTGTTTTTGGAAACTCTGCAGGTGTTATATCCATCCATTCATCTCCATCCTCAGACCAAAAAAGTCCTTGATTTAATTCATTATTCGATAAAAAGGCATATTTATTTCCATTAGCATCGATGGCTATATCTGTAAATAAACAGCTATCACCATCAATTACCTCATGAAAGGTTTCACCAAAATCCATCGAACGTTTAATACCACCAAATGTGGCGGCATATAAATGACCGGATACCGGATCAACTTTTAAGGAATGACAATAATCGAAATCGGAATCAAGTAAGCCCGGCGTGTTGGAATTTGTCGATTCCAGTGGTTTCCAGGACTGACCATTATCCTCAGATTTAAAGAGGCCATTTCCAATAAATGGAGCACCCCCTCCAGAAGCTGAATTTCTTACTAATTCACCCGTACCGTAGTACCAAATATGAGTAAATCCTTCTCTTGTATCCTGAATAACTGTGGTAATGTTTGGGATGTCTGAACTAACTTTTTCCCAGGAGACACCAAAGTCTTCTGATCTCCATAAACCCCCTGACACACCTGCAGCAATAATTACTTTCTCATTCATTACATCAACACCGATAGCTCTGGTCCTTCCTCCGAGATTGTTAGGACCACGATATTCCCAGGTTGATGATTTTATTCTTTTATTGTCACTATTTTCAGAGAGTTTATCCGAAAATTGCAGTTCCTTTATCCTAATGGCCTGAGGTATTAAGCCTGTATTTGGATTTGATAATAAAATTTCTAAGTAATCTGCTCTGAATTGAGGATCATCAGTGCTTGGTGAAGGGATAGTATCTGTATCGGCGCTTTTAGTAAGCTGGTTGATATTATTGTGATAACCAATTTGACTAAAAGCGAAAAAGTACTGTATTGTTAATATTATAATTATTACTGCTTTGTCCAACATTTATTCATTCCGCTACATTAATTTTAATATATCAAAATCTTATCATATAACAGGATAAGACAGCAGAAAATATCAGACAGCAGATAAAAAAATTCCTAAAAAGTAATAAAATCCTCTTAAGAATGAATAATTTAATAATCTGTGCTAACAGATCAATTTACCTATAATTTCGAACAAAAATTAAACTACTCTAGCTTTTATCGCTTTATCTAGGCTTTCAATGAGCTTTTTAGAAACAGCTCTAGTATTTTTGTCTTTGTATTTGGTTAAAGCTTTTAAGGCTTTTCCTCCGATTTCATATAGACCTACCGGATTACCATCATGACGATAACTCCCTAATACAAATTCAAGTTCAGATACGACTTTCTCTTCGATATCTAATTTTTCTAGTTTTTCTTTAGCTTCTTCGCAAGCTTTTTCAATTCTATCGTTTGGCGTTGGTATTGACATGATATTTTATTTAAAAAATTCGCAGCAAAAATAGGTTTTTTTTATTATTAGCAACAATTTAAAGATTAATTTTTTATCATCTATTAATTTGTAGCAGTAGGTTATCCTAGCCTTTTTAATTTTTCATGCATAACCCTGAACCATAAAGGAGGGATTAAACTTATCAGCATCATACCAGGGTAACCTGTGGGCATTTGAGGACTACCATCGATGTGTCTTAGAACCTGGTATTTTCTGCTTGCAATGTAGTGATGATCGGAATGTCGGGATAGTTCAAATAACATCATCCTACCAATTATGTGGTCGGAATTCCATGAATGCCATGGCATTGTACGCTCATAAGTTCCATTCTCTTTTATTTTTCTTCTCAAACCATAGTGCTCAATATAATTTACGGTTTCTAACAGGAGGAATCCCATAATGGCAGCCATTATAAAATAAATCATGGTCTCCACCCCAAAGACAATCAATATACTGGCTAGAAGCAAGCCCTGGATCAGTGTAAAGCGAATCATTTCATTTTTTAATAAAGCCGCTTTTATATTTAGTCTTTTTAACCGTTTATTTTCTAGATTCCATGCAGACATATAAGTATTACTCACAGAACGCCACCAAAAGGCATAAAGTGGTTCGCCGTATCTGGCGGATGAAGGGTCTTCCATGGTCGACACATTCTTATGATGCCCCCTGTTATGTTCAATAATAAAATGCATGTATAGTGAAGTGAGTAATAACGACTTAGCAAGAAATTTTTCAGTCTGCTTCGTTCTATGTCCTAATTCATATGCTACATTAATCCCAAGCACCCCGCATCCCAACCCCATAGCTGATATTCTGCCTACTTTTTCAACCCAACCCACATCATCCTCCCCAATTTGGAAAAAGAAAAAAATCAATAGTGTCCATTGAACAGGAACAATCAAATACAGCATCCAGTCAAATACCGGATCTTTCAGCAACCTTTTTTCCTCTTCATCATCATAGTTACTTGTTTTTGGTCTAAAGAAAAGTTCTATGATCGGGATAAGGGCAAATACCTGAATGAGCGGTAAAAACGTTTTCCACCCCTCAGCAAAAAATGAAAATAAAATTAAAATTGGAAGGGTGAGAACAAATAAGTATTTAAATCTGTCCAATTGTAATTCATAATTCTTTAATTAAAGATATCAAAAAATTAGAATCGATGCATATAACCTATGGAAATTCCAAACTCAAACAGATTACTGGTGTCAGGTATAAATGTATCGAATGTCTGGAAGTCCAGTAAATTACTCAAGGTAAAATTAAAAATACCATCTACTACTATTGTGCCAAATGGAAAGTCCCGGGAAATCCCTGCACCAAGTCTATAACCATAGCTCCAGTAATTATCCCGCTCCTCTATAAAAGGAAAATTATCTACATCATCTGATTCAATGATATTCTCTTGATTAAATGACAAAAGTCTTCCAAAAAAAACACCGCCATTAATGAAGTATTTGTTCACTTTTCCAAAATAGAACTCCGATAATATTGGTAGCTCCAGATAATTAAATGATGCCTTATACGGCGGCAAGCCCAACAAAATAAATTGTTGAGCATATCCACGCTCAATAAAATTTAATTCGAGCCTAATCCCACTTTTAATTATGGGATTTTTATTGGAAAAAAAGTATTTTCCCAGAATGCCGAAGTGCTTACCATTAGTAAAGTCCTCATCAATAGATAAATTGGCTATCTGATGGTCCAGAATGGCAGTATTCCCATTAAATCCTCCCCTGACCCCTAAATAGATAGTTGAATTCTGGGCCTGGACTTTAAAAAAAAAAAGTAGTATCGACAAAAAAGAAAAAAACCTCAGGCAGGCTGTCAAGAATTTTCTTTTTCCTGCGCTTTCTCTTCCTTTATTTCTTCTGTTTTTAGAGATTTTCCCCTATTCAGGATAAAATTCTTTTTTCTTGGCCTTAATACACCATAAGAACCTCTTGCTATCTTGCCTTTTTTTGATTTTATATCGCCTTTTCCCATTTTAAAATTTTTGAAAGCACTAAATTAATTAAAATTACAACTTGTAATAAAAAACAAACCCATTTGGTCATCTGATAAAATCATCAGAACATTCCTTAAAAACATATGTTTCTAATCAATAGTGTCCTAAACATTTGGTATTTATAAGAAAGATAAGTCAAATTGAG
>CAYSCZ010000056.1:0-15422 GCA_964429655.1 uncultured Roseivirgaceae bacterium
ATTTGAAGTGATTTAACCATGTAATAGAAAGTCTAATGACAATTCTGGGTTAAAAGCACCCAAGGCTGTAGATGCTCATAATTTAGAATCTATCATGTCTTTTAAGGTGATAAAAAGTGAATGGATGATTGAAAGAAAAGTTTTAGTTGATTACCTAGAATCATTGGATGATAAATACTTCCATTTACAGGTCTACAAACATCCATTAGCAGGGAGAATTTCTATACTATATATGATTAGCTTTTTTTCGCTTCACCTAAATAGACACAAAAAACAGATCAATAATATGATTAAACAATTATGATAATTTCAAAAAATATTATTTTTTATTATTTAAAAATCACTCATGCAACTTATTGTTTAAATGATTTACAATAATCAATTGGAATTTATTCAAAGTTTTATAATATAATTCCTTATGATAAGCACAATGTTTTTTGTATTTTTAAGTTAAAGAATATTGAAAAGTATATTGATATGGAACCGTTGGTCACTCAAACTCATGAATGCCTGCAGGCAAAAAAAGTTAAGCAACTAATTTCCATCTTGGAAACATTAAGTACTAACTACCAAGTAGATCAATTTACAAAAGCCTTTTACAATAAATATCAGTACTCTTTTACAAGCTGGGCCATGAAAAATCTCGGAAGAGAAGAGTATGGAAAGATATATTCGACCTTGACCCACAACAAGTAATCATTACTTGACATTATCATACATCATTTTTAGTTGAAAAAAACCATAAGCACTTCTATAGCTTTTTATGAGGTTCATAGTGTAGTGGTTGTAAATTTCCACATATGAGGACATAACCTTAGCTTTAATGGTGGGGTAATCCTCAAAGATGTCCAACATCATTATCTGTGGCAACACATACAGCTCGGCATCTTCTGATTCCACAATGGATGTATAAATTCTTTTTGTTTTAGGGATAAGACTATTTTCGCCAAAAGCATTCCGGGTTTTAATAGTGGTTAACAGTTCAAAATCATCATGAATATCGATATTTAATGAAACCTTACCTGTACGGACAATGTAGAGTGCTGAACTGGGGTCATTACAAAAAAAAACGACCTCCTTGTTTTTATACTTTCTTAAATGCAAATGAGGACAAATCAAAGACAGTTCCTCATTGTTAAGTTGTTCAAACAAATTTACACCTTGTAAAAACGAGAAAAGCTTGAACTCATCAACAGAAAATGATTTTTTAAAAAATCCAAACATCAGCTTATATATTCTATCTGAAGCACCCTAGTGGTATCTTTCGTGAGCTTATAGCGGTCGTCAATCCTATAACCGACCACCCAGATAATATCTTCGTTGCTCACCATTACTATAACCGAAGATTTCAAGTTTACTGGAATTTTCTCGTCAATCACAAAATCACTTAGTTTTTTTTTGTTGGTCATACCAAGTGGCATAAACCTGTCCCCTTCTTGCCAGTTTCTGATAATTAAAGGAAATTGAAGCTTATCGAGGTCTAGTTGAGCGATTTGGCCCGACTTGATCAACGCTTTCTGCACAGTACTTTCAAATTTAAATATTGAGCCGTCAGATAAGTGCACCTCATCATCTGCTCTATCTATTTTCACCTCGTCAATGGAAAACCCATTTAACTTTCTCGGTTCAAGCAATAATTTATTTCTGGAGATTATTATTTCGTATTGCTCACTTAAAAAACGCTTACTTTCAGTAGTATTTACATTCTTACAGATCGATTGGACTTGTTTATAATTAAAACCATAACATTTCAGCATTTCATTTAAAATCACAAGTCCACCTGGTTCATCAATTAACCAGTATAAATCCATGGAGATTGACTCTCCCTCCCTGTTTAATCTTGTCCTTGTAATTTCATCTATTTTATTTTTCAGGATCTCTTCAGTATGGCTTAGTTTTTCTGCTGATCTTAAGATAGCCGATTGGTAATCTTGGTTTACCTCCTTAAAAAGTGGTAAAATTTTATTTCTTATATAATTTCTTTGATAATAGACCTCATCATTGCTGGAATCTTCCCTCCATGTATAACCTCTTTTTTTAGCATGTGCTACTATTTGATCTTTATTCGCAAATAACATGGGCCTTATAATGTTATTATTTTTGAGGGGTATTCCGGTTAAGCCATTTATACCGCTGCCACTCAATAAGTTCAATATAATTGTCTCTACTGAATCATCTACGTGGTGTGCCGTTGCTATGCGATCAAAAATACAGTCTCTTTGAAGCTCTTCAAACCATTGATAACGAAGCCTTCGGGCTGCCATCTGAATGGAAACTTTATGCTTTGATGCAAAATCCCAGGTCTCAAACCGCTTCGCAAAAAATTGCTTTCCATAATCATCAGCAATCTGACGGACGAAGTCTTCATCCTTGTCCGACTCCACCCTAAGCTTGAAATTACAGTGACAAATAGAAAAATTATATCCTGCTTCTCTAAACAATTGAAGCATTACGACAGAATCCACACCACCGCTGATTGCTAAAAGAATTTTATCATCAAAAGAAATTAAGTTATGCGCCTTGATATAATCTTTAAAATTTTCTACCATATTATTACGTTGACCGTTTTTAATGCAATTACTTTGTCATCAGATGAAAAACATCTGTATTAAAATACTCACTTTTCTATTTCTTTTTGTTTCATTTGATACAATTCATGCCCAATCCAAAGAAAAAATAAAGTATAAAGCAGATATACTTGAAAATGGTACTTTAAAAGGCAGGTCTTACAGAAAATTAATTGGGGATGTAGTATTTACACAGCAGAATACGATTGTCTACTGTGACACATCCTACTACTTCATAGAAGACAATGAAATGGAGGCTTTTGGTAACGTGCTCATCAAAGATGGGGATTCGGTTACCATTGATTCAAAAAAATTGATCTACAATGGAAATAATCGTACCGCCAAGCTAAGAAATGACGTGGTCTACAAAAATGGAAACAAAAGGTTGTTTACTGATTTCCTTGATTATAACCTGGCCGGCAAAGTAGGCACATTTTTTAATTTCGGGAGATTGAAAGATATTCAGAATGAACTTTCCAGTGA
The DNA here is from genome assembly GCA_964429655.1 of uncultured Roseivirgaceae bacterium. Lineage (GTDB taxonomy): Bacteria > Bacteroidota > Bacteroidia > Cytophagales > Cyclobacteriaceae > CAYSCZ01. The sequence continues at coordinate 3,051 of CAYSCZ010000056.1, forward strand.
TCGAGGAGTTTTTTATGCACAAAAGGACTCCGCAATATTCTTCAAAGATGTTGTCTTAATCGCTCCGGAATACACTTTATATGCTGATACATTAGATTACAATACTGTATCCAAAATTGCCCATACCAAGGGACCCACTAAAATAATTACCGATGACAGCACGGAATTGAACGCTATTGGAGGCACTTACAGAACGATTGTAAAGCAAACGGATTTCATCAAAGGCAGGGTCGAGACCAATGACTATTATTTAGAAGCAGACACACTTTACTTCGATGAATTCACAAAGTATTATCAGGCCCGGGGAAATGTAAAACTAACTGCTAAAAATAAAGATGTGATCATAATAGGTGAAAAAGGGTATTACGACCGTTCAAAAGGGGAAAGTAAAATTTTTGAAGGACCTATTATGAAAAGGATATTGGAGTTAGATACATTTTATGTTTCCTCCGACACCATGGTAGCCCTGGATGATCCATTGGAAGTCAACAAACGAATACTGGCTTATTATGATGTGAAAATGTTCCGCTACAACCTTCAGGGTATAGCTGATTCAGTGGCGCATTTTCTTTCCGACAGTTTAATAAAATTATATGATGACCCTGTTATATGGAATGAGCAAAACCAAATAGAGGCCGACTCAATTGACATGTATGTTTCTCAAACCTCGATTGATAGAATGGATTTGAAGAAAAATTCATTTCTGACATCGAAGGATACCCTCCAAAATTTCAATCAGATAAAAGGAAGGGAGATGATTGCCAGATTCAATCAAAATATGCTTGAAACTATAAATGTTAATGGCAACTGCGAAAGCAACTACTATATCCTGGGGAAAGGAGATTCTACTTTATTGGGGATGAATTATATTCTTTGTAGTGAAATGCTTATTGAAATGGATAGTAATGAAGTATCCAGCTTTACGTGCTACAATCAGCCGGAAGCCAAATTCATTCCTCCACATGAACTAAGTGAAGGTGAAGAACGTTTAAAAGGTTTTAACTGGAGAGCTCTTGAACGGCCTAACCTTTTTGATGTGGTGCCTTATCTGGCTCCCGAGGGTTGGGTAAGTCAGCAGAAAAAAATATCCAGCGATTGGGATAGTAGAAAGCAGCGACCGTTAGGCGATGATAAGAAGCAATTGAAATATCAGAAAAGATATAACCGCAAAAGAAAACCAAACTAACAAATGTTGCATTTGTTAAAGTAATTAACAGTTATTCAAAATATTAACTTAATTTTGCGCACTTATGCGAATTTTTGCTGTTTTTTCGTTAGTGGTTCTGCTGGTTGTATCAATATCTTCCTGTAGTAAGTTTAGGAAAATTCAGAAAAACGGGGATTGGAAAGAAAAATATGATGCTGCGCTGAAGTATTATGAAGATGAAGATTATTACCGCGCCAATATCTTACTTGACGAAATACTACCAATTATAAAAGGGACCAAGGAAGCTGAGTTGGCAACATACTATTATGCTTACAGTCATTATCACATGGGTCGTTATATTCTGAGCGCTCATCACTTTAAGAGTTTTTACGCTGTATACAACCGGAGTGATTATGCGATGGAGGCTTTATACATGCATGCTTATTCATTATATCTTCAATCACCTGATTACAATCTGGATCAAACACCAACTTATGAAGCCATCTCAGCCATGCAGAACTTCATTAACCTACATCCGTATGCTGAATTCTCAGAGGATGCAAATAAGATCATTCAACAGCTCCAACAGAAACTGGAAAAAAAAGGGTATAAAAACGCGCTTCAATATTATAAGTTAAGAAGGTATAAATCAGCTATCGTAGCTTTTGAGCTATTTAATGAGGAGTTTCCTGATTCAAGATATAATGAAGAATTAGATTATCTTAAGATTGCAGCTATATATAATCTGGCCAAAGAGAGCATATCATCTAAACAAAAGGAAAGATATCAAAAAACCATAGGGTACTATCAGGAATTCATTGACAAATATCCTACTAGTCAATTCATCTCAAACGCAGAAAACTTTTATAGCGACAGTATAAATCAAATTGACAAATTAGCAAGTAAATAATGAGTAAAGCACATTCAACTACGGATTCATCTATTCAGACCAGAGACCTGATAGACTTATGGGAACCTACAGGCAATCTTTATAGATCCCTAGTGGTAGTATCCAAAAGGGCAAGACAGATTTCCTCGAGTGTGAAAGAGGAATTAAGCAACAAATTAGCTGAGTTCGCTTCTTCGGTAGATAACCTGGAAGAGATATTTGAAAACAAAGAACAAATAGAAATCAGCAAATTCTACGAAAAAATGCCTAAACCCACGATAAAATCTGTTGAAGAATTCCTAAATGGGGAGTTAGATTATCGTGATACGGATGTTGAAGAAGATATAAGTAACAACCTATAACGATTCCGCCATGGTTGGTGGGAAAAATATAATTCTCGGCGTTTGTGGCTCTATCGCTGCTTTCAAAGCAGTTTATCTGTTACGATTATTGAAAAAAAATGGGGCTAATGTTAGGGTCATTCTAACGGAGCCAGCGAAAAATTTTGTTGGAGAAGCCACATTTTCAACCTTATCGGAAAATCCTGTAGGCATTGATTTTTACAAGCGCTCAGGGGAGTGGGAAAACCACATTGAATGGGGATTGTGGGCTGATCTAATGATTGTGGCGCCTGCCAGCGCAAATTCCATTGCTAAAATGTCCCATGGTTTTTGTGATAATTTATTGACTGCAGTTTACTTGTCAGCACGTTGCCCGGTAATAATAGCACCAGCCATGGATGAAGATATGTATTTACACCCCTCAACCCAACACAATATTGAGGAGTTGGAAAGAAGAGGGCACCATCTACTAAGGGCCGGGCATGGTGAATTAGCAAGCGGACTAATAGGTCACGGCAGACTAATGGACCCGGACTTATTATTCGAATGTATTGATAATTTTTTCGAGCGGAAAAATGATCTTGAAGGCGCTGAAATAATGGTAACTGCCGGACCGACCTTCGAAGCCATTGATCCGGTAAGGTTTATAGGAAATCATTCCAGTGGTAAAATGGGTATTGCCATTTCAGAAGCAGCCTATGAGCAGGGTGCTAATGTCACCTTAATACTGGGGCCGGGGTCTATTGAACCAAAAAACACGCACATTAAAATATACAGAGTGGAATCTGCGGAAGAGATGTACCAGGTGGCTAAAGATATTTACCACGAAGTTGATATTGCAATATTTGCAGCAGCTGTCTCTGATTATCGACCGGAACACTCTTTTAAGGAAAAAGTAAAGAAAGAAGACAAAAAGCTGACCATTAATTTTATTAAAAATCCAGACATCGCCTATGAACTGGGCCAACTAAAAAACAAAAATCAAATCAACGTTGGCTTTGCTTTGGAAACGGAAAATGAACAATATAATGCTAAAGAGAAGTTAAAAAAAAAGAACTTCGACCTGATTATATTGAACACCTTAAAAGATCAGGGAGCGGGATTCATGGGAGATACTAATAAAATTGCCATTATCGATCAGCAAAATAATGTAAAGGAATTCAAGTTAAAATCAAAAAGGGCAGTTGCAGAAGATATTCTGGATGCTATTAAGGAGAAACAAAATGGTAAATCTTAGATTGCTGGTAAATACTTTCTTACTAAGCTTTTCAATGCTTCCCCTGATGGGTCAGGAATTAAATTGCAGGGTAAATGTAAATGCAGAGCAGGTACAAGTGACAGAACGTGGTGTTTTTAAGGACATGGAAACCGCATTCACACGATTCATGAATAATAGGAAATGGACGGAAGATGAGTTTGAAAAGGAGGAGCGCATCAAGTGTGGGTTGATAATAAATATTACTGACCAACCCTCAATTGGTTCCTGGGTGGCTACGGTTCAGATTTTATCAGCCAGACCGGTGTATAATTCAAATTACGAAACTGTATTATTCAATTTCGCAGATCGTGATTGGTCTTTTGATTATGTAGAATCCCAACCGCTTGAGTATAACGACAATACTTTCCTTAATAATATCACCTCCTTACTGGCTTTCTATGCCTACATAGTTATTGGCTTTGATTATGATAGCTTTGCAGAACTGGGCGGAGAGCCTTACTTTCAGAAAGCCTGGCAGGTTGTAAACAGTGCACAACCATCCGGCATCATTGGCTGGGATCAGTTTAATAGCAATAGAAACAGGTATTGGTTAGCTGAAAACCTTATCAATCAGCAAATGCAACCCTTACGTGAAGGATATTACCTATACCATAGACAAGGTTTAGACATTTTTGAGGAAAAACCCGAAGAGGCAAGGGATAATATGCTTCAATGCTTTAAAAATTTGGGACTCGTTAATAGCGTACGTCCAAGATCGATTTTCACCATCACTTTCATGGATGCTAAAACCGATGAAATCATTAGTGTCTTTCAAAAAGGCGATATGCAAAAAAGGCGAACTGCATATTCCATACTCACTAAAGTAGACCCAAGCCGGACAAGCGAATTAAAACCCATGATTGAGGATAACTGACGCATGGCTAAGAAACAAAAGCGCCTAACCATTGAATCAATAATTCCAAATCTTAAAGAAATTCTTAATCATAGGGCTACTGTTATTCTTAATGATGGTCAGGTATTTTTTGTTGATTTTCTTAATTACAAAAGTGGTATTTTTGAAACCAAAGATATAAAGAAACGAAAACACAAATTCTCGCTAAAAGAGATTCAGGAAATAATTCTGGAAACTTCCTCTTAAAATGCTTAAGCGCTTAGAGATCAAGAATTACGCTTTAATTAATCACCTGGTTTTAACACCATCAAAGCGGTTAAATGTAATCACAGGAGAAACCGGGGCCGGAAAGTCTATAATGTTGGGAGCACTGGGGCTATTATTAGGGAATAGGGCGGAAACCAGGGCATTGTCAGATATTAATAAGAAATGTGTCGTAGAAGCTGTCTTTGATATACAAGACAACCAGTTAAAACCATTTTTTGAAATTAATGCGCTTGATTACGAAGATGATTGTACAATCAGAAGGGAAATAACACCTTCAGGGAAATCCCGGGCATTTATAAATGACACCCCCGCTACTTTGGATCTTTTAAAACAACTCGGGCAAAATTTGGTGGATATTCATTCTCAAAGAGATAACACATTGATTGGTGGTAAAGCTTTTCAATTGACTATGGTAGATGCGTATGCCAGGAATGATGATACTAAAAAGCGTTACAATGAAGTTTTTAAAGATTACAAAAAAGCTGAAAAGGAATATAATGCACTTAAAGCCTCTGCCTCAAAATTAAAAGAAGAGCATGAGTTCAATTTATTCTTGTACGAAGAACTGGAAAAAGCAAGTCTTCAGGATAATGAACAAGAGGAACTTGAACAAAAACTTGAAATTCTGGAAAATGCAGAAGACATAAAAACCAGAATAAGTAATGCGCTCGCTTCTTTAAGCGATAATGACTATTCTGTGCTTAGCCAACTTTCAGCAGTCAATCAAAATATCAAAGGGACCCGGGAATATTCATCAACATACCAGGAAATTGCCGGACGAATTGAATCTGCTGAAATCGAATTAAAAGATATATCGCAAACTTTATATGAGCTAAATGATCAGGTAGAGTTTGACCCGTCAGTGATTGAAGAAACCAAGGAAAGGTTAAGTCTGATCTACCAATTACAACAAAAACATAAACTAAGCACTATTTCTGAATTAAATAACCTTAAAAGTGATCTAAAGCAAAAAGTCGAACGTTTTCAAAATCTCGATGAAACGTTAAATGAACTAAAATCAAAATATGATCAGCTGTTATCGGAACTTGAGACGCAGGGTAAGCATCTCACAAACACCAGAATCAGGGTATTCGAAGATATCTCTATTGAGTTAGAATCAAGCATAAAATTACTTGGTATGCCCCAGGGAACAATTGCCCTAAAGCATGAAAAGCAGGATGCAGATGAAACCGGTCTGGATTCTATTAGGTTGTTGTTCAGTGCAAACAAAGGTGTTGATCCAAAAGAATTAATTGAGGTTGCCTCTGGCGGCGAGTTTTCTAGGTTAATGTTTGCGATCAAGGCTATGCTGGCAGATAAAACTTCTTTACCTACCCTAATCTTTGATGAAATAGATACAGGTGTTTCAGGAGAAATAGCAATAAAAATGGCATCAATGATGCAGGAAATTGCCCTAAACCATCAGATTATTAGTATCAGCCATCTGCCACAGATTGCCGCGCGGGGAACGCATCACTATTTTGTTTATAAGGATCATAATGATGAAAAAACCGTCAGTAAACTAAAACTATTGAACCAAGAAGAAAGAAAAGAACAAATAGCCCGGATGATCGGGGGAGACAATCCATCCCAGTCTGCCATTAAGAGTGCAGAGGAACTATTAAAAATAAACTAAACATTACAGCATGTTAATTGCTGACCAATGACTTTTCCAGTTTTAACTTGTGCCCTAGATTATTGGCGGATACAAGTTCAACATCTAAGGTGCCCAATAAGAACTTAGCACTTATTTTTACAGGTATTTTATTAGAATCATTGGATATCCAAAGTTTTATCGCTGTATCACTTTTAAAAAATTTATTGTCCTGAAGGATTGGTAAAAAGGTCAATGTCGGTATATTTCCAAGTTTGGTTTTAACAGTATCCTCACCAGTATAGCCTATCTTAAAATCATAAATTTTATCATCAAAAAATGCTTCCACATTTAAGGTATCGCCCTTTGATAATGTTGAGGCGTCCAATGTCCTTAAGTAATAATACCCACTGATGGGGTCATGAATACCATCCGGAACTTTATGCTTTTCAATGCGCTTTAATTTTTGGGTATGCCTGTCTAGTTTGGATACTCTTACCGTATCCTCATCGGGGTAAAAATTAACGACTTCATGGAAACGGTATCGACCTTCCGAGATGTGCCTGTAAAACCGTAAGGGCTGCATTACATTCGCATCAATATAAGACCCCCAATTATCATTGATTTTATAAAAAAAATGAACCAAGCCGACCGATGTGGCCCTCAAATCAACTTTCAGGCTGGGCCTGTTCCTTATATAAAAAGTACTGTCGCTAACTGTCAGTGTAGCATTCCCGGCATTTAATATCCCAAATTTCCCAATATATGAAAGCTTCTCTCCAGCCTGAAAAACCCTGACAAGCGACTGATTACTACCTTGAATAGGGATAAGTAGGATTAGCAATAAAACTGCTTTTGTTTTGTTTTTAAGTTTTTTGTGCATTTCGCTTAACTTGCCTTTTTAGAATGCAGTGGATAGTAATAAAAAATGTTGGAAGTTTTCATTGTCATATTTATGGCGAAGGTAAAGAAGTTCTCATTGCTTTTCACGGCTATGGCATGGATGGTAAGCAGTTTAATAAGTTAAAACAATCAATAGCCGGTAATTATACAGTAGTGGGAATAGACTTTTTCTTTCATGGAAAATCCCAAATCTTTAATGATAGTATCAAATATTTAAGAAAAGGTTTTCCTGCCTGGGCGCTAAAAGAATTGATTTTAAAGATTTTAGCGTACTTACAGGCATCAAGTTTTTCTATTGCATGTTATTCAATGGGTACCCGTCTTGGCTTTCAGGCCGTTGAATTATTCACTGAAAAAATAAAGAAGCTGTATTTAATCGTTCCGGAAGGATTATTTAAGCATAATTTAATAGACCTGCTGGGTAAGCATTATATCATTAATACCGTATTCAAATGGATGACCTATGACTCAATGATTTTATATCACCTGATCAGGGCCGCAGATTATCTGAACCTACTAGATAAAGAACTATCAAAAATTGCTCAAAATGAATTAAATACTATTCTCAAAAGAAAGAATCTCTATTCCACAATAACCTACATAGGAAATACGCCCATACATCTGCAAAACGTAATAGAGATTATAAATAAGAATAATATCCTGATAACATTGATTTTTGGCGGCCACGATAGATTATTTCCCGAAAAAAGTGCCTTTACTTTTGTTCAAAAGCTTGATAAAAAAAATTCCATAATTGTTAACGATGGACACTGGATTAGCCCCACCTTACTTGATAATATCCTAAAAAATACCGAATTGTATGACCACTCCTGTGCAAAACAACACCATTCGCTACCTGTTCGGTGATATTCTTAAAAGAAGAATCGAATCTAAATTCAATAATATTTCTTTAGTTGATTTTCCGGAAACATCTGAAACCTCTATCCTGCTGTTACTTAATCATTTTTCATGGTGGGACGGGTTCCTTGGCGGATATTTAAATCATTGCTATTTCAAAAAAAACTTCTTCATAATGATGCAGGAAGATCAAATAAAAAAACATCATTACTTCCGTTACCTTGGTGGCTATTCCATCAGAAAGGAGTCAAAAGAGATGATGATTTCTTTGAATTACACCATAAAAACACTGGAATCAAAGGGAAACCTGGTGCTGATGTTTCCGCAGGCTGAACTAGAGTCCATGCATACCCGTTCGGTACACCTGGCCAAAGGCTTAAAATATGTGATGGATAAAATAGAAAAGGAATGCCAATTGATTTATTGTTCAGTATTGTTGGATTATTTTGAGAGCTTTAAACCATCCTTGACGTATCATTTCCTGGACTGTGGAAGCATATTGAACGCTGACTTTGATGAATTAAAAATTAAGATAAATGAATTCCACCGGGAAGCCCTTAAAAAGCAGTGCAGGCACCACACATGAAAAACAGTATATACCTGAAACAGCTGGATTCTTTTAAATATGGCATGAACAAGCAGTTAACAGAAGTGCCTAAAGAAGTGTTTTTAACTACTGATTATGTTAAACTAAAGAGCGGTCTTAGAAGGCTTAATAACGACATTCAGGGTATAATAGAAAAATTAATCCGGGGTTACCTGTATGAAAAGCACTTAACCAGAGAAGAAGTGAGACTGGCAGTAGCTTCCCAAAATATAAATTTTCTTCTCTTTCAACATCTGAAAAAAAATAAAATAAGTAAGCAGGACAGTGACAGGTTAAGAAAGCAAGTTGCAGAGATGGCAAAGGCACTGGAAAACGGATCTATGGTACATATTCTGCCTTCTTCTATCCCCTCCTTTCTATTGCCTGCAAGTAAAAGTGCTCTAAATGTTATTTTCCCTTTATTGTTAGGATTGGTTAAAGGGGGTTCAGTTTTGAATTTTGGAGAAGCCACGCCCTGGAAATTGCTTTATCAAAAGATACCAAAAAAGGAAATTCAAGTCGTTGGATTGGAATCTTATTACGGTATTGAAAAAGATACAATATGCATCGCTTTATTTAATCATGATCATAGCGGATTACTGGAAGCCAAATCTTTTGGCTTGATAACGTCCAGTCTACCGCCCCATTTGTCTGTGCAAAAGCTATCCTTTGTCACCAACAAATATGCTTCGTTGCAACAATTTGGCTTTCCGAATTTTAATAAAGCTATTTTTTTTATTCAGGATAAGCTTTGGATGGACAAAGCATCTAAACTCTTAGAGCAGCAGGATGGCATTGCTGTATTTGCCATCTCTCCGGATGGTATACCTTCATATACGTTTGCACAAATACCCATAATATCAAAACCAGGGGCGTTTATGTTTGCACGAAGATTAGCTAATCAAATGAGGGGTAAGCGGGAAGTCTGGCTGATTAATGTACACATCAATTACTTTGAGCACATTCAATCAAAGCTAAAAACCCCATTAACTGTTAAACTCGAACCTCCGGCTGTTGTACCAACAGATACACTTGCAAAACCTGACTCCTGGATCAATGAACAACGATTAATTTATGAAAACTATGTAAATAAAAATAGAGGAAGTTATTTACCTGACTTATTAAAGGCCTCTTATATAAAAGATAGCAGGATACCTTCTTTGAAAAAGATATGATTAAACGAAGAATACGCAATTCAAAAAACTAGTTATACTTGCTGGTTAGAAAACCTTATTCAATTATGAGCAATAATCTACTTCAGGGAAAAAAAGGAATAATTTTCGGTGCATTGGATGAAAGGTCAATCGCCTGGAAAGTTGCATTAAAAGCTAAAGATGAAGGGGCCCAATTTACACTCACTAATGCCCCCATCGCACTCAGGATGGGAGAAATAAATAAGCTTGCAGATGAATGCAATACCCAGGTTATAGGTGCTGATGCCACTAACCTGGAAGACCTTGAGCAATTAATCACACAGTCACAAAAAATATTAGGTAGTGGGATAGACTTCATTCTGCACTCCATCGGTATGAGCCCCAATGTTAGAAAAAAGAAAAACTATGGAGAGCTGAATTATGATTGGTACCATAAAACCCTCGATATCTCTGCCCTATCCTTTCATAAAGTAATGCAAACGGCAGAAAAATTAGATGCTATGAATGAATGGGGGTCGATTTTAGGACTTTCCTACATTGCCGCCCAAAGAGTCTTCCCTGATTATTCAGACATGGCTCAGGCTAAGGCTCTACTGGAATCTATTGCAAGAAGTTATGGATACAGGTATGGAAGGAAGAAAAAAGTAAGGGTCAACACCATCTCTCAGTCTCCTACTAAAACCACCGCCGGAACCGGCATCAAAGGATTTGATGTTTTCTATGATTATGCAGAAAAAATGTCTCCTTTGGGTAACGCCTCAGCTGATGCCTGTGCAGACTATTGTGTGATGATGTTTTCTGATTTGACGAGGATGGTAACCATGCAAAACCTCATGCACGATGGCGGATTTTCTTCCACCGGTATTACTGAAGAGATTATCGAACAAATGTCAAAGTAAAACATTGCTCACCTTTCCGAATTGCAAGATAAACCTTGGCCTAAACATCCTTTCAAAAAGAGATGACGGTTACCATAATATCGAAACCTGCTTCTATCCTGTTCAATGGTGCGATGCACTTGAGGTAGTAATATCAGACAACCTTAACTTTAATAGTACCGGAATTGAGATACCCGGGGACCCGCAGGATAACCTTTGCATAAAAGCCTATCAGTTGGTCAAGAAAGACTACGATATTGCTCCCGTAGATATTCATCTGCACAAAGTAATCCCAATTGGTGCTGGTTTGGGTGGCGGATCATCAGATGCGGCAAAAATGCTGGTCTTACTGAATGATTTCTTCGAATTGAACATCCCGGAGAAAAAACTGGAAGTCTACGCTAAAAAGCTGGGTAGCGATTGTGTTTTCTTTTTAAAAAACAAACAGGTACTGGCACTGGAAAAAGGGATCATTTTTGAGCCCATTGCCGTTGAGTTATCCGGGCTAACTATTTTAATTGTTTTTCCAAATATCCACATCTCCAGCCAGGAGGCTTATAGCATGGTGAAACCATCCCCACCTAAACAAAGCGCAAAATCTGTTATTGAAAATTACCCCGTTCAAGAATGGAAGGATCATCTTAAGAATGATTTTGAAGCCTCCGTTTTACCGAAACACCCTGTGATAGGTGAAATAAAAGAAAAATTATATAAACTGGGTGCTGTCTATGCCAGCATGTCAGGTTCCGGATCGGCAGTATACGGTATTTTTAATGATCTGGAAAAAACCCCTCACTTCTTTAAAAAATATCTGTGCTGGAAAGGAAATTTAAAATGAGTGCTCAACGAATTGATTTATGCTGTTGGTGAAATAGTGCCGAAATTCGAAAATTAGCTCACCAGTAGCAGGAAAATATTAATAATAACGAACTTAATATTGGATTGAACGCATGCTGGGCAATTAATATATTATCGGAGTGATCATTATAAATAATTTTAATTGGTGATCCACGAAGAGATAATGCTTTATTTCGCTCAAACCCCATTACTGTAACTTTTCTTACTCTGACGTTCAAGAAATAGGGATTCAATTTTGGTGTTCAGATAAGTTATTAGTTTATTTATTCAGATAACATCATACTGAAATACCAAAATAATGAGGAAAAATATAATCTTTATTCTGCTATTTATCCAATCTACAACACTTTTTTCTCAAGACAAAGAATCCTCCTACCCAGTTTCTAATTACAAACCCCTTAAAGTAAATATAAGTGATGCGGTTTACATTAGGTTTATTATTTGGCATCAGCAGTGGCTGCAAACCAATAACCTTCAAAAGGAAGGTTCCAAACTACAGTTAACATCTTCAGTTCGAAGAAGCAGGTTTTTGGCTTATGGGCAGATATCGCCTCGGTTTTTGATATTAACACATTTTGGCTTGAATAATCTTTCTGCTCAATCCAATCTAACATCGCTGGGAAACAACGGGGATGGCCCCCAGATCTTTTTACATGGCGCCTGGACTGAATTCAAGGTTACTAACAATAATGTGCTGTATATCGGAGCGGGACTTCACTATTGGAAAGGATTAACCAGACTTACCAATGCATCCACACTTAATTTTATGACACTTGATCAGGCAAG
>CAYSCZ010000056.1:15522-18921 GCA_964429655.1 uncultured Roseivirgaceae bacterium
AATACTATTGCAGAAGCTTATTTGAGGTATAATTTTTTTGAAACGGAATCAATAAAATTACCTTATCAGGTAGGGACATACTTCGGAAAAAAGAAAGTGTTAGGTGTTGGCCTTGGTTTTTTCAGTCATGTGGATGGCGTGTACGATAATACTGCGGATGAACACGATAATGTGTTTCATGTTGCTTTCGATGCTTTTTATGATGCACCGCTGGGGAATGGTGCCATCAATGCTTATGCATCATTCATCAGTTTTGACTATGGAGAAAACTACCTTTCACGATGGGCCGGTACAGGAACCAATATTTATGTACATACCGGCTATCACATTCCGGGATTGAACATTATGCCATATGTGGCATTCCAAACAGGTAATTATGAAGCCCTTGAGGATAATGTTAATTCATTTGATGTTGGAATAAACTACTATGTTAGTGGTCATAATGCCAAGATTACGCTAGAGTACCATACCCAATCCAATGACTACAGAGACGCACCTGAGACCGAAGGTGATATTTCTCGAATCAGACTTCAAACACACATTTTCATATGATCTTAAATACAATAAAATGTCGAATAACCTCAAAGAATATTGGAAGAAAAATATCAGGATTTTAAGCATTCTTCTGGTAATATGGTTTGTAGTATCCTATGGATGTGGGATACTTTTTGCGGATACCTTAAATGGTATCAGTCTAGGTGGCTTTCCTCTTGGTTTTTGGTTTGCACAACAAGGTGCTATCTATGTATTCGTGATCCTCATCTTCGTTTATGTGAAGTTGATGAACAATTTAGATAAAGAATTTGACGTCGACGAGCAATAATCATGGACGCACAGATCTGGACATATATTATGGTAGGTGGTACATTTGCCATCTATCTTGGTGTTGCCATCTGGGCTAAAGCCGGATCAACAAAGGAATTTTATGTAGCTGGTGGAGGTGTACACCCGGTTGCAAATGGAATGGCCACTGCGGCAGACTGGATGTCGGCTGCTTCTTTTCTTTCTATGGCCGGATTAATTTCATTCATGGGATTTGGAGGGGCTCAATATTTGATGGGATGGACAGGCGGTTACGTTCTTCTGGCTTTATTACTGGCTCCTTACCTTAGAAAGTTTGGAAAATTCACAGTGCCGGATTTTATCGGTGAAAGTTATTATTCTAAGCAAGCCCGTTTGGTTGCTTTGATCTGTGCACTATTTGTTTCATTTACTTACGTTGTTGGCCAAATGAAAGGGGTGGGCGTTGCGTTTGCCCGGTTCTTAAATGTTCCGTTCGAAACAGGTGTATTTATAGGTATTGGGATTGTTTTCTTCTATGCCGTACTTGGGGGCATGAAAGGAATCACCTATACCCAGGTTGCACAGTACTGCGTGTTGATCTTCGCTTTTACGGTGCCCGCAATCTATATTTCACTTCAAATGACGGGAAATCCGATCCCGCAACTAGGATTTGGAGTAAAGACCATGGATGGAAAGTATCTGCTGGATACCCTCAATCAACTTTCTATTGATCTCGGATTTTCAGAATATACAGCTGTTAATAAAGGAAACATCGCCAATATGTTTTTTATCACAGCAGCTTTAATGTTTGGCGCAGCGGGACTCCCGCACGTATGATAAAACAGAAGTTTTACTAAAGGAATACCTTAATCAAAATATTAATACCTCATTAGTTGCTGCCCTGATAACCCGGATTAACGACACGATCATCGAAAAAGCGATCTATGCCGCTATTGAAGATCATAAAGAAACAGAAAATATTGACTTCTGCTGGCTGCACCTGGGCAGTGAAGGACGTAAAGAGCAGCACTAAGAACCGATCAGGATAATGCCATCCTTTTTGCTGATTCTGAGAATAATTCAAAAACTCAAACGATCTTACTGAAATTGGCTGAGAAGGTCAATGATAACCTGGAATTATGTGGGTTTGAAAAATGTCCGGCAAATATCATGGTCCGTAATCCACAATATTGTTAACCTTTATCCACCTGGAAGAAATATTTTAGTGAATGGATAAAAACACCGGAACCCAAATCAGTGATGAATACCACCATCTTTTTTGACTTCAGGCCTGGTTTTGGCAATAGTCTGTTAGCAGATGAGCTTGGAGACCATTTAACCGGATTGTTGAAGGGCAATGAGTTGTTTCTCAATTTTCTGGCAAAAAATTCATTGCAAAACCCTGCCCCGCTGTCATTTTTCAAAAATTTCCTGGTTGAACGAAGTGGAGAACATAAAAATGAGTTTGATATTAAAAGAAGAGGCATGATGCCTATATCTGATGCTGCACGTTTGTTGCTTTTGGACCACTTTGTGGTCAACATCCAAAATACAATAGAACGACTCAAAAAACTGGCAGAATTGGAACCTTCAAACAAAAGCATCTATGAATCTGCAGCTGATGCTTATGAGATCTTCCTGGCTCATCGTACAAAAAATGGACTGGAACGCGGGGATACCGGTCGATACATCAATTTAGGCACGCTCAATAAACTTGAGAAACAGATCCTTAAAAATGCTTTTCATTCCATCAAAGAACTCCAGGATATTATTAAGGTGCGATTTCAGCAAGCATATTTTAATTAAAGCATGTTCCCCTGGTTTACTCAACGAAAAGTAAAGGTCCAGCCGCAGTGGTTGACTGATTACCTTAATCTTGACTTCTCTGGTTTTAGAAAATATCCTATAGATGAGGCAATATTTATAGCACTTGATTGCGAGACGACCGGATTATACAGGACGGATGATATTCTTACCATTGGCGCTGTAAAATGTAAGCAAAATGAGATAATGATAAATGACGTCCTTGATCAGCATTATCCCAAAAAAAAAGTTGGCCCTTCATCAGAAATACACGGAATATTGAGTTTAAGAACAAGTGATGAAGTAAGTGTATTACTCAGGGAATTAATATCATACATAAGTAACCATCCAATCATTGGCCATAATATTGCCTTCTACGTTGACATGATCAACAGGGCGCTAAAAAAAACCTAAGGCACTAAGCTTAGAAACCAGGTACTGGATACAGCCCGGCTGGCGATACGCCTTGATCCAGTTAAATATGAGCGGTCAGTTGGCGGCAAAGCCGTGCTAAATCTTGATGATTTATGCAAATCGTTTAACATCAGGATTGAAAACCGGCACACAGCTCTGGGGGATGCTTACCTTACAGCCCAGCTTTTTCAGCGTTTAATAAATCGTTTAAGAAAACGAGGCGTTGAAATTATGGCTTTATAAATAAAAAACCCTGCACACATCCGCATGAAGGGTTTAACCCAGAATTGTCATTAGACGTTCTATTACATGGTTAAATCACTTCAAATCAGACACTTAACATATTATTGGCTCGTCACCATAGCGATGCTATGCCTCCTCGACCTAAGTGCCTGATTT
>CAYSCZ010000057.1:0-18789 GCA_964429655.1 uncultured Roseivirgaceae bacterium
TCTTGATTATATATCATCAGTGGGTGTAATGAAAGTATATAATTTATAAAAAAAAAGTATATAATTTATAAAAAACAAAAGCCGCTCCAATATGAAGCGACTTTTCCTGACCTAACTATGAAAAAATAACTTGTACGATTTGCTTACGAACTTGCCACTATTACAATCATTTATTACGGGTTTGCATATAATCAGTTGAGCTAGTCTTTTGTTTTCAAATATTTTTTTTCTTCTTTTTTACTCTTATTGATTCCAATGCTACTTATAACCCCGCTCAAGATTGACTTACCCCAATAATTAAAGATTGCTCTTGATTGATCACGTTCTTGAAATATTTCCCCATTTCGTAAAAACAAGAACCTTGGATTGTTTTTTCTGACAACAAAAGTATTGGCGAAAAAAGTTTTAATACTTTGTCCAAATCCTTGGGTATCATGCGTTTCAGGGTTAAGAATTTGAATTTTTAGATCATCGTATCGGAATTTCATCTCACCTAATGCGAAAGCATTATTTGCTTTAAATTTGAAATAAATCTGTTTAACAACACCACTCTTGATATTCACATTAGCGTTTGGTTTCAAAATTTTATTCATTTCCGGGAGTTCCATTTTCTTCATCAACCCGGTGAAAACAAAATCTTGTTCCGGGGACTGCATATCGAACATAACCCTGGCTTCAAAATCACCTACACCCATAAGATTACCAGTAGCAGAGAGCGCCATGGGATGTTTTGAAAGGTTTTTTTCTGTGACTATATGTTTTAATTCCCCGTTTAAATTGTCAAAGTGAATGACACCTGGAACCTCAGATTTAGGCGCTAACTCTGTATAAGAAATTTTACCAGTCACAGACAAGGTGTCTATTTTTACTGTAGGTTGGGCTTCATATAAAAGCTTTTGAGGAAGCCCCACACGTTGGTCAGCTGGGAATATATTGTTTTTGTCTCTGTAAACATCCAGTTCTAAACCTTTAACTTCAATATGCTCAACAAAATATTTTCTATTTATAAATTCCGATATACTAAAGCCTTTGCTGACGACTTTATCTGCAGAGACATTGAACCAATCTTTCTGGTATTTAAGTTTTTTACTGTATGCTTCTGCATCTAAATTAGGATCTAACTGAATGTCTTTCAATGAGAACCTCTTTTTACTGAGGTCACCCGAATATTCACCTAATATAAGATTATAGTCTTTATTTAATGGATATTCAAAATTCTTTCCGGAAAATGAAAAATTATCAATCCTTTTGGGAATTTCGTCTATTGCCATCAGCGAATCTAACTGCAGGCCTAGCAACTCACTTTTGAAGTCATTGAGTATAAAACTTATGCTATCCGTTGGGTTAAAAAATTTGAAGGTGCCATTGGTTTGAGAAAGAAAACCGGTTCTTACTTTTTTAAAAGGAAGGGCGATACTATCGGAGCTGATTTCATCATTACTTTTTAGCCTGATATTTGTTTCTGCTCCATCCACGAAAAGGCTATCCAGTTCCAGGGAATTATCTGCAAAATATTTTCCAGCATTAATATTTTTAAAAGTTAGTGAAGGAAAGTCAAGATCCAAACCTTTGGACCTGTTCTGAAAATTTAAGCCAAATGAGAGGTCGTTGGTAAGGTTATCAAAATCCAGATTAATAATATTTATAGAATCCGATGATTTTGTGATGAAAGATAAGCTGTCAAATGCAATATCGAGATTGTCAGAATACAATTGCTGATCATAATCAAAAGTTTTATTTCCAGGATATTTGAAATCCTGAAGCTTTAGTTGTAGGCCGCTTAGTTTTCCTCGCGCTGTATCCTTTTCAATATTCTGATTGAGTGTTATACGTGCGTTAGAAAGATTAATATTTTCAAGTGTTACAAGTAATTGTGACTTTTCTTTCTTTGAGCGTTGAAGGTTAAATTTCTTTTTAATATCAAGGTTGAATACCGGATCTGTTATTATAAGCGCTTGCCCGATTATTATGCTATCTGACATGAATTTTTGTTGGCTAAATCCATTTAATTCAACCCGTGGGATGTTTAACGAAATTCGATTATTCCCTATCGGGTAATCAATATCTATATGGTTTAAGGACAGCTTTTCATAATTAAATTCAACCGCCTCAATGTTCAACTTTTGTTTTACTTGATTATTCAGGAAGTTGAAATGTTTTAAGGTGAATTGTTCAGCCAGGTAATTATTAGATTCATTGAGGAAAGAACCATTAAATTCCCTGGCTTTTAGTGTGCCCCCTGATTTTTGGGTGATATTCACATCACTGTTTTTCACAACAATCTTATCGAACCTGATGTCTGACGGGTTATTTGCTTGACGGGTTTTGGATAAGTCTATTTCCAAATTGGCATTTTCCAGAACCAGGGAGTCAGCAGTTTGTTTTTTAGATGCAAACAAACTATCCAGGTTTATATTATATAAGGCGGCTTTTTTAAAAGTAGCTAAAACCCCATTTTGATATAAGGAACCATTGTTAATTTGCAGGTCATAAAATTGATTTCTGACATATATTTTTCCCAACTCCACTTTTCGATAAGAACTTTTTTCAATGAATTTCTCTAATGAAATATCACAGTAATTTGATAAGTCATGCCAGGATTTGAAGCCAGGACCCAACTCCATATCTTTTAGATCAATAAATAGTCCCTTGGCCAGGATAGTATTATCGATATTCAGACTACCATTGATCAGTTTAAAAGATTTCGTGCTTAGAATGTTAAATATCTCATTTATCTTTTCGTGGATGTCTGATGGGTCGGTTGATGGTTTACCATTCTTACTTTTTAATTTAGGCGTTTCAATAAAAAATCCGGCATCTACAATCTCAATTTCATCAAGTCTTAAGTCTGAACTTAATATTGTTTTCTGGTAGTCAAATCCTTTAAGATTCATACCTAAAATTTCCCCATTGAATTTTAGATCTTCGGCATTATCGCTGTCTATTGACGGATTTATGGAGATCTGAGATAATGAAACGTTAGAATTAAAAGTATTTAAAGTGAATTCATCTACGTGAACTTCATGTAAGCTATCAGGCAGGGAATAGGTATAGTCTTTTATATTGACTATAGCATTTTCAAAGTATTGTTTATTCTTGTCAAAAATAAAATTATTGCTGTCCAGGTGGATGTTGTATAGGTCAATATTTGCATTTTCGGTATTGATTTCTTGCTCCCGTTCCGTGGCAAAAAGCTTTAAATCCAATTTGGCATCTATTAGTTTGAATTTTCCTATATCCAATACATCAAAAACGTCCAGAATTAATTTGATAATAGAGTTGTCATTATTCTTCACTTTAAGATCTGTGTGTGTTCCATCATCAATGCTTAATGTTGGATTATCGATCAATAAATCACTGATGATTAAGTGGTTATCCTGGTATGCCTTATAGTAATCAACGCCTTTTATTCGAATATAAGGTAGGGTAATGTCGTAAACGTTGTATTTCTGATCACTTTCGAATAACTGACTGGCATCCTTCCTGGGGGTCAGTGAGAAGTTTTTTAAAAGCAGGATCGAGTCTTTGGTGGAAAGTACTAATTGATCAAATGACGCAACATGAATGCTATCTGGAAGATAGAGCTTTTGTTGATTGATTTCCAGATTAATAGATTCGGAATAAAAGATTCTCTTTTTATTTGCTATTGAGTCTACTATTATATTATCCAAAGAAAAATTGATACCGCTAAGGGCAAGATTACTGGGCTTATAATAGATTTTCCCTTCTGCCAGCCGGAATTTTTCAATTTTTAGTTCTCTTAAATAACCAGAGATAAGTTTATACAAATCCCCGGTTTGTTTACTAAAAGATTGTTTTGGCCTACCCTGCTCGTTAAATTCAATATCAATTTCAGGGCCCTTGATTTGAAGATCTTTGATGAGGAGGTCCCTGTCAAAATAAATGCTGGCTATTGACTCCAAGTTGCAGGTGATATCTTTTACTGATATGGAATATGTTCTGGGTGGTAGGTTCTCTGAAGGTAGCGGTTTAAAATCAATTTGTGATAGGTGTAACTTCTTGTCGAATATATCCAATTGGAGTTCCTCGAAATCAAACACGCATTTGTAGGGGACCTTACGAATAACGATCTCTTTTAGTATTAATGAGGAAAACCGTTGCCCGATGGCAATGATCGCGATCCCAAAAGCAATAAGGAAAACAATGGAAGATATTATCCAAAGGATAACTTTCAAAGGCTTTTTTATTTTAGCCATCAGCTATATGATAGGGAAATGGATTCGAAGATAATAAGCCTTTAAAGGATTATCAATGAAGTCTTAAAAATATAACCAATAGAAAATATTAAGCGTCCATAGGAAAGGCGAAATTCATTTTAAAGTATTTGCCTTCCCTGAAGGAAACGGTGTATCTACCATTGTGTTTCTCTATAATGGATTTGACAAGGCTTAGTCCCTGCCCTCTTCCCGCATACTGATTAATCCCATCAGCCGTACTCAGATTGTCCAGGAATATTAAATTTATCATTTCATTTTCTCCCATACGCTTCAATTCTTCATTGGTAATCAGGTTTTTTTCAAGGGCTTTTTCCGTAATTTTATGAAGGTTCAATCCCCTGCCATCATCATGATAAGAAAATGTAAAAGTGTTTTGATCCGGAAGGTCAACCGTCATATTGATGGTAGAAATTTCAGGTTTACCCACTTTAATTCTGTCCTCAGGTTTTTCAATGCCATGTGTCAGTGAGTTTCTCATAAGTTGGATGGCAAGGTTCTTTATGGATAGCTTGTATTTTTCAGGGATAATCAGGTCGTGGTCGATAAACTTGAGATTAGCCCTCTTACCGGTTTCTTCGGTCATCCTAAGCAGGCCTTTGTTCAATGAATTGATAAACAGTTCATTTGAGTCAGAAACATTGGTTTCTATCGTAAATCCTTTATTTGAGCTTGACAGCCTGTTCAGAAGTTTCTGTAGGTTGTAGATGATCAGGTTGGTATCATTGATGTCATATAAAACCCGAATAAAATCAACACCCATTAACTTTTCTTTTTTCCTCAAATTGGTTATTGTGTTTTCAATTTCATGAAATCTGTCAGCAAGTATTTGCAAATCAATTAACAAAGCGTCTCCTTTTAATACATGAATGATATTAAAAGTGAAATTGATTAGATCAGAGAAATCTTGTTCCACATAACCCTCATATCTGTTAGAGATACCTTGCAATCCTTCTTTGGCAGAATCCAGATAATCTTTTAACAAATTAGGATCTACCCTTAAAATGCTAAGTAGTTGATCAGCTTCCCTTTTATTTTTAGCCTCGGAAGCTTCCAGCTTCTTTTTCATTTCCACGCGCTCAGTTTCATCTAACACGCTAACCAGGACATAAATAATTTTATTTTGACGGGTAATTCTGTTAAAGCTTATGCTGACAAACCTGGAATCAAAAGAACCATCTTCGTTATGTTCAGTAAAAAATTCCACTAACTCCACCGGATTCAACTTCGCCAGGTCTTCCTCGCTGACTTTTGGATTGAACAACTGATCCATGAATAAAACCAGGGCCTCATAATCCTTCGGTAATATCCTGGGTTGTATTACCCTTAGAAAATCTTTTTCAATGAAGTCCTTTGAGCCAAGAATTTCCTCTATTTTTTCAGAGTGTAACTTGCCAACTTTGCGTTGTTCATCGATGATTACGATCCCTTGTTCAATTCCTTGTAAAACGATTTTGGTGATGTTCTTTAAATTTTTACTTTCCCGGGTTAGTTCCTGATTCGCTTTAGCCAGTTCAGCATTTGTTTTATTTAGGTCGCCAACTGTATTGGATTTCTTGTTTACAATATCCTGTGATTCGGTTAATTGACTTTTATAACCTTCAAGTCTTATGAAAAAGAAAGCTGCCAGTAGAGCGAATAATATGATAAGTACGACAGCCAAAATACTCCAACTACTAACTATCCACGAGGAAGCCAATATAAATCCCGGGGTATCTTTTAGGTAGAGATGAGATGGCTCCAGGAAGTCCAAATGGTACAATAAGGGTCCCGTCATTAGCGATTATCTTTGTACATTTAATTTTGATTGAAAATTAGTCCTTTTTATAGAATATATTGATCACAAAAAAAGATAAAGTCGTTGAACAATATTGGTAAATTGGCTTCATTGTGCTTTTTTTGGTAATTATTATTTAAATCATGTCCGTTGATAATTCATTTGTTTTTGAGCAAGCTAAAATATTAATAGTTGATGACGATCCCTTCTCTGTTGAGATCATCATGAAAATTCTTGAAGGCCAGGTAGAGGATATTGAAACCTGTAGCAGTGGTAATGAAGTGGAAGGCCGCGCCAGAGAAGACAATCCTAATCTAGTATTACTGGACTGGGAACTTACTGATCCCAGCGGTCTGGATGTATTAAAGTCTTTGAAAGCTGATGAGGAGTTAAATCATATACCGGTCATCATCCTAACCAGTGCAAAAAAGGAAAGTGATGCCGTGAGAAGTGCCATGGAAGAAGGTGCCATGGATTTTTTAAAAAAACCTGTAGATGCCCTTGAGCTTTCAGCCCGTGTGAAATCAGCGGTCAAAATTTCAGCCTATTATCAAAAAATAATCGATCAAAAGAATGAGCAGGAAGCTTTAATGTCTATAGTAGCTCATGATCTTAAAGCACCATTCGGGAACATACTAAACATAATACCTTTTCTTGAGGATCCCAATGAAGAGACGCGGGCAACTTTTATGAAGCATTTAAAAAATGCTGTAAAAGGAGGGCTTAATCTAATCCTGGATCTTTTAACAGTTAATTCCTTAGAAAAATCCAGGGAAAAAGTTTCATTGGAAAAGATCAATCTGGCGGAGTTCTTTGAAGAGTTTGTGATGCCCTATAACGAAGAAGCCAATAAAAAAGAGATTAAACTCCATACTAAGGTAGATGATTACGATTGGGTAGTTCATAAAGGATGGTTTACCCGCATTTCCGATAATTTATTGACTAATGCTATCAAATTCACCAAGCCAAATAAAGACAAAAATGTTTATCTGGCTTGTGTCGAAGATGGCGACCACATTAAGCTCACTATAAAAGACGAGGGGAGGGGTATAAAAGAAGAAGAAAAAGGAGAATTGTTTAAGAAATTCTCCAAGCTCAGCGCCAGACCTACCGCGGGTGAGTCTTCTTCAGGATTAGGACTTTACATTGTTAAGTTGCTTATCGAAAAATTGAAAGGCTCTATCGAGGTAGAAAGTGAATGGAAAAAGGGCTCTGAATTTATTATTCGCTTTCCTAAAAACATATCCTTACCTGAAAGCTAGGGGATCACACCTTGATCACCAGTTTGCCGGCTGCATGATTATTTTCCATCAGGTCATGCGCCCATGGTACTTCATGAAATCTAAAGATTTGATGGATATTGGGCCTGTATAATCCTGTTTTTACTTTGTCAACAATTTTTTGCATCACTGGCGTAGCAAAATCTGTGTGCAATGTCTCGCTGCTGTAAATTGTTAGCTTGACTGTGGAGGGCATCCAGGGAAAAAAATCATAGTCCCAGCTATTCCCAAGAAAACCGACCATGCCCACGCTTCCTTTCGGAGCGCAGGACCGTAAGCTATCCATAATAGTATTTTCTAGACCGACCAACTCAACCACGCCATTCACACCTTCCGGGATAGTATCTTTGACTTTTTCTTCCACCGATCCATAATCTATAAGCACATGATCCACCCCCGCATCCTCAAGATGTCCTCTTTTGCTTTCTTTCCTGGTGGTTGCCAACACAGTGCAACCCATATCTTTTGCGATGGATATACATGCCAAACCAACAGAAGAGGTACCCCCCCTAATTAACAGTGTGCTATTTGGCTGAATATCAATCGCTTCTTTTAGAACGCCCCAGGCAGTTAAATAGGTTTCGGGTAGTGCTCCGAATACCTCCCAATCCAGGTCTGTTTCTACCGGATAAACGTTACTTCTTGGAACCAGTGTTTTCTCAGCATATCCACCATCATAAAGCCTACCCATGTTTCCCATAGCTGCCGCAACTTTCTGGCCTTCATAAAGGTCAGTGCCACCGCTATCCAGGACTTCGCCCACGCATTCAATACCAGGTATTCTCGGTATTGTGACTGCCCCACCTGAATGGCCTTGCCTGGTGTATAATTCACTTCTGTTTATACCAAAAGCTTTGACAGCTACCAGTATCCAACCTGCCTTAGGTTTAGGATCAGGCACTTCTTCCAATTGAATTACTTTCGGGCTGCCGTAGGATTTGATTATATGTGCTTTCATTTATGTTAACCAACCTTTCTCTTTTGCTGACCTTGTAAGGATCACAAGGTATAAACTTATGATTAGTACCACAACGGGAAGATATATGATATCATAACCAAATATACCTAACGCATCTTTTATTAAAAATGAATAAGCATCTTGCACTAATACCCCAAGTAAGGAAAGCACAAATAAATAATATGCCCATGACTTCTTCATTACCAAACCAATGCTTGCTGCTAATCCTGACCACACTGCAATGGCATAAGCTGAAGTAACCCAGTTAGGGTAAGATTCATAAAACTTCAGTTGGGCTTCCGTTTCAGCCATCTCTTCCGGGGTAAGTGATACTTGCATAAAGTAAGCTGTCACACCAAATAGGTTCCATATCAATGCAAGAATAGATACTACTCTAAACCATTTGGGGATTCTGTCATAAGCCATATTGATTTCAGGTTATACTTTGGAACCCTAAAAATATTATAATTAAATAGCAAAAATGATGAGGGCTGTCGGTTACTTAGAAAGCATCTTTACCAACCACAAGATTAGGTAAAGCCCTAAACCGAATCCAAAAAATAGTACGCCAACCGCAAAAGCTATTCTTAAATACAATACATCCCAGCCTAGCTTACCACTAAGCCATTCACATACTCCAAGTATCATTTTATTAATTTATAGTTTTTTGATAAATGTACATTGAATTTATAAATTTTTCCTTAGTTGAAATATATAATCCACTGTAATGAAAGCATAGGCTTAGAAAGAACGATTATAACACTGTTTGATCAGAAGGAGTTTGAGTCGCTGAGTATTGATCCTTTTAGAAAAAAATTACTAAGCTGACTTGCTTTTTTCATACTTAAAATACCTGAAATCTTTTTCATAGATATTTTCTACGATTTTTCTGGAACTATTATTCCATTTTATATTACCTGATGTTCTATTAGCTTTTATTGAAAGATCCAGATCGAAAATTCTGGCCATCTCATTTAAATTTTCCTGGGATTCAATCTTAAAAATGTTTTGGAATTTGATTGGTAAAGAAAAAAGAATACCAATTTTTTTAAATGTGAACTTCAAAGAGTGATACTGTGGTATCATATGTGCCTCTCTCATAAAAACAGAAGGAAGTATAGCAACGAAATCCTGAAATTTTGTAGATGCCAATTTTTTACTTATCGTTGTTGGATCCATATCATGAGCTATATTCAAAAACGGGAAAAAATATTCAGTACATTTTTGCCATGTTACGTTACCATATTTTACGATCATTTTTTCACAATATTTTTCTGCAACGAGAAATTTACTTTTATATAAAGATTCTGTTCTATCATATGGATTCCTTACAATTAAATAAAATTTACTGGTGCGGTAAATCCAACTCATCAAGGCAAGCAACAAAATTTTTTTATTCGGTTTTACTTTAACCAAATTATTTTGCACCTTCAAAGAAGTAAACATTACTTTTAAATTTGTTATCAGGTATATTTCTTCATTCTTTTTTTTGAATATTACCATCTTTCCTTTTTTGGTGCTATATAATTAAGCCAGTCAAAATTTGCAGATATTTCAATTGCTGAAAAAAATATTATTTCTAAATACTAGTCTTCTTCATTTTTTACTTTTTTGATAAGAAAATGCGCACCCGGAAGGATTCGAACCCTCAACCCCCAGAGCCGAAATCTGGTATTCTATCCAGTTGAACTACGGGTGCGTATTGTAATTGCTCTTTATTAAATGTCTGACATTAAGGTATTTACCTTTTTAACAGCAAATCCTCCTAAATTATAAACGTCAAAATGAATCAAATAAAATGGAATAAACGATTTGATTCTTTTTGTTTTAAGAGCATTAATTATGTTACAGCAAGATGTTATTAAGCCAATGAGGCTTCAACTTTTTCAGCTGCCTCTTTCAATAAGATGGCTGAGCTCACCTTCAAACCGGAATCCTCAATAATTTTTGCGCCTTCCTCAGCATTCGTACCTTGAAGCCTCACAATGATCGGAATATCAATGCTGCCAATATTTTTATATGCTTCTACGATACCATAAGCAACGCGGTCGCAGCGCACAATACCTCCAAAAATATTTATGAGAATTGCTTTTACATTAGTGTCTTTCAAAATGATCCTAAAGCCGGCTTCAACGGTTTTGGCATTAGCGCCTCCCCCTACATCCAGGAAGTTTGCCGGTTCGCCACCAGAAAGCTTTATAATGTCCATGGTTGCCATTGCCAAACCGGCACCATTTACCATACATCCTACATTGCCATCCAGTTTTACGTAATTAAGCCCTGACATACCTGCTTCTACTTCCAGAGGATCTTCCTCATTCAAGTCTCGCATTTCTGCTATTCCGGGGTGCCTGTACAGTGCGTTATCATCTATGTTGAATTTTGCATCCAGGGCGATGATTTTATCATCAGACGTTTTTAACACCGGATTTATTTCCACCATAGAAGCATCCACAGCTTCATATGTTTTATAGAGATTGGTAACGAACTTTATCATTTCTTTGACAGCTTTTCCTTTTAGCCCAAGGCCAAAAGCAATCTTGCGGGCTTGAAATGGAAGTATGCCGGTAGCTGGATCAATCCATTCTTTAATGATCTTTTCAGGTGTTTTTTCAGCCACTTCTTCTATCTCTACACCACCTTCTGTTGAGGCCATGATCACATTTTGACTTTTAGCTCTGTCTAACAGTATACTAATATAAAATTCTTTTGGCTCGCTTTCACCGGGATAAAAAACGTTCTCTGCAACAAGCAATTTATTTACTTTTTTGCCCTCTTCACCGGTTTGTAGAGTGACTAAAGTTTTTCCCAGGATGCCCTCAGCGATAGGAACAACCTCGTCAATACTTTTGGTTATCACAACTCCTTTGGATCCACTTTCCTTTACAGTACCTTTACCACGGCCACCAGCATGGATCTGTGCTTTTAGGACATAAAGGTCTGTACCGGTTTCCGCGTGTAATTGTTTTGCAGCTTCTAATGCTTTTTCCGGTTTATCGACAACTTTTTCATTGGGAACCGGTACACCATTTTCTTTTAAGAGTGCTTTTGCTTGATATTCGTGGATATTCATGAGGGATTAGTTAACTATTGCTAAATAAACGAATTAAAATTTTTTAGGCAATTTATCCTGAAATAAGCAATAGAAAATCTATTCCAGACATAAAACACTTTGAAATAGGTACTTACCGTCAACTTGTTGAATCACCATAGTGGTGCTATGCCTCATCAACATACGTACCTCTATCTTTGCGTTTTATGCCTTCATCACGATTCCTATTGTATAATTCAGGTTTATGTAGACTGGCTTCTTTAGAAAAACCTTTTACTCTTTTCTGCGGCTTCTTCTGTTAATTGCTCTGCGTATTCCTTTCCTAGATACAACTCGATGAGGTAGTGCCCTAAATAAATAAGTGGCGTCAACAAGATGGCAACACTGAATTTATAAATATAGTTTATGATGCCAACTGCCGTTACCTGGCTGAGTGACCAATCACCCCAAAAATAAAATGCTATAAATAGCACTACAAAACTGTCCATAAACTGTGATACCAACGTGGAGCCGGTGGCCCTCAACCAGATAAATTTACTCCCGGTTATCCGTCTTAACCGCTGGAATATGAACACATCGAGTAGTTGGGCCAGAAGAAACGCCGTTAAAGAGCCAATTATGATCCCCAGGCCCTGGGTGAATATAGTTTTGAATGCATAATTTATATTAAAGGGGTTTCCGGAATTATCAAGCTTGTTTACTTCCAGCCAAAAATCTGCCGGTGGCAATTTAGTGATGAGGTATATAACCAGAAAGCTGTAAGATATCAGGCCTGCCGTAAGGAAACTGATCTTTCTTACGCCCTCTTTTCCAAAATATTCATTGATTATATCAGTGGTTAGAAAAACGACGGGCCAAATAACGGCTCCCGCAGTAAGATTAAAATTAAGGATAAAATCACCAAATAGCTTGATTTGTGCAGGATTAGCATTTATTGTTTTTTCCCCTGAAAAGATTTTAACCCCGATAATTTCTGCCAGTACTGCATTGGTAATAAACAGCCCTGTCAGGACCATAAAAAGGTTGTTTCGTTTCCTCTGGGTATTCATTGATTGATCAGTAATCCACTACAAAGGTGACACCTTCCATTGCCAGCTCGGTATTATAAAATACCGCTCTGGCTTCTTCAAGCAACGGGCCAAGGTCTTTATAGCGCGTTGAAAAATGGCCGATCAGTAATTTGCTGACACCAGCTTTTCTTGCTATTGTAGCGGCTTCCCTGGCGGTCGAGTGAAAGGTTGCGGCGGCCCGCTCCCTCATTTGATCATCAAAAGTAGCTTCATGGTATAATAAGTCAACATTGCTGATCATTTCCACAATATCCTCTTTGTACTTGGTATCTGAGCAGTATCCATAAGCATATTGTTTTTTTGGTGGTTGCGTAACACTTTCACTGCTCACAATAAGGTTGCCTTCGGCATCATAAAGGTCTTTGCCACTTTTTAAGTCAATCGCTTGGAGCGGTGTGACTTTAATTGGGAGACGATCCTTTATAATCCTTCGTTTCTTGGGTTTTTCTTTGAAAAGAAAGCCACAACAATTGATCCTATGGTTCAGGGGGATAGTAGTAATGGTAATGGAGTCATTTTCATAAACCTGCAAGTTTTTTCCCGGATACCATTCAATAAAATCGACATCAAAATTGAGTTCCGTTTCCGAATACTTCATCTGAAGTGCAATAATTTCACTGAGCCCCGGGGGGCCAATCAAGGTTAGCGGAGCCTCTCTACCGTACAAGTGCATGGTTGACAACAAACCCGTAAGCCCGTAGTAATGATCACCATGCAAATGACTTATGAGCATAACATTGATTTTGCTGGCTTTCACTTTATACTTTTTCATCTGTATTTGAGTGCCCTCGCCACAGTCTATTAAAAAAGTATAATTCTGAACCCTCAGGAACTGAGCGGTTTGGTGCCTGTTGTGAGCAAACGCTGCTGAGTTAGACCCTAAAATGGTTAATTCTAAAGACAAGGGCTAGTTATCTTCCTCCCCTTTGTTTATTTGATTTTCTATCTCTTTCAGGAAAATGGCGTCCACAGCCTCTTCCAGGGTGGGTAGAATCTCTAAAACCTTATCTAGTTGAGATATTGAAATCAATTTCATGGCATGCTCCTGTATGTTACAGAGAATGAAGGATCCTTGTGCACTAAATATCCTGTTGCCTACCAGAAGAGCACTTAAGCCTGAGGAATCGATATATTTCACCTCCGACAAGTCCACGATTACATTTCTGACATCTTCGGCTTGAAGGGTAACAAATTCAGATTTTAAGTCAGGTGCTACGGAGGTATCAACGCGTTCGTTTAATGGTTTGATGGAAGTATAATTTTCTTTTCTTTCGATTGTAAATTTCATAATGATTTAAGTGATATTTCGATACTTCTTTTAACAGTTTCTAAATTATTTTGAAAATTAATTGTTTTAAATTTTTCCCCTGTAATTGTTTCATATAGTTCTTTATAACGATCAGAGATGGTTGTCACAATTTCATCAGAAAGATCGGGCATGGCATGTCCTTCCAAACCCTGAAAACCTTTCGAGATAAGCCATTGCCTGACAAACTCTTTGGAGAGTTGTCTTTGTTTTTTTCCTGCCCTTTGTAGTTTATCGTAGGTGTTGGCATAAAAATATCTACTTGAATCAGGGGTATGCACTTCGTCGATCAATAGTATTTCACCATTAACTTTGCCAAACTCATACTTGGTGTCCACCAGGATCAAACCTTTGTTTTTTGAATATTCAGTCCCATACCTAAAAAGTTCATAGGTGTACAATTCGAGTCTGGCATAATCATGCTCATTGACCAATCCATTGGATAGGATCTCTTCTTTGCTGATGTCCATGTCATGACCTTCAGTAGCTTTGGTGGTAGGGGTTATTATTGGTTTGGGTAATGGGTCA
Source organism: uncultured Roseivirgaceae bacterium (assembly GCA_964429655.1). Taxonomy (GTDB): domain Bacteria; phylum Bacteroidota; class Bacteroidia; order Cytophagales; family Cyclobacteriaceae; genus CAYSCZ01. Next base: position 14,207 of record CAYSCZ010000057.1, read on the forward strand.
TTTTCATTTAAACCATCAGGTAATGCATTACCACAGATACTCCGCTTTCCTGACTGGTATTCCCTCCAGGCATGGCCGGATAGATAGCCGCGGATCACCATTTCGATAGGGAAGGGGCGGCATTTTTTACCGATTGTAACATTGGGGTGCGGAGAATCTAAAAACCAGTTGGGAACTATGTTTTGGGTGCTTTTCAGGAAATTTGCGGCTATTGTATTTAAGATTTGGCCTTTAAAAGGTATTTGACGCGGTAGGATGATGTCAAAAGCTGAAATCCTATCAGTAGCAATAAGCACAATGACATTTTCAAATGTATAGATATCACGAACTTTGCCCTGTTTTTTTTCTAAAAGGTTTTTAAATTCAAAATCAGTGGATGGTATTAAGGGCATGCTCATTAATCGTAAAATTAACTACTTTTTCTTTTAAGTATTTTGTGAAGTTCAATGATCGGTCTGATGTTCATATTAACTCTTTTCTTCAACAAACTTTCCAAAATCATAGATTTCTATTTTATCTATCTTACCGTTCTTCTTGTAGAGCGTCCATTCCCCATCTCTTTTATTTCTGATGTAGTCGCCCTTAACTTCCGGCTCGCCTGATTTATAGTATTTTATATAGGCTCCATGTTTCTTATCAAATTTGAAGGTAAATGTTTCCATCACTGAACCATTGTTATAATAATGTTTTTCTATACCGTTTTTCTTATCATTTTCATAAGTACTTTCAGTAGTCAGGTTGCCATTATCATATATTTTCACGATTCCACTGCGTTTGCCTAGCTCATAAGGTTCTTCTTTTAACAATTCACCTTTACTGCTGTAGTAACTCCATTTTCCTGACCTGAAATTATCTTTATAAGATTTTTCCACTACCAGCGTACCTGCGTCATCATATATCCAGTGCTTTCGGTCTTTTTCATTGTTTTTATAGTCAATCTTCTCCCTTACTATTCCTTCTTCATAGTAATCGTAATTCACACCCCATTTAAAACCCTTTTTATAGAAGAATTCCCCCTTCTTTGATCCTGAAGCGTAGAATGTGCTTACATCCCCTTCAAGGGTTCCATCAATATAGTTTCCTGATGACCTCATCTGCCCATTCTCATAGAAGGTTTTGTAGCTTCCGTATTTTTCTCCAGTTTTATTATATGCCTCAGTTTTCCGCTTACCATTTTTATAAAATGTTTTTACAATCCCATCAAGCACACCATTACTATAATTTGACTCTGATTGTTTGTTCCCATTTTCATAATAGAGTGTGGTGAACCCATTAGGTTTACCGTTTTGGTAACTGATTTCCTTTTTTACATTACCATTGGGATAGTATTCAACAACTTTTTCTTTTGGCTTACCCCTTTCGAAATGTGTAATACTTTTAAGTTTTCCGGATTTGTAGAACAATTTCAATTCTCCTACCAGTGTATCCTCCCTGAACTTGCCGGTTTGCATAATGGTACCATCCGGGTAATAAATCACCGTTTTGCCATTTTTTATATCATCGTTGTAGTAGGTTTCTCGTTTTCTACTGCCATCATCATAATAACGGTAAAACCATCCTTGTCTCTTGCCATTTTCAAATTCCCCGGCCATAATGGTATCACCTGCCGGACTGAGTTGTACATAAAATCCGTGTTTGGCAACGCTATCGCCATCAATAATAAAGTATCTCTCAAAAACTGGTTGAGGATCCTGTGCATAGTGGGTTATCACTTCCTGCAGCTGCGCACGCGCCGAAAATGTATGAATAAGTAGTAAGCCTAAAATGATTTTATCTCTCATAATAAAATACAAAAAAACCTACCGTATAAAACGATAGGTTATGATCGATATTTTGCGGTATAAAGTTACACTTTTTCTATGACCATGGCGGAAGCCCCTCCGCCGCCGTTGCATATACCGGCTACACCAATGGTGCCTTTATTATACGCTAAAACAGAGCTTAGGGTAGATAGTATCCTTGCTCCGGAGGCCCCCAATGGATGGCCTAAGGCAATTGCACCACCAAAAATATTTACTTTCGCCGGATCGAGGTCAAGCTTTCTATTGTTTGCGATAGCCACCGCAGAAAAAGCTTCATTTATTTCATAGTAATCAACGTCATTTTTATCTATACCTGCTCTTTCCATCGCTTTTGGAATAGCCAGGGATGGAGCAGTGGTAAACCAAACGGGGTCCTGAGCTGCATCCGCAAAACCTCTGATTTTAGCAATTGCAGTTAAACCAAGCTCTTTTAGCTTCTTTTCACTCACCAGGATGATCGCAGAGGCACCATCATTAATGGTAGAAGCATTGGCTGCGGTTACTGTACCATCCGCATTAAATACAGGTTTAAGTTGTGGGATTTTTTCAAACTTTACATTCTTATACTCTTCATCTTCTTTCATGACGATTGGATCACCTTTCCTTTGTGGTATGTCAACCGGTATTATTTCTTTGAACAAACCATTTTCTGTGGCTTCAGCACTTCTTTTATAAGAACTGATGGCATATTCATCCTGGTCCTCACGGGTTATATTCATTTCCTTGGCAGTATTATCTGCACAACTTCCCATGGGGAAACCATTGTAAATTTCCCAAAGTCCGTCATGCATTAAACCATCAACCAACTGGCCATGGCCATATTTATAACCAAACCTTGCTTTAGGGAGATAATACGGTATGTTTGACATGCTTTCCATGCCTCCCGTCATTACCACATCATTATGACCAAGCATAATTGACTGGGCTCCCAGCATGGCTGACTTCATGCCGGAGGAGCAAACTTTATTTACCGTGGTGCAAGGAACATCTTTACCGATACCCGCTCCAATAGCTGCTTGACGGGCCGGCGCCTGACCAAGGTTTGCAGAAACTACATTTCCGAAATAAACTTCCTGTATTTTTTCTGCTTTTAGGTTTGCCCTTTCTAAGGCACCTTTTATTGCTTTACTGCCTAATTCTACAGCAGTAAAACCAGATAGTGAACCGCCAAAACTTCCAATGGGTGTCCTTACGGCTGATACTATAAATACTTCTTGCATAGATTTTATGTTATAGGGTTATTGAACAAAACATAAAGATAGGGCATGAAGAAAAAAATAAAATAATTTATTCTGAAAACCCGGATATTGAGATTTAGAATGCTGTTTTAATAGGATCATCCTGCCAAATAAGACAAAAGGTTGTATAATAATAAGACTAATGTGAGCACAGAAAGCCCTTGAACAAGCGTAAGTAAGGTAAAGGTTCGATAACCATCCTTCAATGTAAATCCGCTAAACTGAGACACCACCCAAAAATAAGAATCATTGGCATGAGATACAGTCATTGCGCCTCCCCCAAAAGCCATCACTATGAAAGATAATTCCAGAGGGCTCAATGAAGCGGATAAGATCACGGGGCTTAGCAATGAGCTGGCTATTACCAGTGCGGAAGTGCTGGAACCTTGGGCGGTTTTTAAGGCTGCGGCCGTCATAAAAGCAGTAATGATCAAGCTTGTACCGTTTAAATAAGCTCCTCCTACTTGTGCTTCTATCAGACTGCTTAAAGGTGTTGCTTTTAATACATTACCAAAAGCACCACCAACACCGGTAATTAAAACAATTGGGCCAGCTTGCGCTATCCCTTTTTTTATAAGCTCCCCTTGTGTTCTAAAAGGTATGATGGGATGGAGCTGGAGCATCGCTAAAAAGCATCCGGTTAGAAGGGCAGCCAGCGGGTCTCCAAGAAACATCAGCAGATCAGATTGGACCTTTAATAGCGATAATACCGAGTTTGAGGTGATGAAAAGGAGTGGTATTGCAATGGGCGATACAGCCCAAATCAGTTTCATTGTTTTACCTTCGAATTTCAGATCTACTTCATCAAGATCAATAGGCTGGATCTTTTTGCCAAGTCTTTGTGCCATAAATATGGTAATTATTACCAATGGTACTGCCAGGATAGCACCCATCAAAATGATCAAACCCAGATAATCGGTTGCGTGAATATTACCTGCCACTGCTATTGGCCCGGGGGTAGGGGGTACCAGTGTATGGGTGATGTATAAACCGCCTCCAAGACCAATAGAGAGGGGAGCAGAACTGCAGTTATTTTTTTCTGCCATCTTTCTTGCCAGGCGGGATAATATCACAAACCCGGAATCACAAAAGACCGGTATGCTAATGATTGAGCCCAGGATAGTGATAGAAGTCACCGTTTTTCCAGCTCCAAACAGTCTAACAATGGCAATTGAAATGGAATTTAAAGCACCGGAATGTTCGAGTAAAATGCCAATAATAGCGCCCAATACCACCACCAATCCGATGTACCCCAGCATATTTCCAAAACCCTCGCTGATGTAATCGATTATTGCTAATGGATTCATTCCAGTAGAAAAACCCACAATAAAGCAGGCAACCAATAAACTAAAAATCGGGTGTAGTTTAAAATAGGAGGTTGCCACGATCACCCAGATAATAGCAATAAAGATGATCGTCAGTAATGATGAGAGGGTTAGCAAAAAATAAATGTTTTAAATATTAAAATTATACCATTATTATAAATAATTTTTAGTGGCATCCGATTAAAATCGGGGCTGGTTTAAGGGTTCTTGAAAAAATA
>CAYSCZ010000058.1:0-18693 GCA_964429655.1 uncultured Roseivirgaceae bacterium
TTTTTGGGCTTTAACCCTTCATGACAAAATTCCAATGACAAATCTGGGTTAAATGTACTTATTAAGTACTACAATAATCTGACTAAAAGTACATAATGAACCGGTAATAACCTTTAGTCACTACTTTACTAAGAATTTTATTTATATAAAGATGATGACAGCTTATTTTAATTAATTTACAGACAAATGACCAGGCTATTTTAATCTAATAACTATTTTATTTAGTTTTATTGCTAATTAATTTAGTTTTATATGACAACACAATTAGATTTTCATAGGTATCCATCAGTTGAAAAGCGTTATACAAATGATCCGGTTGAATCAGGTGCATTGCAAAAAATTAATAAATGTTTTGGTGACAATGATTTTAAAGAAATCTTCGAGATAGCTACAGGAAGAAAGTCATATGATTTAACGATATCTTTTTCAAATCAATGGATAGAGCTTCGATCAGGTAATGATACCGTAACCATCTCTAAAGAATTTGATGTATTTTACACAAGGGTTTTTGATGATAACTTTGAGCATTGCCAGGTAAAAAACCAACTTAAGGTTTACCAGTTACTGTCAGAAAAAGGAGTAATAAATCTTTGATCGATGTATGCAATTGTTGATATAGAGACGACGGGAGGATTTGCTTATAAAAACAGCATCACAGAAATAGCCATTTTCATCCATAATGGTGAAAAGGTGGTGAATGAATTAATCACATTAATAAATCCAGATAAAAAAGTTGCCGCATTTATTACATCTCTCACCGGGATTGACAATGACATGCTGGAAAGTGCACCGCTTTTCAAAGATGTTGCCGAAGAAATATATGAGTTACTGAAAGATAAGATCTTCATTGCCCACAATGTGGGTTTTGATTACTCATTTCTAAAAAAAGAGTTTATATCGTCTGGTTATAATTTCAGTAGTAAAAAATTATGTACGGTACGGCTCAGCAAAAATATTTTCCCGGGCCTACCCTCTTATGGTTTAGGTTCATTATGTGGCTCCCTGGGTATCACCATTAATGATCGTCATCGTGCCGGTGGAGATGCAAGGGCCACGGTAAAATTATTTGAATACCTCTTGGAAAATGATAACGAAGATTATATTGGTTATTCCTTAAATCGGTTATCCCGGGAGAGCAGCTTACCACCTAACCTTGACCGGAAAGATTATAATAACCTGCCGGAAGAAACCGGTGTCTATTATTTTATTAATGGCAAAGGGGAAATTATTTATATTGGTAAAGCCAAAAACATCAAGTCTCGAATAAATGCCCACTTCAGGGATTTTGACAAATCCCGACGAAAATCGGATTTCAGAAACCAGATCCATAACATTGCATACGAATTATGTGGTAACGAACTGATCGCCTTACTCAAGGAATCGCATGAAATAAAACAGCATTGGCCGATTTTTAACAGGGCACAAAGAAAATCAGATAACTGCTGGGGTATCTATGAGTATTTTGATAAATCCGGTTTTCAGCGGCTTGTGGTCAATAGGATTACAGCTGACAATCCGGCACTAATATCATTTAAAAGTCATAATGAAGCATGGACATACTTAAATGAAAAAATAGAGGACTACAAATTGTGTCCTAAATTATGTAATACCCAACGCGCTAAGAAACAATGCTTTGAGTATGATAAAGGCAATTGCCTTGGAGCATGTATACAGCAAGAAAATGAGGAAAACTATAATCAAAGGGTACAGGAATGCATCGATTCGATTAAACTGTTCAGTAACTCTTTCTTCATTATGGGGCATGGTAGAACTGAAGAAGAAGAATCTATCGTGATGGTTGAAAAAGGTGTTTACAAAGGTTTTGGGTATTTTGACCGGAACGGTCAGGACAATAACCTGGAAGACCTAAGAAACAATATCAAACCCTATCCCGATAACCAGGATATCCAAAGGATACTAAACAGTCACCTCCTGACCAGAAACCCTAAAGTCATCCGGTTTTAATATTTTTCATTCCGACCGGCTTCAGTGATCATACGATTGAGGAAGTTGTTAAAATCCTCTTCCTCAATCAAATCTTCCAGATCAATATGTAACCTGTAACGCCAATAATGCTGGGAAACGGCAGGGTTATTAATACGTTCTTCCTGAGGCATTTGTCTTCGTAACCTGCCTTCCATAGCCAAAAGATCCTGGATTGGAAATATTGCCCACATACTCGGCGAATATAAATGCTGAACAATGATATCCCTGACTATCCATGGTTCACAAAACTGAGGAGCCTGACCAAAGTGACCCAGTATTTGGTTGTAAAACAATTGAATGGTGTTTTTATCTTCTTCCCACCAACCTCTAATAGTGGACATGTCATGACTGGACGTGCTGCAAACCGATAAGTATGGGGTATCACTTGGATGCCAAAATAACATTTTGGAATCATTAGGCATCCGCTGGATTGCCAAACTAAGGATGCCAATTGAATTCATAACACCGGGGACAGTATCTGGAACCATTCCCAGATCTTCACCGCAAATCAGCATGTTGGTTGCTTCTTTTAAAGCGGGAAGCTTGGTCATGGCTTGTCCGCCCCAGAAATCATTATGCCGCTTGTAGAAATAATGAATATATAATTCATCTAACCTGGCTTTGGTGTAATCATCCAATTCCCTGTAGGAATAGGTAAAATGCATGGAAACCCTTGGGTTGAATGCGCTCCCATCCGCAAATGGTGCATCAAAAAACAATACCTCAGAATTTAATCTGTAGAGTCCACACCTAATTTTATCGTTCAGATCCTTATTTTCCGGATTTTCTTTATCTAATTGATCAAAATATTCTTTCACTAACCTTTGTGACGAATATTCCGGCTTCAATTCAAATTGTCCGGGGCTGTATTCATTCAGAAACTGACTTTGAACCATCTCCTTATGGCCTTCAAATAATTGGGTCAACATGTGCTCCCTGATGTAAGGCCTGCAAAACCTGTCATAATCAAAATAAAGTCCCCAGTTGCCAAACTCGGCTAAGGTAATAGCGAGGGATGGATTGAACCTACCCATTATGCCTTCAATTGATTCCCATGGAATCTCCCAAATCCTGAAGAAGCCAATAATGTGATCAATCCTGAACACATCAAAAAAGTCGGTCATCTTACTAAGTCTGTCCTTCCACCACGCATAATTATCCTTGGCCATCTCATCCCAGTTGTATGTTGGGAAGCCCCAGTTCTGGCCGGACATAGAAAATGCATCTGGTGGTGCGCCTGCCTGGGAATCCGTATTGAAAAGATTAGGATTGATCCAAGCATCTACACTGTACCTGTAAATTCCGATGGGAATGTCTCCTTTTAATACAACCCTTTTACTTCTTGCATAATCACTGGCTTCCTTTAACTGACGATCAAGATGGTACTGAATAAAATAATGAATGGCGACATCATCGTAGTTTTCCCTTTCCGGCGACGCCAGTATGTTCAATTGCGCTTCATTGATGGTCGTATATTCTGGCCACTGGTTAAAATCAGGTGTACCATATTTATCCCTTAACCAGGAAAAAACAGCGTATGGCACCAACCAGGGTTTGTTTCGTTCGAAGAATATCCTGTAATCCTCATTCTTAAAAACATTATGTTTTTCCTGGTCATATGCCCGCTTGAGAAACTCTGATTTCACCCGCATCACTTCCTCATAATCAATCTTATCCAGGGCATTGAGTTCATCTCGCTTTTGGTCCAGTTCTTCAATTTTACTTTTATCATTTAAAGTTGCAACGGCTTCCAGGTTAGCATAAATGGGGTGCAATGCAAAAACAGATATCCCTGCGTAAGGATAGGAATCTGTCCAGGTATGCGTGGCTACCGTATCGTTAACGGGCAAAACCTGCACCATACGAATGCCGGTGTTCTCAGCCCAATCAACCATCTTTTTAATATCTAAAAATTCCCCAATGCCCATACCCCGTTTTGTCCTCAAAGAAAATACAGGAATGGCTAACCCAGTCCCTTTCCAGTTACCAACGGGGTAGCGAAAGTCTTCATCACTGATAACAAAAAGCTCATTTTTTTTGGTATATGGCGTGGATAGCGTTCTGTCAGGGCCAGTTTCCCATGTAGTTATATTTCCTTTATTATCACAAATGCAGTATTTATAGGTTAAGGGCAACTCTTTAGAATCAATGGGCACGTCTGTGGACCAAACAGGAAAATGTTCATTGCTCATAACAATGGTTTTACTTTCATTCCACTCGCCCAGGGATTTTGAGTTTCCAATCAGGCAAACCTTATGATCCGGCCCTACCCGGGAAGTTCTGATTTGAAATCTTATGTATAATTGATTGGCACTGTATTGAATATTTTGTTTGTTAATTTCATTAGGCTTGAAAATAGACTTAAGGAAGGGTGAAGAAAATAAAGACGCTTTCTCACCACCCTGTGGTCTCCAAAAATCCCTCAGGGCTATGGTTTCAAAACCATTTTCCAGCTTTATTACCCTCGGATCTCCAAACTCCCAATATTTTATGCCTTTGTGCTCATCCTGCAAAAAATATTTATACTCAAAATGTTCACACGCAGCTGAATCGATCTCCAACGCCCAGGTTTCGCCAATTCCAAGTGTCATCGCCACTGCTTCTTCTTCGATCCAATTCCCAAGTTCAGGTATTGATCCGCATATGTATATTTTATGACCCCATACAGTCCTGTAGTCTATATAAAATTTTAACTGCATTTAGATTTAATAATCTTGTGTTATCTGGTTACTTATTATGGACAAGGTTAACTAATATTTATCTTCCACCCTAAAAACTAATAAAGCAGATACAATTAATGCCAGGCCGCCTGTAATAATTACATAAATAGCTTGATCATCGAAAAATGTATTGAGCATAAATCCATATATACTGGAAGCGGTTATCTCAGGTAGTACTATAAAAAAGTTGAAAATACCCATATAAATTCCGAATTTCCTTGAAGGTAATGAGCCAGTTAAAATAGCATAAGGTATTGATAATATACTTGCCCATGCCAAGCCAACGCCAATCATAGACACCAACAATACCATTGGATTATTTATAAAATACATAGATATCAATCCCACGCCCCCAGCAATAAGATTAACAACATGTAATTGCTTCCTGCCAATTTTTGCTGCAATTGGCGCTAAGGCAAAGGCTATCAGCGCTGCAACCGCATTATAAACAGTGAACATAATATTTACCCAGTCTGCACCATCATTATATAGCTTAGAGGTCGTATCTTCTGTACCATAAATATGACTGGTAACTGCCGAGGTTGTATACAAAAACATTGAAAACAGTCCGAACCATGAGAAAAACTGAACCCAGGCAAGTTGCTGCATGGTCTTGGGCATCTTAAACAGGTCATTGATAATCTCCACCAACCCGGACTTTGTTTTTCCCTGGTTTGTCAGCCAACCTGTTAAAAGCTGAAGTAAGCCAAAAACCACAAAGCCAATGCTAAGTATCAAAGGCTCTTCATGATGTGAAAACCTAAATATGAGAAATGTTGAAATAAGACCAACCACAATCCAGTATGGAGCATTTTTATAAAATTTTGAAGCTGGGAGAGGTTTGGGGTCATAATCTACTTTAGCTTTGTCGGACGGTCTGTTTTCTTCCTCCTCTTTTTCAAAAGCCTCCATCTCCTCAGGTGAATACTCCTTGGTAAATAAAACAGTATATAAGACAGCAAAAAAGAAAACCACACCGCCTGTATAGAAAGCAATTTTCAGGGATGGTGGGATCGTCCCCGCCGGTGATGTATTTTCGACGCCAAACCAATTGGTCAAGACAAAAGGCAACGCCGAAGCTACAACTGAGCCAACACCTATAAAGAAACTTTGCATTGCAAATCCTTTGGTTCTTTGTTCCGGGGGAAGCATATCCCCAACGAAAGCACGGAATGGTTCCATAGAAATGTTTATTGACGCATCCATGATCCATAGCATACCTGCAGCTATCCAGACCGCCGGAGAATTGGGCATAATAAGCAATGCAATAGATGCAAAGATTGCACCTAAAAGAAAGAAAGGCCTCCTCCTACCAAGTTTGGTCCAGGTATGATCGCTCATATGTCCTACAATGGGCTGCAGGATTAGCCCTGTCACCGGTGCCGCAATCCATAAAATAGCTATGTCTGAAACATTGGCTCCAAGTGTTTGGAAAATACGACTAACATTGGCGAGCTGAAGGGCCCAACCAAATTGGATGCCCAAAAAACCAAAACTCATATTCCAAATCTGAAAGAATGATAATTGAGGCTTCTTCATAAATAATTTTAGGTTTGATTTACAATTAATTGTTGCAATGTACTATACTGAAATATATGCAGAAATTTCAATATTTCAAGAGGATAAGATTTTGTTATTCCGACGGATGTAAACTAATTTGAGGATATATCTAAAATACTATTAAGTCAAGTTAATGCTATATTTAACAAAATTTTAAACACTAATTTTTCAACTATGAGATTTAAACCAGGAGTACTTACAGGCGATGAAGTCAAAGAAGTATTTGATTTTGCAAATGACAATAATTTTGCTTTGCCTGCTGTGAATGTTATTGGCTCGGATTCCATAAATGGCGTCTTAGAAACTGCCAGAGAAGTAAATTCTCCAGTAATCATACAATTTTCAAATGGCGGATCTGCCTTTTACGCAGGCAAAGGACTATCCAATGATGGTCAACAGGCTGCAATAGCCGGTGCAGTAGCCGGGGCACATCATGTACATTTTATTGCTGAAAAATATGGCGTGAGCGTAATCTTACATACCGACCATTGCGCCAAAAAACTATTACCCTGGATGGATGGCATGTTGGATGCTAATGAAGACTTCTACGAAAAATATGGAAAACCTCTCTTTAGTTCCCATATGCTTGACCTCTCCGAAGAGCCGCTTGAAGAAAATGTTGAAACCTGTAAGAAGTATTTCGAACGAATGACCAAAATCGGGATCACTCTGGAGATGGAACTTGGTGTAACCGGTGGTGAAGAAGACGGTGTTGACAATACTGAAATTGATAATTCAAAATTATACACACAACCTGAAGAAGTAGCATATTCTTATGAAGAACTTAATAAGATCAGTGATAGATTTACCATTGCTGCTGCCTTCGGTAATGTCCATGGCGTTTACAAACCGGGCAATGTTAAACTAACACCTAAAATCCTTAAAAACTCTCAGGATTATATTAAGGAAAAATTCAATACCGGATACAATCCCGTAAATTTTGTCTTCCATGGCGGTTCAGGATCAACCAGGGAAGAAATAAGGGAAGCTATTGAATATGGTGCTATAAAAATGAACATTGATACCGATACTCAATGGGCATTTTGGGAAGGAGTACTTAATTTTTATAAGGCCAATGAAGGTTACCTTCAAGGACAGATTGGAAATCCTGATGGGGAAGATTCTCCTAACAAGAAATATTATGATCCCAGAAAATGGCTGAGGGAAGGTGAAAAAAGTTTGGTGAAAAGATTAAGAATGGCTTTTGAAGACCTTAATAATATAAACAGGAACGCTTAATTAAAAGTCTTTTGTAATAAAAGCCTGTTAACCAGATGGTTGGCGGGCTTTTTTATTTAAAACAATAAACAAATACTCCTTTTGAAACCGGTTATTTACCAAATAATGGTTCGGTTGTTTGGCAACACCAAGACAACGAACAAAATCTATGGAACACTTGAAGAAAATGGTGTAGGCAAGTTCAATGATATCACAATTAAAGCTTTAGAAGAACTTAAAAAATTAGGCATCACTCATATATGGTATACGGGCATATTAGAACATGCCGTGCTTACCGATTATTTAAAGTACGGAATTCCGGAAGATTACCCTGAGATAGTAAAAGGAAGAGCGGGCTCCCCCTATGCTGTAAAGGATTATTATGATGTTAATCCTGATCTCGCTGTAGATGTGGCCAACCGAATGAAAGAATTCGAGGGTTTAGTGCAAAGAACACACATGATGGGGATGAAAGCGGTCATCGACTTTGTTCCGAATCATGTGGCAAGAGGTTATAGGTCAGATTCAAAGCCTAGAAATGTAAAGGATTTTGGGGAGGATGACAGCACTGAAAAAGCCTTCGATCCGCAAAATAATTTTTATTACCTGGTAAATGAAAAATTTATTGCCCCCTCTGACTATAAACCGCAGGGGAAAGAAAACCATGAAAAATCGTACCTGGAATTTCCAGCAAAAGCAACCGGAGACGATGTATTTAATGCCTCCCCATCCGTTGAAGATTGGTTTGAGACCGTTAAATTGAATTATGGCATTGATTATCTAAATGACAAAACAAGGCATTTTGATCCAATACCGGATACATGGCTTAAAATGCTTGATATTTTAAAATATTGGTCTGACAAAGGAGTTGATGGTTATAGATGTGATATGGCGGAGATGGTTCCGGTTGAATTTTGGGAATGGTTAATACCTAGGATTAAAGATGCTTATCCGGATACAATATTTATTGCAGAAATCTACAATCCCATAGCATACAGAAATTATTTAAATAAAGGTGGATTTGATTATTTGTATGATAAAGTAGAAATGTACGACACATTAAGACAAATAATCCAGAAATCCAACACAGTTGACAGCATAACTGACGTTTGGAAAAAACAGGAAGGTATTTACAACAATATGCTTCGCTTTCTTGAAAACCATGATGAGCAAAGAATAGCGTCTTCGTCATTTGCAAACGACCCATTTAAAGCATTACCAGCCCTGATGATATCAGCCTCCTTACAAAATGGACCCGTCATGATATACTTTGGGCAAGAGGTTGGGGAACCTGCCAATGGAATATCCGGATATAGTGAAGATGATGGCAGAACAACGGTCTATGACTATTGGGGCGTGCCGGAGCATCAAAAATGGATGAATAACGGCACATTTGATGGTGGGAAATTATCAGCAAACCAAAAGTCCTTAAGGGATAGCTATCAGTTCATTTTAAATCTTTGTAAGAGAAGCGCTGTTTCATCGGGTCAGTTTTATGATATGGTTCATTTTAACAGGAATGAAAATTATGAAGGGTTTAATGAATTTGTTTATGCTTATATAAGATATAATGAAAATGAGAGGTTGCTAATTATCTGTAACTTCAATGATACAGAACAGGAAATTAGTTTGAAAATTCCTATTGATGCCTTAGAAAAAATTAGGCTCCGCAAGGCGTTGTTAAATTTTAAAAGTCTTTTAAATGGAAGCAAGCTGGTTGTTAAATTTGAAGAAGTAACACCGTTTAGTGGTGGTGATGGCCTGAAAGTTAGCATTTCTGCATACTATTTTGACATATTTGAGATAACCTAAATCGATCATATAATGAAAAAAATTACAGTTGTGGGCTCTGGAACTATGGGCAATGGAATAGCACATGTTTTCGCGCAATCCAATTATGAAGTCGCACTTTACGATATCAATGAACCATCGCTTGAAAAAGCCATGGTCACCATTGATAAGAACCTGGATCGTCAAGTTAAAAAAGAAAAGATATCAGTTGAAGACAAAAAAGAAATCCTCAGTAGAATCATTACCTCTGACGATTTAGAAAAATCAGTTGATGGGACTACCCTGGTTGTTGAGGCGGCAACTGAAAATGAAGAAATAAAATTTCATCTTTTTAGTGAACTCGATAGGTATTGTGGTCCAGAGACAATATTATCAACAAATACCTCATCAATTTCTATCACAAAAATTGCATCGAAGACCAACAGGCCTGATAAAATAATAGGGATGCACTTCATGAACCCGGTGCCGGTCATGCAATTGGTTGAAGTTATTCGAGGCTATGCAACGAGTGATGAAACAACCAACCTGACATTTGAGATATCTAGATCTTTAGGTAAAGTTCCTGTTGAAGTAAATGATTATCCGGGCTTTATAGCCAATAGGATTTTGATGCCCATGATTAATGAAGCCATAAGCGCACTTCATGAAGGCGTTGCAAGGGTTAGTGAAATAGATACGGTGATGAAATTAGGGATGGCTCATCCAATGGGGCCACTTCAGTTGGCTGATTTTATTGGCCTGGACGTTTGCCTGTCCATACTGGCTGTAATGTTTGATGGATTTAAAAATCCTAAGTATGCTCCCTGCCCTTTATTGGTAAATATGGTTCAGGCAGGATACTTAGGTGTTAAGTCGAAGGAGGGGTTCTATTCATATCACCATGGAACTAAAGATATAATTGTATCCAGCAGATTTAAAGAATAAAAAAGCAGCTTCTTACAAGAAGCTGCTTTTAGACATTCGTTGATATTAATAATTATTTGTATTTAAAGCCCGGATAGTCTTTAACGCACCTGCAAGCATTTTTATGGGCCTTTCCTATCATGGTATCAGAAATTTCATCAATATCATGATTAACAGTTATCAATCCAGGCCGGTCTTCACTCCAATTCTCAACAGCCCAGAAATAACCGCTAATTCCGATATCAATATATAAACCATCCAACTCTCCGAATCCACTCATTTTTAAATTTAAACCACTTTCTCCACCTTCCCTCAGCGCAGACCCACACTCAAATTTACCACCAAAGGTGTTATAAACTTGCTGCCATTCCAGTAAGGTTGGTAGATGCCATCCTTCAGGACAAGCCTCTCTTGCCGCCTCCCAGGTATATAATCTTCCAAAAATCTGGCAATAGGCTTTGTAATCCTTATAGCAATATGATGCATCCTCACCCATATCATATTTTAGGTTTTCTGCCAACCACTCCCGCTCTACTTTTAAGTCACCTTCCATATCGGTTTGAATAATTACGGTTTGATAAGCCTGACCATCTCTGGGATCAATCATTTCACTCATTTCCTGTGTGAATGCTGTGAAGGAAATGAATATTAAAAAGAATAATGCTAGTACTTTCATAATATCATGCAATAGATTTAATACTTATTAAAATTATAGAATTTATATCACTTTGTTCATTTTGGCAATTTTTGTACCAAAATAATAATTAATTGCAATATTTCTTAATAGCACTTTGTGCGCCAATTATTTCTAATCTGTCGGCAGTCCTGAAATCTTCACAAGCTCTGGCTCTCCTGTTCAGATTTATATTTAAAGCACCTCTGTATAAATAGGCGTCACCAAGACCGCTATTGTAATCAATGGCTTTGTTGTATGACTTAAGTGCTTCTTGCGTGTATCCTAATTGATGCTTTGCCCTTGCTGACAAAAAGTGTGCTTCTGCCAATTTTTTGTCTATTTTTAGTGCGTTATTGCAGTAAAGAATACACTTATTATACTCTTCTGTTTGATAATATACTTTCCCTACACTAACCAAAGCAGAGGCATTCTTTTCATCAATATCCAATATTTTTCGGAAGTCCTCAAGCGCTTTGTCTAATTGGCCTAACTCTTCATAAGACCGGCCTCTATTATATAATGAAACCACACTTTCTGGATGCAAGTCAAGATAATTATTGTAAGATTTAATGGCAGCCTCATAATTCCCGGACTCGAAATACTTATCGCCAATTTCTACGCCAGACTTAGACGCACATCCAAATATGTAAATTAAGAATAAAGTTGCAGGGACAGCTATCATTTTCATATTGAGACATTGTTTTCTCTTAACGCCTCATTTAGCGAAACCTTTTTATCTGTGCTTTCTTTTCGCTTACCAATAATTATAGCACAGGGTACATTATATGTTCCGGCTGGAAATTTTTTAGTGTAAGATCCCGGTATAACTACAGATCTTTCGGGAATATGTGCTTTGTATTCTAAAGGTTTTCCCTGGGTTACATCAATAATTTTAGAGCTTGAGGTGATGGTTACGTTAGCACCCAATACCGCTTCTTTTCCAATATGAACACCTTCAACTAAAATACACCTGGAACCGATAAATGTATTATCTTCAATTATCACCGGAGCGGCCTGTACGGGTTCTAACACACCACCAATCCCGACACCGCCACTTATGTGTACATTTTTCCCAATTTGGGCGCAACTACCTACAGTAGACCAGGTATCAATCATAGTACCTTCATCAACAAAAGCTCCAATATTAATATATGAAGGCATCAATACAGTATTATAGCTAACAAATGACCCATAACGGGCAATAGCATGAGGAACAACCCGAACCCCTAATTGATCATAGCCGGATTTCAATTTGATTTTGTCATAGAACTGAAAAGGGCCTACCTCAATCAACTGCATCTTCATTATTGGAAAGTAAAGTATAACCGCCTTTTTTATCCATTCATTAACCCGCCATGATTCACCATCGAACACTGCTACCCGCTTCTTACCTAAATCTAAATCGTCAACAATGGTCTTAATAGCTACCGTAACTTCCCGCTCTTCCAAAAGCGTCCGGTTATCCCAGGCTTTTTCTACGATTTCTCTTAGTTCCATTTATTTATTAAGTGGTATTAACGTAACATAGATAACCTTTTCATACCCTTGTGCAAACAAGTAAATATGGAGATAATATCATAGGATTTACAATAAAAAATAATTGACCGTTGACTAACGCTTTGCTTCCAATAAAAAGAAATTCATGCAATTATAATAATCTGTAATGATCTATATATTCGAGTATTAATTGAATAAATTAATCTTAACAGATTCATTAATAACAGATTAAAAAATGAATCAAAATAATATTTGGCATAATAATTCTTTTAATTCAAAAGTAAAAATCAATTGTAATTAAACATAAGAAAAACCAGTCCAAAACCAGTGATTTAGCTGTTTCTAATTTTTTTATTAGGAATTTTTAACTTACTGATATTTAACTCGTTAATAGGTTATTGTATATAGTTTTGAATTATTAAATAATTATTTTAGCTTCGTCTAAAATGCTGACACTATCTGAAGAAAATTACTTAAAAGCGATATACCATCTATCCTCTTCTGGTTCTGATGAAGTATCAACTTCCCAGATATCAGAATATATGCAAACCAAGCCGGCTTCAGTTAGTGATATGATTAAACGTTTGGCGGAAAAAAAATTAATTTCTTACAAGAAGTATCAAGGGGTAAATATCACGGAGCAAGGAAAATATACAGCACTATCTATCGTACGCAAACATAGATTATGGGAAGTATTTCTGGTGGAGAAATTAAAGTTTCATTGGGATGAAGTACATGAAGTTGCTGAACAGCTTGAACATATCAAATCACCCCTACTGATCAAACGACTGGATGAATTTCTTGAATTTCCAAGAATAGACCCACATGGTGACCCGATTCCTGACGCTAATGGAGAAATAAAAATCGGACCACAGGAACCACTGGAAAGTATTGAGCCTGGAGCTTCTGTATATGTAATGGCAGTGAATGATTCTGATCCGGATTTACTCAAATATTTAGATAAAGTAGGTATTTACCTGGGGGCAAAAATTAAAGTTCTTGAGCGAGTAGCCTTTGATGACTCTATTGAGGTTTTAGTAGACCAGCAAAAGAAAATATTTCTTTCCAAAAAAGTTTCTGAAAACATACAAGTTTCGAAATGAGAACAAACCTGATGTACATCATTATTCTGGCATTTTTAATTTTTGGATGCAGTGGAGAGAAATCAGCAGATGATAATGGCAAAATAAATATTGTTGCCACCACTGGGATGATTTATGATGCTGTTAATAATATTGCGCAAGATCGGGTGGAAATACAAGCATTGATGGGTCCCGGTGTTGATCCGCATTTATATAAAGCAACACATGGCGACCTCAGTAAACTCAATAATGCTGATATAATATTTTATAATGGCTTGTACCTCGAGGGTAAAATGGGAGAAGTATTCAAAAAATTATCACGCGTTAAAGATGTACTACCTGTAGCAGAAATTATTGATAAGGGAAAGTTAAGGGAAAGCCCCCTTTATAAAGATGCCTATGATCCCCACGTTTGGTTTGATGTTAGTTTATGGCAATTGGTCGTTGCATACATTGCTGAGGTTCTTGAGCAAAAGGATCCTCCACACAAGGAATTTTATCGAAAGAATAGCGAGGCATACCTAAAAAAACTTGATTCACTGGATTTCTATGTAAAAAATAAAATTCAGGAGATACCCAAAAACCAACGAGTTTTAGTTACCGCTCACGATGCCTTTGGATACTTTGGTGACGCTTATGATATGGAAGTAAAAGGATTGCAAGGAATCTCAACTGTATCAGAATTTGGTCTAAAAGATATTGCCGGGTTAATTGACCTTATTACCGAAAGAAACATAAAAGCTGTGTTTGTTGAAACATCTGTTTCAGAGAAAGCCATTAGTTCGGTAGTTCAGGGATCCAGGGAAAATGGACAGGAAGTTGTAATTGGTGGAGAACTATATTCTGATGCTATGGGTGAATTTGGAACTTTCGAGGGAACCTATATTGGCATGGTGACACACAATGTAAACACCATAGTAGACGCTTTAAAGTAAAACTATGATCAAACAAGTTGATGACCCCATTCTGGAAGTACATGACTTAACCGTCAGTTATGATAAAAAACCGGTACTCTGGAATGTTGATCTTACCATTCCCAAAGGATCACTGGTGGGTATTGTTGGCCCGAATGGCGCGGGCAAATCTACGCTCATCAAAGCCATTATGGGCCTTACACCTTTAAGCAGTGGATACATTGAGATTTTTGGTGACCGTTTAGAAAGGGTGCGAAATAGAGTCAGTTACGTTCCTCAAAAGGAATCTGTTGATTGGGATTTCCCGGCTTCTGTGAGGGATGTCGTTTTGATGGGTCGTTATGGTCAATTGGGATTATTTAAAAGGCCCCGGAAAGCTGATCATGAGGTGGTACAAAGGGCTTTACGTGAAGTAGGGATGGAAGCTTATGCCAATCGCCAGATCTCTCAGCTTTCCGGAGGGCAACAGCAAAGGGTTTTCCTTGCCCGGGCGTTGGCTCAACAAGCGGACTTCTATTTTATGGATGAGCCCTTTGCCGGGGTAGACGCATCCACGGAAAAAGCAATAATTTCCCTCTTAAAAGAAATGACTTATGAAGGTAAAACCCTGGTGGTGGTTCATCATGATTTGCAATCCGTGCCGGTATATTTTGACTGGGTTATTTTGTTAAACCTAAGGTTGATTGCCTCCGGGCCAACCGATATGGTATTTACAAAAAAACTGTTGGAAGAAACATATGGCGGAAAGCTGACACTGCTCAGCCAGGTTGGTGACCTATTGAAAAAAGAAGAATTTCCTAACCGGGAGGCTTAATGGAACAATTTATCGAATTCTTTTCATTTAAATATCCAAATATCAAATATGTCTTATTTGGAACCATCTTGCTTGCCATTAGTGCTGCACTGGTCGGATGCTTCACTTTTTTGAAGAAAAAATCGCTTATCGGTGATGCAGTGGCACATTCTATTTTGCCAGGTGTTTGCCTGTCTTTTATGATTTCAGGTACGAAGAATCCTTTACTTCTGGTAGTTGGTGCTTTTTCCACGGGTTGGATCTCTATTCTCCTGATGGATTACATTACCTCGAAAACCAAACTAAAAGAAGATTCTGCTATTGGGCTCACCTTATCTGTGTTTTTTGGCTTTGGTATCTTGCTGTTAACCATTATACAACACTCCGGAAATGCAGCGCAGTCAGGTTTAGATGCTTTCCTTTTCGGGAAAGCAGCATCTCTGGTTGGTCAGGATCTCATTGTTTTTTCTGTTATCGCGATAATTCTTATCTCAGTCATATTCCTTTTTTTTAAAGGGTTCACTTTGATTTCTTTTGATGAAGCCTTCGCCAGCTCTATTGGCTTTCCTGTAAAAAAACTAGAACTTCTTCTAACCTCGCTGACTGTACTTGCTGTCGTAATTGGCATCCAGGCCGTTGGCGTGGTACTTATGGCTGCAATGCTGATCACACCCGCCGCAGCCTCAAGGTTCTGGACAGACAATTTGAAACACTTTATGATCATAGCGGCATCTTTCGGCGTCATTTCAGGAATAACGGGCGCTTATATTTCTTTTATTGCCCCATCCATGCCTACCGGTCCATGGATCGTGATGATATTATCCGTTATTGCTATCCTGTCATTCTTGCTGTCACCGAAAAAAGGCATCATTTTCAAAGCCATCAAGCAATATCGGATCAAAAAGAAATACTTAGAAGAAAACATACTTAAAGCTTTTTATCAAATTGAAGAGCGTAAAGAAGATGAGTATCTAAAAATCCAGCCTGAGGATATCCTGAGAATGAGAAACTTTCCTGAGAAAAAATTATTGAAAGGATTAAAAGCGCTATCCTATCAGGGATTCATCGAACAGGTCAACGCTAAATGGAAATTAACACCAGAAGGAAGAAGCAAAGGAAAAAGAATAGTGAAACTACATAGACTATGGGAAACTTATTTAACGAAATATGTTAGGATTGCTCCGGATCACGTTCATGAAGATGCAGAGTCGATAGAGCATATTTTAACGCCAGAGCTTGAAGAAAGCCTGGAAAGAATATTGCAGTATCCACAGGAAGATCCACATAAATCAACAATCCCTTACTAACCATGGATGCGTTTCAAATCATATTGACCGGATCGCTTGTCGCTACATGCTGTGGTTTATTGGGCTGCTTTCTTGTGCTCAGGCAAATGGCTATGGTCGGTGATGCTATATCGCATGCCGTGTTACCGGGCATAGTAATCGCATTCCTTTTATCCGGAAGTCGTGATTCTATGAATATGTTATTTGGTGCAGGACTGATCGGTATACTTACAACGTTTCTTATCGAATTTTTCCATCAAAAAGGTAAGTTGCAAACTGATGCTTCAATAGGTGTAACATTTACCTGGCTATTTGCGCTGGGCGTCATTTTGATCTCTGTTTTCGCCGGTCAGGTTGATCTGGATCAGGATTGTGTGCTGCATGGAGAGATAGCATATGTACCCATCGATTTATGGATTACCAAATCCGGGACCGTCATGGGTCCGAGGGCATTGTATGTACTGGGTTTCACAACTTTGATAATCGCAGGGTTTGTGATCACAGGATTCAAAGAGCTCTACCTCACTACGTTTGATCCTCAGTACGCTGCTACTATTGGGATATCAGTCACAGTTTGGCATTATCTGCTTATGGGTGCTGTTTCACTAACTACCGTAGCATCGTTTGAATCCGTGGGGGCTATCTTGGTTGTAGCCTTTTTAATCGCACCGGCAGCGACAGCTTACCTCATCACTGAAGATTTTATCAAGATGGTTATTGCTACAATCATCATCGGGATAATGAGTGCGATAGGTGGATATTTTCTTGCTGCATATTTGGATGGATCTATAGCCGGAGCTATGGCTTCGGTCACAGGCCTGTTTTTTCTAATGGCACTTTTACACACCAGGATAAAAACAAAGAAGCGATCAATAAGTAAAACCGTCAGGGAAATTGAAATTAGCAGCTGATCATCTTGATACCATTGTTGCACTGGCTACACCTCCGGGCGTGGGGGCAATTGGTGTAATTCGTCTTTCCGGGCCAAAAGCCATAGAAATTACTGATTTAATTTTCAAAGGGAAGACTCTGGCCAATCAAAAATCCCACACTATTCATTTTGGAACCATCATGTCAGGGGATAAAACCATAGATGAGGTATTAATCTCACTTTTCAAAGCACCTACCTCCTACACTAAGGAAGATGTAGTGGAAATATCCTGTCATGGTTCACCATTTATTATTAATGAACTCATAAAAACAGTGATAAGCCGGGGGGCTAGATTAGCAAAACCAGGGGAATTTACGCAACGGGCATTCCTGAATGGCCAACTAGACCTGGCGCAGGCAGAGGCAGTGGCTGATTTAATAGCATCAGAGAGCGAAAAAGCACATCAAACCGCCATAAAACAAATGAGGGGTGGTTTTTCTGAGGAGATTAAGCAGTTGCGTGAACAGTTGGTGCATTTTGCTTCCATGATAGAGTTGGAACTAGACTTTTCTGAGGAAGATGTAGAGTTTGCAGATCGTGACCAACTTAAAGCACTTATTGATATAATAATTGCTGTTATATCTGCCCTGGTCGAGAGCTTTCAGTATGGGAATGTTATAAAAAATGGCATACCTACTGTGATTGTAGGCAAGCCAAATGCCGGGAAGTCAACCCTGCTTAACTGTCTATTGAAGGAAGAAAAGGCAATCGTATCGGATATCGCAGGAACGACCAGGGATTCCATAGAAGATGAATTGTATATTCAGGGCATAAACTTCCGGTTTATTGATACCGCAGGTTTGAGGGAGGCTGAGGATAAAATAGAAGCTATTGGCGTGGAAAGGACCCTTAAAAAAATAGAACAGGCTGATTTAGTCCTTTTTCTTTTTGACCTGCGCTCAGAGCCAGTACAATCAATACTAACAGAAGTCAACCGACTGGAGAAGGCAGGCAAGCGGTTCATACCCATCGGAAATAAGATTGACCTTCTGCAAAATCAAATCCCTAAGGCACTAGCGGATGATAAACGTTTTGTATTTATCAGTGCCTCTGGTGGCAAGAATATTGAGTCATTGAAAGACAAGATTATTGATACTGTTAACATCGATGAGTTTAAGACCGGAAACACCATCGTCACAAATGCACGACATTATGAAAGTCTGATCAAAACCAAAGAAGACCTGCAACAGGTAATTAAAGGCATAGATGGCAGGATAACTAATGATTTTCTGGCCTTAGATATCCGTCAGGCCTTGTACCACCTTGGTGAAATAACCGGTGAGATCACGACAGATGATTTACTGTCTAATATTTTTTCAAAGTTTTGTATCGGAAA
>CAYSCZ010000059.1:0-18650 GCA_964429655.1 uncultured Roseivirgaceae bacterium
TTTTAATGCTGCTTTCTAGACATTAAGCTTAGCCATATAATTATTAATGATAAGATTATCTTTCATGCTGTATTGTCCAGGTTTTCCTGACTCTTAAACCCAGATTTGTTATTGGAATTTTGTCATGAAGGGTTAAAGCCCAAAAAATCAGGCACTTCGGTCGAGGAGGCATAGCGCCGCTATGGTGATTCAACAAGTTGACGGTAAGTGCCTATTTCAAAGTGTTTTATGTCTGGAATAGATTTTCTATTGCATATTTCAGGTTTAACAATCTGATCATTAGAATATTCTGCAAGGTCATTTCCAACAAAAGCAGGGCCATCACCACTATGACTATACTGCTGTTGTGCAACCGATGAAAATGGTGCCAAAAAATAAATAGTAATGTAAACAGTTTAATAGATTCCTTTATTTTTAAATGCTAACGATTAATGATAATGATCAATACTTTTTAACCATTAATTTGTTCTATGTTCCTATCTGTCTTTCATTTTTTAGACACGTGAATAATAATATATAAAATTATTTAGTCAATCTCCTTCCCCACAAATGGACAAAAAAATTATAAACAATCATCCCCATATACTTCATCATCCCGAAACTTATACCACCGAGATGGCCAACAGGAGGAGTAAAGAATTTTACAAGTGGATAAATAAAAGAAGAACTGTAAGGGAGATCTCAAAAAAGACAGTACCCAAACCCCTGATTGAGCAATTGCTGTTATCAGCCTCATCAGCCCCCTCAGGTGCACATAAACAACCATGGACCTTTTGTGTGGTTAACAATCCAAAAATCAAATCTGAGATTCGGGCTGCTGCTGAGCATGAAGAATATGAAAGCTATAATCACAGAATGAGTGATCAATGGCTTGACGATCTAAAAAAAATCGGGACTGATTGGAAGAAGCCGTTCCTTGAAGAAGCACCATGGCTAATTATCGTGTTCAAGCGGGTATATGAGATGGATGGGAACGGTAACAGGAAAAACAATTATTATGTTAATGAATCTGTAGGTATAGCCTGTGGATTTCTTATCGCGGCGATACACAATGCCGGGCTGGTAACACTTACTCATACCCCGAGCCCGATGAATTTTTTATCTAAAATCCTGAAAAGGCCTGAAAATGAAAGGCCCTTCCTGCTACTACCTGTCGGGTATCCTAAGGATGAAGTTTATGTGCCTGAATTGAGCAGAAAATCATTAAAAGAAATAGCTGTTTTTTTCGAATAATCCATGATTAACCAGCATTTTGGCAGGATAATGAGTAAGGATGTCATGAAATTTATATTCCTGTCCACTTATTTTGATGACATAAAAATGATTTGATTCATACATTATATTTTTGTTGCTGGTTGATCCCCGAGGGCAGAAGGCCCCGGGGTTTTTTATTTTTTTGCCTTTCAGTTTAATTTCATAATAAATTATTATCAATTACCTAATATCATTTATTTATCTAGAAACTCATTATCTATAAAATTGCGATAGGAATATCTATTATTGATTTATAAAAAAGAAAATTGATCCTCAAATATTATCAGGAAGCCAAAGGTCTGGGAAAGAAGTCATATCCGCTGCGAAGCCTGGCCCTAGCAGGGGTACTGGCAATGATATATTTTCATTTTAAAGAAAATCAACTCCCTTTAGACGCTATCTACATAATTACTGCAACTATTTTTCTACTCGTCCCTCAGATATACCTTATTTATTATGTGAAAAATGGATGTAATAAAGGAATAGCGCTTCAGCAACACACCCTGGACTTATTCTGGGGTGGTTGGGCTGTTGGTATGATTTGTTTATCAATAGTGCCATCCTTTACTTTTATATTATGCATTTTAATTAATTACATATCAGTTAGAGGATTTAATAAAATATACCGATTTATTCTGATACCTCTTGGTGCTTTAATACCACTAGCCTACTATAATTTTGATTTCAACTTTAAAACTTCCTATGCTCTGATTTATGCTTCATTGGTTTATCTGGGCATTTACCTTGTCATAGTGGCTTATTTGCTTTACTTGTATGCCATGCAGGATAAGAAATACAAAGATAAACTGGTTAAAAAGAATGAGGAAATAAAAAAGCAATCAGAAAGTCTTGACAGGGCACAATCGATTCTACAAAATAGCGACAGGCTTGCCATTCTTGGCCAGGTCACCGCCAGCATAGCACATGAAATAAATTCACCCCTTGGCGCCATTAAAGGAAATGTTGATTATATAATCAGCAGTATAGAAAATGAACCGAATGAGCTCTCAGCTATATATGAATTCATCAGCAATTCCGAACGACAACAGATGATCCAGATCGTGCATAGAGGGCTTCAGAATAAAAATGTCATTTCAACAAGAGAAGAAAGGGAATTAAGAAGGAAATTAAAAACCTACTTTAATGACTTAAACATCGGCAACGCCCATCAACTGACTGAGATTTTTGCAGAGCTTCGTATTGAAAATGATCTGGATCAATATAGTAATTTATTTTTCCACCCTAAAAGCCTAAGAATATTCAAAGCCACCCGTAATATGTATAAAAGATACAAAGGGGTTTATAATATCAAGCAGTCTTTAGAAAAGGCCAATAAAATCATTTATGCCATTCGATCTTATTCTCATTCTACGATTGAAGAAAATGCACAACCGGTAGATGTTGTTGAAAATATTGAAATGATTTTAATAATTTATCAAAATGAAATAAAAAGAGGCGTTGAATTGATGAGATCGTACCATGAAGATATTCCCAACATTAAAGGTTATCCCAACGAATTGGGCCAGGTATGGACTAATTTAATATCCAATGCGTTGTATGCCATGGATTATAAAGGCACACTAACCATCCGGGTAAACAATATTAAAATTTATGGTTTAGATTATGTAGTTACCACTATCATTGATACCGGCAAAGGAATTCCTGATAATATTAAGACTAAGATCTTTGATCCATTTTTCACAACCAAAAGCCGGGGGGTAGGCAGTGGATTGGGATTGGATATCACCATGAAAATCGTTGATAAACATAAGGGGGAAATAAATTTTAAAAGTCGGCCGGGCAATACTGAATTCAAGGTTTACCTGCCCGTAAATATGGATGAAATTTAGCCAATGATGATAGAGCGTCTGAAAGGTATTCTAAGTAAACTGGTATCATATGATGTATTGGGAGGTCAATCGAATCTTGAGATCATTCATTTTATTGAGCATTACCTGACGGATCTGGGTATAAACTGTAAGTTAGTATACAATAAAGAAAAAAATAAAGCTTCACTTCATTGCAGGATAGGCCCTGAAGTGGAGGGAGGTGTTATTCTATCCGGTCATACTGATGTGGTTTCGGTCAATGATCAGAGCTGGGCTTCTGATCCGTTTTCATTAACCGAAAAAGATAATAAACTGTATGGTAGGGGAACATGCGACATGAAAGGATTTCTGGCTTGTTGCCTCTATATGGCCGGGGAAATAATTAAAGCCCCTCTATCAAAACCAGTCTATTTTGCCTTTTCATACGACGAGGAAATTGGGTGCCTGGGTGCACCTGAATTAATTGACGACATTGTTAATTTTTATGAAGAATCCCCTGCATACGCTATAATAGGTGAGCCTAGCATGCTTAAACCTGTAGTTGGTCAAAAAGGAATATGCTTACTCGAAACATCCGTGACCGGATCCGCAGGTCACAGCAGCAGGATTAAAAATGAAGTTAGTGCTATCCATGAAGCTTGTAGATTAATCATTTGGCTTGAAAGTAAAATGGATCAGTTGATAACAACCGGACATATTGATCAAAGATTCCAACCTGCCCACACTTCTATCCATTGTGGGATAATAAATGGAGGAATTGCGCCAAACATCATTGCAAACCATTGCAGTTTTAAATGGGATATTAGATCTATTCCCATGGACTCAGTGGATGATATTTTAAATGACTTCCATGAATTTTGCCAGTTCACAAAAAATAAACTAAAACCCATCTTTCCCGGATTTGAGATAATAACCCGTAAAAAACACCCCGCAGTTCCACCATTAAACACCCCATTAGAGCACCCTATTGTTGAATTAGTTAAAGACCTTACCAGAAACCATAAAACGGAAGCGGTTTCCTATGCATCTGAAGCAGGGCAATATGTTGAAGGAGGTATCCCCGCTGTAATATGTGGGCCGGGAAGTATATCCCAGGCCCACCGTGAGAATGAATATATTGATATCCGGCAACTTGAGGGGTGTGTTGAAATGATAAAAAAACTTGTAACTTATCTAAGCGATTAAACTTCGGTAATAAATAGCTTGATTGAATGAAAAATTCGATCATTGAACCAATTAATTCAAAAATAATATTATTTTTGAATTATTAATGATTAGCTGCTGGTTAGAAAAAGGATGAACTATTTAGGGCATCCTTTTTTATTGACCTTCCATTGCATTGATTGCTGTTTGCAATTCCCTTTTCAACTTGGCTTGTTTCTCTAATGATCTTTTCCTATGATCTTCAAATTCTTTTACGAGGTCTTCATAGTCTTTTTTGGTTGATTTCGTAACCTTATTGCTATTGTTAAAAGCCAAAAATAATAGTACCACACCGGCAAATAGAATTAATATTGTAGCACCAATAATCAAACTATAGGTACTTTTATCAAATGAAGAACCTAGAAGACTCATCTCGTCTTTTTTAGCTTGTACCTCCGACAGGGATTCTTTAATATTTTTCAATTCATTATTTAGTTCATCAATGGTGCTTTGCGCGTTAGTAAGCGCGCCATTTACGTCATCTATTGAAGCCTTATATGCCTTTAAGGAGTCATTTACGACATCCCAGAAAATATTTAAACCCTCTGCATTTATCACCTCAAATTCATTATAGTCTCTTGATGATTCTAGCAGGGATTTAAACCTTTGATTAAGACTTTGATTTTCTTGCGCATTTACAATCAAAAAGCCCACAAAAAATAAAAAGAAAAAAAACGTCCTCATAATAATTAACTTATATTTTACAACCGCAAAATTGATCAAATTCCTGATACAATAGCATTAGCAGGGAAATTTATTTAGCCATAAAATAAAAAAGCTTCCCGTCAGGAAGCTTGTAAAATTGACCATGTAATCATTGAGTATATTTATGATTTTTCAGCACCCTCGTCTTTGGTGCCTAATTGATCAAGATCGTTTTGCCTCATAAATTCCAATACGCTCCTGGCTTGGTCAACACTAAGTCTTTGATCTGGCATCTTTACTTTAGCTTTTTGTAATAATGAGTGTGCCAATGAATCGACTTCAACCATGAGGTTCACATTTATAATCATGTTCATGATCCAGTCGGGGTGCCTGCGGTTCGTTATCCCTGCCCATCCGGGGCCAATCATTTCTTCTTCTGTCAGGTGATGACATGTTGTGCACTTGTTTTCATATATTTCTTTACCCTGAGAGACCATTTCTTCCTCCAATGGGTCCTCGATAGTCACATATTTTATTGTTCCCTTCGGTAATTCATCGGTAGTTTCGGTAGCTGTTATTTCTTCAGACTGCCCGGACTGTTTTGAACCTCCACATGAAATGATTAACAAGGAAAAGCTTATAAAAAAAATGAAATTTAAAATTTTCATAATAATCAAATTTAGGTTGTTAATAAGTAAAAGTCTTCAGTTAATTATACGAATAATTCAAGACAATTACATGTTTTTCAGAAGATATTCGATTATTATTCTTACCGTCTATTGCTCTAGGGCCTATAAAAATGCTACCTAGAGATTAGAAGCGGATAAAGGATGGACGGGGCTGAAAATTTTTTAGTAACATTAACTTTACAATCACCGAGATGACAAGCAATAAGTTGACTATCACCAAGTAAAATAGTAACTATTTCCTTATTCTCCTGATCCATAAATCCGAAATAATTTCTATTGGGCTTTAAACCTTGTTCCTGAAGCTCTTTATTAATTTTATTATTGATAAAAAACAGAATTTTATTCATTCTAATTGCTGGTTTATTACAAAGCTAAACGACGCTTAGACTAAGTTGATAAGGTAATGTATTAATTAAGAATTAAAAAAATTTAAATACTACCTGATAATTTTCCAGGTTATACCTGATTCGATGAACCAATCACTAACCGTATCATTCCTTCCATTTCCTCCATAAATGTCCAATTGAATTTGGTTGTTGATCAGGTATGATAATCCAGTATCCCATTTAATGTCAAAATCAGTACTACTATATTCCCCATATGTTTCAATAAAGCCGCCAAGGTTATTAGTGAATGCATAAGAAAAATTAACCACATAGCTACCCGTAGGTGAAGCTTCATTACCATTCCAGGTCACGCCCCAATTGGTAGCTAATTGAAACTTTTCGGTTATCCTCTGACTGTGCAGCAGTGTTAACGAACTACCTAGGCTGGAAGGACGATATTCTTCTGATATCCAATCAAAGATAAAATCAGTAAGTATGGCAAAAGAGGGTTGGAAATTTTCACCCTGATAAATGCCGTAACGAAAACCAGCATTCCATTGACTCAAACCTCCAAAATTATTTTCTGAAAATTCAGTTTTTATTTCATCTTGTCTGAATGTAAAAGAATTATGGATCTCAAAATTTTCCAGCACACCAAAACGGGAATAAATATTTTGCTGCGTTGCATTGCCGGATTGTGAAGGTGAATCAAATGTAAAGTATCCAATGCCAGCCTGGATTTGGATATTGCCCCTTTCAAGAATCTTAGCATTGAAAGCCTGACCCGGTCTGTCACTTGCCACCTGACCAAATATACTGTTGGTTAAAAAGGAAAGAAAAAAAAGTAATACTATAACTCTAATCACAGTGACCTTTGATTAGGAGTAGCAATATAATTAATACTTACTTACTTTCATTAAACGCTTGTGCAATAAATAAAAGACTTGTCGAATTCACACAATGGCGTGTTTGTTTGGATGTGAAGCCCTCACCTCTAAATACATGTCCAAGATGTCCGCCACAATTAGCACATATAATTTCTGTCCGGTATCCATCCGCATCTGTTATTTCTTCCACAGATCCCTGAATAAAATCATCAAAACTTGGCCATCCGGTCCTGGAGTTAAACTTATCCTCAGATTTGAAAAGTGGTAGATTACATTGTTTGCAGATGTATGTTCCATCAGCTTTTAAATCATAATATTCTCCGGTAAATGCCCGCTCTGTCCCTTTTCTATTGATGACATAATGCTCTGACTGGCTCAACTCATTATAATTTTGTTCATTGTAAATTATCGGAGGAAAATTCGTTATAATATTGTCATCTTTTTTGCTCTTTTGTGCACAGGCATTGGATAATACAATTATTAATAAACTTAGCAATGACAATATTCTCATAACTTTCATTTTTATTGTCTATTAACAGTAACAGAAAATAATGGTTTCACTTTTCATATATGGTACATAACAATTTCATTCAATAAGTCATGTTAATAAAAATAACTTTCCTGTTAGCCTTTCTTCTACAGTACAGTGCTTCTGAGCAGGAAGATTGGATGAAAGCAAAAGAGGATTTTCATATGGCCCTGGCATTAACTTTTCATCCTGCGGAAGATGGGGACCTTCAACCATTGAAAGATGATTATAAATCTCTTGTTGAATTGTCTTCGGAATGGAGGCGTATGCCACTCCCCCAGAATTATAAAAACTCTGCACTGGGAGATAATCTTATTCAATTACATAATTTAAGTAAAGATATATCCGAGCTTATCAAAGAGAATAAAGAAGAAAGCCTGCTGATGGAAGCAATAATTAAACTTCACGATCAATACCATAGGATTGAGGAGACAATCTATAACCTAAAGTGAGTTATTGCTTGGCATTTTTTAGACATGCCAGTGCCTCCTCCGGGGTCTTATCCTTGTGATATAAATATCCCAATTTAGAGTGCGGATGTAAACTATCCTTTAGTTTTTTGTATTGATTGATCCAGTAATGAAAACTTATACCTTGTGATTTAATCATTTTTTTCACGCTAACAAATTTAGCATAAACTAAATAATTTAGTATTAATTTTTCTGTCCTGTATTAAAAACTTTAAGCTATGAAACTGGTTCATTTAACCATGGAAGCATTTATAATTTTTATATTCATTTTAAAGATAATTGTCTTTGGCATCACTATTCTGGCAGTCATCAAAATGACTAAAAAGAGAAAGACACCATTTGATTTTTACGGGATAATTAATAATCAGGAATATTTAGGAAATAAAAGTGATGCCAGACTTAAAAAGGGCAGATCGTTCTTAATGAAAAGCACCTGTCGGGTAAAATAATTTCTGAGATTATAAATTATTCTTTCATCAAAATCTTTTCTTCATTACTTTAGCAGCAAGATGATTTTGAAAAACAAAAAAATATGGTGGTGTACTGTCATTAACGATCTCTTTCGATAGCAGCCTCATATTAACATTTATAAAATATTAAACCCGCTGCGTAGCGGGTTTTTTTTTGACATCATGAAAGAATACAAGTTAAAATTACACTATCAAAAACTTCTGGCAGATATGGTTACGCCTGTCTCCATCTATCTAAGGCTACGAGACAAGTTTGCCAAGTCATTCCTGTTAGAAAGTTCTGATTATCACGCCCATGAGGAAAGTTTCTCTTTTGTTTGTTGTCAACCACTAGCCTCTTTCCTGGTTTATGACCAACAGATTGAGACCATTCTGATGGATGAACATACGATCAAAAAAATCCGCGAAGATAGAGATGTTTTGAATGACCTGAAGGCGTTTACCAAATCTTTCATTATAGATAAAAAATCTCCTTTAAGGAGCATCGGTCATGGATTATTTGGATACATATCTTTTGATGCCGTTCAGTATTTTGAAGACATTACGTTTAATGGAGAAAAACCAAATCCATCGGAAATCCCGCTCATACACTACACTTTTTTTAAGTATGTGATTGCCCTGGACCATTTTAAAAATGAATTACACATCATCGAATATTGCGCTGAGGGGGAGCCCAGTAAGATTCATGAATTGGAACAACTGATCGAGAACAGGCCATCACCAAATTATCAGTTCAATACAGAAGGTTCGGTAGAATCAAATTTGAATAATGAAGAATTTCTGGAGATCGTTAAAAAAGGCATACATCATTGTGACATCGGAGATGTATTCCAGGTTGTTTTTTCAAGACGTTTTTCAACAAAATTTAAAGGTGATGAATTTCAGGTTTACCGCGCATTACGGTCCATAAATCCTTCTCCCTATTTGTTTTATTTTGATTATGGTAATTTTAAAATATTTGGTTCGTCCCCTGAAGCCCAACTGGTCATTAAAAATGACCTGGCCACCATTTACCCTATAGCTGGCACATTCAAGCGAACAGGGAATGACGACGAGGATCGTGAAGCCGCCCAGAGATTGTTGGATGACCCAAAAGAAAATGCCGAACATATAATGCTCGTAGACCTGGCAAGAAATGACCTGAGCCGTGTGGGCTCTGCAGTAACTGTAGAAACTTACAAAGAAGTTCAGTATTTCTCCCATGTAATCCATCTGGTATCGAAAGTTACGGGAAAGGTCAATGATCCATTAAAAAACCTTGATTTGGTAGCCGGCACATTTCCTGCCGGCACATTATCAGGAGCCCCTAAACATCGCGCTATGGAGCTGATAGACCAACATGAACCGACAAAAAGAGGATATTATGGCGGAGCAATTGGGTTCATGGATTTTGAAGGCCACTTCAATCACGCCATAATGATCCGGTCTTTTCTAAGCCAGGGAAATACCTTACATTTTCAGGCAGGTGCCGGCATTGTTTCAAAATCTAATCCTGAAAGTGAAGTGCAGGAGGTTTATAATAAATTAGCTGCACTGCAATCTGCACTAAAACTAGCAGAAACCATATCATGAGAGTCCTTGTAATTGACAATTATGATTCCTTTACGTACAATCTGGTGCATATAACCAAAGCGTTGGGTTATAAACCTGACATCTACAGAAATGACAAAATTCCTATTGAGCAGGTAAAAAAATATGATAAAATATTGTTATCCCCAGGGCCGGGTGTGCCATCCGAAGCTGGCTTCATGCCTTTGATTATTGAACAGTATAAAAATACAAAGAGCATTCTAGGTGTCTGCTTGGGTCATCAGGCTATTGGAGAGGCATTTAATTCAAAAATTTATAATTTACCAGTCGTATTTCATGGCATCACTACTGACATAGAAGTCACCATCGAAGACTCATTATTTAGAGGGTTGCCTAAAAGATTTAGCGTTTGTAGGTATCATTCATGGGTCATTGATAAAAACACCATAGATAATAATGAATTAGAGATTACCAGTGTGGATGATGACGGTATTATTATGAGTGTAAGACATAAGAATCTGGACATTAAAGGTGTACAATTCCATCCTGAATCTGTTATGACAGCGCATGGAATCCAGATGATGAAAAACTGGCTGACTGATTAATCATGAAAGAAGTATTAAATAAGTTAATCGAATATCAATCCCTGCCCAAAGAGGAGGCACGGGAAATCCTGGTGAGTTTAGCACAGGGCAAATACAACAATTCAGAGATGGCAGCCTTCCTAACTGTTTATCTTATGAGAAGTATAACAGTAGATGAACTGGCCGGTTTTAGGGACGCCATGTTAGAGTTATGTACACCATTGGACACCTCAGATTATAGTGTTATTGATTTATGCGGAACTGGTGGTGATGGAAAAAACACGTTTAACATATCCACCCTGTCCTCATTCGTAGTCGCTGCCTCCGGGCAAAAAGTTACAAAACATGGTAATAATAGCGTTTCCTCAGTTTGTGGTTCATCCAATTTACTGGCACATTTCGGATATCAATTTACAAATGACAAGGACACCTTGATCAGGAATCTTGAAGAACTGGACATCTGCTTCCTTCATGCGCCTTTGTTTCATCCGGCAATGAAAAATGTTGCCCCAATACGTAAAGAGCTGGGCATAAAAACTTTTTTCAATATGCTTGGGCCAATGGTCAACCCTGCATTCCCGGAGAACCAGCTGGTTGGCGTGTTTAATCTGGAACTGGCCAGGCTATATGGTTATTTATATCAACAAACAAATAAAAACTTCGCCATCATCCACTCCCTGGATGGTTATGACGAGGTATCCCTCACCGGGCCTTTCAAGATCATCACCAGAGATTATGAGAAGATCGTATCTCCAAATGATTTAGGGCTAAAATCAATTGATCAAAAAGCATTGCATGGAGGTGAATCCATTGAGGACTCTGCAAAAATGTTTACCAACATCTTATCAGGGAATGGGTCTCAGGCGCAAAACGATGTTGTGCTGGCTAACGCAGGGTTAGCAATTTATGTGGGTAAAAAACTATCTTCTATCCATGATGGCATAATCCAGGCAAAAGAAGCGTTAGAGTCAGGAAAAGCTTATGCTGTATTCAAAAAACTAGTTTCCACCCAGCAAAATACCTACAGCTTAAAAATTAAAAATCAATGAATATACTGGATGAAATAGCAGCATTCAAAAAGGAAGAGGTTAAAGAAAGAAAAAGCCTATTTCCGGAAAAGCTACTTGAGCAAAGCATATACTTTCAAACGAAACCTGTTTCCTTGAAAAAATATTTAGGCCGGGAAGATAAATCGGGGATAATTGCAGAAATAAAAAAACGTTCACCCTCTGCCGGTGATATTAATCCATATGCTTCATTAGAAAGAATATCCATTGG
Source organism: uncultured Roseivirgaceae bacterium (assembly GCA_964429655.1). Classification (GTDB taxonomy): domain Bacteria; phylum Bacteroidota; class Bacteroidia; order Cytophagales; family Cyclobacteriaceae; genus CAYSCZ01. The sequence continues at coordinate 11,695 of CAYSCZ010000059.1, forward strand.
TTACATGCAGGCCGGGGCGTCAGGCTTATCTGTACTCACTGACAAAAAGTATTTTAATGGTAAAAATGAAGACCTAACCACCGCAAGAAACTTCAACTTCTGCCCCATTATAAGAAAAGATTTTATCATTGACGATTATCAAATTGTTGAAGCAAAATCTATCGGTGCAGACGTAATATTGTTGATTGCCTCAATGTTATCAAAACATGAATGTGAGCACCTGGCAAAAAAAGCTAAATCTCTGGGATTAGAAGTACTCCTCGAAATTCATACCAAAAATGAAATCGATTATTTAAATGACTGGATAGACATTGTTGGTGTCAACAACCGTGATTTGAAAACTTTTAAAACAGATGTGGAAACTTCTAAAAAACTTGCAGATTTGGTACCCGCCAATGTCACAAAGATATCTGAAAGTGGGATCAGTAATCCGCAAATAATTATTGAGTTAAAGAAATTTGGTTATTCCGGGTTCCTTATCGGAGAATATTTTATGAAGCATGGAAGACCTGAGAAAATTTGCAAAAACTTGATTGATAACATCAATCATCTTGAAAGCATTCAACAGGATACCTAACTTTCTTTGGTATGAAATGGAAAGTATGCGGAATGAAGTTTCCTGAAAACATTTTGGAAGTCAGCGTACTGCAACCTGACTTCATGGGTTTTATATTTTATCCGCCCTCCTCGCGTTATGTTGAGAAGTTGGACAACAAAAGAGTTATTTTAAACTTAGACCCGGGCATCAAAAAAGTAGGTGTATTTGTAAATCCTTTGAAGGACACGGTCCTGGAAAAAGTTGATGAATATAAACTGGACTACGTTCAACTTCATGGCGGTGAATCTCCGGAATTTTGCGATATGATCAGGTCTAAACAATTAGGAGTAATAAAGGTGTTTTCAGTGCATGATACATTAGATCATAAAAAAATCAGGCAGTTTGATGATGTTGCTGATTATTATTTATTTGATACAAGAACTAAAAAATTCGGAGGAAGTGGTAAGCACTTCAATTGGGAAATTTTAAATGAATATGACACGGATAACGCATTCTTCATAAGTGGTGGTATTGAAACCATAGACCTATCTGAAATAAAAGAGAAAAATTGGCCTAAATTCATGGGTATTGATGTAAATAGTAGATTCGAATTTAATCCGGGACTCAAAAATGTTTTTGAATTGAAGGAACTCAAGGAAGCGATATTAAAAATTTGAATTATGAAAATTGCTGAAAAGTATACCGTTGATGAATTAGGTTATTATGGGCAGTTTGGTGGTTCTTACATACCTGAAATGCTCTATGCAAATATTGAGGAATTAAAAAACAATTATCTGAATGTTTATCATGATGCAGACTTTCAAAAAAAATTTAAGCATCTATTAAAAGAATATGTTGGCAGGCCAACCCCATTATACTTTGCTAAAAGATTATCTGAACAATACAATGCTAAAATATATCTAAAAAGAGAGGATTTATGCCACACAGGAGCGCATAAAATCAACAACACCATTGGTCAGATTCTTTTGGCACAGAGATTGGGAAAGAAAAAAATTATCGCAGAAACCGGTGCTGGACAACATGGCGTAGCAACTGCCACAGTCTGTGCCTTGATGGGTGTTCCCTGTATCGTTTACATGGGTGAACTGGATATGCAACGACAGCGTCCTAACGTTGAAAGAATGAGAATTTTGGGCACTACGGTAAGACCAGCGACCAGTGGCAGTAAAACCCTAAAAGATGCAACCAATGAAGCTATGCGGCACTGGATCAATAATCCTGAGGATACACATTATATCATTGGCTCAGTAGTGGGGCCTCATCCATTTCCTGACATGGTGGCTAAGTTTCAGTCGGTCATCAGTGAAGAAATAAAAAATCAGTTGGTTGAAAAGGAAGGCCGGGCAGACCCTGACTACTTAGTCGCCTGTGTCGGTGGTGGCAGTAACGCCATCGGGACCTACTACCACTACCTTAAAAATGAAGAAGTTAACCTGATCTCCGTGGAAGCTGCCGGTGAGGGGGTTACCACTGGTAAATCTGCGGCAACCACTGCCCTGGGAAGTATGGGCGTGCTTCACGGAAGTAAGACCCTGCTAATGCAAACTGAAGATGGACAGGTCACTGAGCCACATTCTATATCAGCAGGACTGGATTACCCGGGTATAGGGCCCGTTCATGCACATTTATTTAAAACAAAAAGGGCTAAATTCTATGCCGTTACCGATGAAGAGGCAATGAAAGCCGGTATAGAGCTAAGCCGCACGGAAGGCATTATTCCCGCAATTGAAACTGCCCACGCTTTTGCCGTGCTTAAGAAAATTCCTTTCAAACAAAGCGATGTTGTAGTAATAAACTTATCCGGAAGAGGAGATAAGGACCTGGAAACTTACATTAAGTGGGGTAAGTACTGATGCAAAGATTAAAATCTCTTTTCATCAAAAAACCAAAAAGTATATTGAGTGTATTCTTCACCGCAGGATATCCCAACCTTGAAGATACCGTTTCTATAATTAAGGAACTTGAGCGCTCCGGCGTTGACCTTATCGAGATAGGAATCCCCTTTTCAGACCCGATCGCTGATGGCACTACCATACAAAATAGCAGCAACGTTGCTTTAAGCAATGGTATGAGGCTTTCCACACTTTTTGATCAATTATTCAATATTCGTGAGCACTGTCAAATCCCTTTGATCATGATGGGTTATCTGAACCCTGTGATCCAATATGGTTTTGACCGGTTTTGTGAGGATTGCGGCCGTATTGGAATAGACGGTGTCATTTTGCCTGATCTCCCGATACATGATTACTTAAAACATTACAAGCCACTATTAGCTGAGAATGGGATGGAAAATATATTTTTGATTACACCGCAAACATCGGAAGAAAGAATTAAAACAATCGATGGTAACACCAATAGCTTTATTTATGCTGTCTCATCACACAGCATTACCGGTGCTAAATCAGGTTTTGATCACTATCAGATAGAATATTTCAAGCGATTGCAAAATATGAACCTTAAAAACCCATTTTTAATCGGGTTTGGTATCTCAGACAATTATTCATTTGAAACGGCGTGTCAATATGCCAATGGTGCGATCATCGGAAGTGCTTTTATTAAACAAATTGCAAATTCATCTGATCTAAAGTCTGATATTAAAAAATTTATTTTTTCCATATTAAACAGCGATAATTTAATAAACGAGCAAAAATGATCATCCAATTTCGGGAAGATGCTGGCCAATCCCTAAAATCTGCCATATATGAAAAGCTGAAGTCACTAAAATATAAGCCCAGGGAAGTTATCACCCAAAAAGGGGAATACACCATTGGTATTGGAAAAGCTCCCCTGGATATCAGGGAAATAGGCCAGCTGGAGGGTATTAAAGACATTCACATTGTCTCGGACAACTATAAATTAGTCTCCAAAAAATGGAAAGTAAACCCTACCACCATCGACCTTGGCGATGGCGTTCGCATCGGGCATCAGGATTTTGCCGTTATGGCCGGACCATGCTCCATTGAAGGTGAAGAAAATATTTTGGATACCATCAACTTCCTTAAAGAAAATGGTATAAAAATTATGAGGGGGGGGGTGTACAAACCCAGAAGTTCACCGTACTCCTTCAGGGGCTTAGGAATAGATGGTTTAAAAAAATGGTATGAGTTAGCCCATAAAAACGGAATAAAAATCATAACTGAAGTTATGCAGGTATCTCAAATAGAAGCAATGCATGATTATGTGGATATTTTTCAAATTGGCGCTCGGAATACCCAGAATTTCAACTTATTGGATGAACTTGGTAAGGTCAATAAACCTGTGATGATCAAGCGTGGGATATCCGGCACCATTGATGAGCTACTTCAGAGTGCTGAGTATGTGTTCTCCGGAGGTAATGAAAGGTTGCTCCTTTGTGAAAGAGGCATCAGAACATTCGAAAAAGCCAGTAGAAATACCTTCGACATTAATGCCATACCCATTCTAAAAGATAAGAGCCACCTGCCTGTAATAGCTGACCCCTCGCATGGTATCGGTCTAAGGGATTATATTGGTTCGATAACATTAGCTGCTGTGGCCGCCGGCGCAGATGGTGTAATCCTGGAAACCCACAAAAAACCGGAAGAAGCTTTCTCCGATGGCCAGCAAACGCTGGACTTTAATGAAATGGCTCGGCTTAATGATGCGGTTGAAGAATTGATAAAACTTAGAACGCTTATTTAAATATTTTTATCTACCCTGTAGTTTTTTAGCTGATAATTATCATTTTGTCAAATATAAAGGGGACTTATTTTTGTAAACAGTAACGTATTCATGTTAAAATCAGTATTAGAATAATATGAGACAGATATATCATAATTATACAGCCGAAGACCATAAAGTCTGGAAAATATTATTTGACCGTCAGATCGTAAAACTTCCTGATGCGGCATCAAAAGATCATCTTAGAGGTCTTGAAAAAATCAACTTCACGGCCGATAGGATACCAAGTTTTGAAGAAACGAATGAAATACTGACTAAACTGACCGGTTGGAAGCTGGCAGTGGTACCGGGCATTGTGCCTGATTACACTTTTTTTCAATTAATGTCTAATAGAAACTTTCCAGCCACCACCTGGTTAAGGAAAATAAATGAACTTGACTACTTGCAGGAGCCCGACATGTTCCATGATGTCTTTGCGCATGTCCCACTCTTAACGAACCAAAACTTTGTTGATTTCCTGGAAGAATTAAGTAAGATCGGTCTTGAACATACCGGGGATAACTATGCTATAGAAGTACTGTCCAGAATCTACTGGTTTACCGTAGAATTTGGATTAATCAGGGAAAATGGCAGATTACGGATATATGGAGCAGGGATACTATCCTCTACAGGTGAAACGGAGTTTTGCTTAAGCAACAAACCTTTACACTTTGAGTTTAATGTAAAGCAAATCGCTGAAACAGAATACAGGAAAGATATTTTTCAAGATAGATATTTCATAATCGATTCATACGAACAGTTATTTAACTCCATACCTGCGATCCGGGATACCATTAAAAATATGGCCGAAAACCATAAAAAAGAGCAATCATTGGTGTTAGGCTAAAGATATTTTATTCAATTTAGGGGGTGTGAATTTTTCCTTTCACAGTTTTTATATGCAAGTTGCTGTTGTAAAATATAATGCCGGGAATATTCAATCGCTGATTTTTGCTTTGGAGCGGTTGGGTGTAAACCCGATCTTAACTGACGATCCCGAAACAATTAAGTCTGCAGATAAGGTCACTTTTCCGGGCCAGGGTGAAGCCAGCTCTGCCATGAAATATCTGAGAACCAAAAACCTGGATAAACTTTTAATATCACTAAAGCAGCCATTCTTAGGTATTTGTCTTGGACTGCAACTGATGTGCAGGCATTCTGATGAAAATGACACGGATTGCCTGGGTATTTTTGATATAAATGTGAAAAGATTTAAACCGGATGCTATAAATAAAGTACCGCATATGGGGTGGAATACAGTCTTTGATCTTCGTTCCCAACTATTTGAAGGCATACCATCTGATAGTTATTTGTACTACGTGCATAGTTATTATGCTGAAATGAATAAACATGCCATAGCCGCCACGAACTATAATGTAGACTTTAGTGCCGCAATTCATAACAAAAATTACTATGCCCTACAGGCCCATCCTGAGAAAAGTGCAGACGTAGGTTTAAAGATCATTAAAAACTTCCTTTCCATGAAATAATACGAGGACGCTCCTATCAAATGAAAATATGGCCTTGGAAAAAAATATAAAAGCATTCGAATAACAATATTAACCTCCTTCTAATAAGTGAATAATTTGATAAAATTGAAATTGAGCCTAAAAGATTATAAAATGAAATATATAGGTGCAGTAAATCCAATGGATATTGCGATCCTCTGGCAACTAAGCAGCTCACTAATGGATAACCCAATAGATTTATTGAGATATGAGTATAATCTGAATTCTTTCACAACTTTATGCACGCTAATTTAGTTATTAATAAAAATCCGAATTATGGCTACAGTTACACTAGGCGGGACACCCGTCAATACCTACAGCGATCTCCCAGCAATTGGCAGTAAGGCACCAGGTTTTACACTTACAAAAAATGATCTTTCCCAGGTGAGCCTTTCTGACTTTGAGGGTAAGAGCATCATACTCAATATATTCCCGAGCATAGATACAGGAGTCTGTGCTACTTCTACTAGAACGTTTAACCATAAAGTAGCAAGCCTAGAGAATACGATGGTGCTATGCGTTTCAGCTGATTTACCATTTGCACATAGCAGGTTCTGTGAAGCAGAAGGTATCGAAGATGCGATTACACTTTCCACTTTCAGAGATGGAGGAGCATTTGCGAAAGCTTACGGTACACTATTAGTCGATGGGGGCTTTGCAGGGCTAAATGCCCGGGCCGTTGTGGTGATTGGAGCAGACGGTAATGTCGCTTATACGGAGCTGGTAAGTGAGATTGGTCAAGAGCCCGACTATGATAGGACTATTGCCGCGCTATAGTCCCTACCATGAAAATATTCGAAGCCACATAACTTTTTAAGAATTTATTTAATTGAAAGGTAGATGGTCTAAGTTCTTTTGAATATAGATCAGTTGCGATGTTGCCAAAACTTAATTTTTTGGGCTACTCCGTCAATCAGATTTAGCAATCAACCACGCTGTTCTAGCGTCTCCCTGAGACCTTGAAATGAAAAAAGATTTAAACCTTAATAGCCTTGAAAAAATTATCGGTACCCGTAACAAGATAATTCACGGATGATAATTTGCTTCCTTTTATTTTAGTACTAAACACAACAAATAAGTTCTCTTTACCCTCCATATTCTCTGTCACTACTGTCCTTCCATTCACTCTGGGGTTATTCATTTTTTACTCAGCGGGACATTAAACCCAGAATTGTCATTAGACTTTCTATTACATGGTTAAATCACTTCAA
>CAYSCZ010000060.1:0-18502 GCA_964429655.1 uncultured Roseivirgaceae bacterium
TTTTTGGGCTTTAACCCTTCATGACAAAATTCCAATGACAAATCTGGGTTAAATAATTTAGTCTGATCGACTTTGGCAATGCCAATTTCATTGTCACAAACTTCTATGGCTAGTTGTTTGCCATTGGCTTTCACATTAATTTGAATTTCTCCTTCCCTTGGGGTGAATTTAATTGCGTTTGAGACTAAATTTCGTAAGATAAGCTGAGTAATTTTTGGATCGGCGTAGGCAATTGCATTTTCAGATTCCATATGTCTTAATTTCATATTTTTAGCTTCTATATTAGTCTGTAACTGTCCAACTACCTCTTTTTTAACAAGATGTAAATCAACGGGCTGTGGGTTAAATTGAAACTCTCCCGTTTGATTGATAGCCCATTGTAATAAGTTTTGCAAAAGGTTATAAAGCTGGATTGAAGAGTTATTAATTTTATCGATAAAATACTGGACTTCGGCTTTACTAATTGAGGTAAGATTCTCGGAAAGTGATTGGGTAATAGAACGAAATTTGCTAAGTAGTAATTTTTGAAAAAGACATTCGCGTATTATTTAATAACAAAAAGGAGTACGACTTTGGGTTGTACTCCTTTTTGTTTAAACACCTAAATTAATAGCGGTAGTAATCGGGCTTAAATGGGCCTTTCTTCTCAACGCCAATGTATTGGGCTTGATCCTCGGTAAGGGTATCGAGCTCCACACCAATTTTAGCAAGGTGTAAGGCTGCTACTTTTTTCGTTCTGTATTAAAATGGGGGACGCATTTTAAATTTTTGTCATGTTCTAAACTATCAATTGTAAAATGACATTAATAACCTTATCCGTAGTATTAGTGTCAATTGTTGCAACTTTTCTAAAAATAATAGCACTATCAGCAGTAAAAAGTCTATTCGGTCTAATTGATGAGATTGGTTGAACCAAGCTGCCCTCAGAGAGCGAGCGTGAGTTTAGTTCAATCGTATATTTATCGCGAAAAGTCCTACTATTAATTTGACATAAGATTACATCATCACCATCTAAGGTTGCAATTACAAGAGCAGGTCGTTTCTTACTCCCCGACAAATCGGAAAAAGGAAAAGGTATGACTACTACATCACCCTTTACAAACCTTCCCATGCTTTGTCTTCTTCTTGGTTTTGCCAGTCTTTTGCAAGTACCTGTTCTGAGGCAAAATGGGTTTGGGTTGTGTCTGCCCCTAATTTTTCTTCTAGTAGTGAATCTATGTATTTCAATATATTCTTGCGCAATTCGGGGGACAATTTGCTGATTTTCTCTTGTATTTCTACAACTTCGTCTTGAGACATAAACACTAAATTTTAAATAAGACTTACTCAAAGTTAAAAAAAGATAACCCTTTTAAGACTGTCTTTTCTACAAATTGGTGGCACGACTCAAAGTCGTGCCGCCAATTAAATTTAAGATTAATAAAGGTAGTAATCGGGCTTAAATAGGCCTTTCTTCTCAACGCCAATGTATTGGGCTTGATCCTCAGTAAATGTATCGAGTTCAACACCAATTTTAGCAAGGTTTAAGGCTGCTACTTTTTCATCTAAGTGCATGGGTAATGTGTATACCTTATTTTGTAATTATCGTTATTTTTCCACTATTTAATTTGTGCTAACGTTTGGTTGGTAAAGGAGGAAAGTTCTTCAAAATAACTCCAAAGAGTATCAATAAATCATAACCGATTAAATTAAGCGAGAACATGCGATAGAGACGGGAATTGTTGAACGGATGTATGATCTTGAAAAAGGTACTACCGAACCTTTCATTAAAAAAGGATTTTTACAATCCTATATCAGTGATCAATCCAATCAATTTCCCTTCAACGACACCCTGGTTTTTGGCAGGAAGTCAGGGTACTGCTCCTGCATAAATGCAATTAGTTTCTCCCTCACATAAACCCTTAGGTCCCAGGCAGTAGGTGAGTTTTTGGCGCTTACCAGAGCCCTTAGCTCCATGGTTCTGTCTGTGCAGTTGGTTACCTGTAGCACGTTTACCTGTTTGTCCCATAGGTGTGTCGACCCCAGGATACGGGTTAATTCTTCCCTTAATGCATCCACCGGCATTTTATAATCTGTATAGATAAATACTGTACCGATAATATCCGAGCTGTTTCGTGTCCAGTTCTGGAAAGGCTTATCGATAACCTGAGCGGCTGGTACAATCAACCTTCTTTTATCCCATATCCTGACCACCACGTAGGTTAAGGTGATTTCTTCTATCCAACCCCACTCATTTTCCATAATCACTGCATCATTGATCCGGATTGGTTGGGTTATGGCTATTTGAAAACCGGCCAACAGGTTGGCGATAAGCTTTTGTGCTGCCACACCAATGATTATCCCGGCCACCCCTGCTGAAGCCAATAAGCTGGTGCCAAAGGCCTTAACACCCTCGAAGGTCATCAATGATAAAGCAATCCCCACAATTACTATAATGACCGTTATGATCCGTTCAAACACCTTTACCTGTGTATAAGCCTTTCTTGCCTCGAGGTTATCATCCTTAGTGATGTCGAATTGACTGATGATAGCATCACGGCCTACCGCTGCAAAATTTACCAGCAACCAGGTGATGGAAAGGATGATAGAGACCTTAAATACATCAGTCCAGATATTATTTATATTGTCAAATTCAATGTTAGCAGCTATGTATACAGCTGTTAAGACGATGATTAGCGTTATCGGATATCTTAGCTTACCAATTGGAACATCATTAGATAATTTACTTTTATAAAAAAGTTTTTTCATCAACCAGAAGTTGACCAAACTACCAAAAAAGCCTAACACGCCCGCCAGAATGACTGGTAGGAGGTGTGTTAAGGTACTGAGTATGGACTCCATCATAGGCTAGCGTTAATATATTTTCTGTCAGGTAGAAAAAGGGACAGACCTGGCCCGACTCTTTACATGACGTTCCACTATTAAATAGAAGCACTATTTTTGATCTCATAGAATACATAAAACATCTCAGCAGCTATCTGCATAGATCGTTCATCGTATTCTTCAGCTTCTTGTGGTGTGCCATCAAACGCCTTAGGGTCTTCGTAATGGACAGGAATCCGTTTTTCTGTTCCCGGAATGAAAGGGCAGTTTTCATCTGCATGTGAACAGGCCATTACCGCAGCAAACTGTTCTTTAGAATTTATGGGATCATCATACCGCTTTGAAAATGCACTTATTGGTTCATCAGTATCGTCAGAATAGAAAACAAAATATACAGGGTTGGTTTCGCCTTTGGATGTCACCCTAAAACCGCTTCTTTTGATCGATTCAACGGCACGTTCATTAAACGCGGTTATTTCCACGCCACCAGAGTAGCAATTGGCTTGAATGCTAAAATAATCCGCAGCGGTTTGTGCCCATATCTGGGCAAACTGGCTTCTTCGCGAATTGTGTGTGCAAATGAAATTCAGATTGACAGCTTTCCCCTGATTGGTGATAGATTGAATGTAATCAATTAGTGGCTTGAGTACTGCTTTTCTGTTTTCCGGAATTTCTATTTTCCTTGCTTTCTCGATAGTGGCATTCAGTGTTGGAAGCATAAGGACTTTTTCTGTTTGCATGAGATTATAGTTTGAATGATTAACAACATCCCGAACCCGGCGCACAGCTTTCTTCATTTTGGAGCTCTGACAGTTTGACCCTGGGCTTTTCAGTCTTTTGACCAGGCTTTTCGGCATATACCGTGATACTTAAGATACCAGTCTTGCCATTTTTAAAATCTCCCAGCTCAGCGTTGCTTAGGTATTTACTCAAAATATCATCAGGGATAGTAATTACCTTTTCTTTTTGAAGGGTTATGTTTTCGAAACCGGCTTCTTTAATATGCCTGAGGTAGTCTTGTTTTTGAATGGCCCCGGCTACACATCCGGCATACATTTCTGCATCTTTCTTTAAGGACTCGGGAAGTTCACCGACCAACACGATGTCAGAGATACTGAAGTGTCCGCCCGGCTTTAACACGCGGTAGATTTCCCTGATCACCTGCTCTTTGTTGGGTACCAGGTTCAGCACACAATTACTGACGATCACATCCGCCACATTATCATTTACCGGCATATCATCGATGTCGCCTTCCCTGAACTCCACATTGTTAAAGTTTAATTTCTCAGCATTTTGACGGGCTTTGTTGATCATAGCCGGTGTAAAGTCAATACCAATCACCTTGCCTTCCACACCTGCCTCGTGACGCGCAACGAAACAATCATTTCCAGCGCCGGAGCCCAGGTCAATTACCGTATCCCCTTTTTTGATTTTAGCAAATTGAGTGGGCAGTCCACAACCCAGGCCCAGGTCGGCATCGAATACATAGCCTTCTGTTTCGGAGTAATCATCCATCATGATGTTATAGACTTCATTGGAAGAGGTGGTGGCACCACAGCATGAAGATGCGTTTTCTGCTTTTCCCTGTTCTGCTATTTTAGCATAGCGTTCCCTGACGACGTTCTTAAGTTCAATATCATTGTTCATAGTCACTAATATGTTTGAGTTTTAATTACACGAATTATTTAATGGGTAATGGTATTGATTAAATAAATTATTGAAAATCGTTTTAATCGCTTCCCATCTTTCCGGATTGATGCAATAGCAAATCCTGGCGCCTTCAATGTTAACCTGGATGATGCCAATATCCTTAAGCTCTCTGAGATGCTGGCTGATGGTAGCCTGGGCCAGACCCAGTTCCTGTATCAGGTCACTGTTGATGCAGGCATTGGTTTTTAAAAGGTATTGGATGATGGCCACACGAGCAGGATGAGCAAATGCTTTAGCGGCCAGTGCCATCTTATTCTGCGATTCGGTGAAAAGGGTTGTTTTGGTTACGCCCATTTTGAAAAAAATAGATACATTGCAATATTACGATGGTTTAATTGAAATTGTTCAAACATTTACAGAGATATTTCCTAACTTCTATGGCAATAATCCTAAAAATACAACATCAAGCCTTACCTTCAGCGATATGGTAACGTTTCTTACGGCTTACAGCCGCAATAGATTAATAATTTGACAGCATGGGATTGGTTTCAGGCCCGGAGGTGATCGGGTTAGGGGCTATCAATCGATTCTTACTATTTTTTAGATATTGTAAAATATTATCCGAATCAATCATATAAATCGCTGTTTAAGTTAAAATAAAAGTTTTTAGATACAATTATTTAAAAAGTCACCTTCCGATTTATTTAAAGTAGGTTTATTCTGAAAATTTTTGCCGTGTCACTTGATCCAGCTAATAATCCGTTTCCCCGCTTTTTTTTAGCATCTAACCTTAAATTCCTCATAGATTAGTAAGGCTATCCGTTTGTTGAAAAAAGTAATGTATGATGGATTTTCTCAATGAACTGTATGTAAGAAATGTCCCCTTAACCATATTTGGCTGGTTATGTCTTGTGGGCACTTTTTTTTGTGTCTTTAAGATTTATACCACTGAAATAGAAGTTTTAGGCATTAATTCATGGATCAAGCCTTTCAAGTTCTACCTATCCTCGCTCATTTTTGTTTGGTCGATGGCGTGGTATCTGGGCCATCTTAAACCTTCGGGACTGATCTCGGCTTACTCGTGGGTAGTCGTAGCAGTGCTAGTATTCGAATTGATCTACATATCCTGGCAGGCTGGCAAGGGAGAGTTATCACACTTCAATCTATCCACAAAATTTTATTCCTCTATGTTCGGTTTAATGGGTCTAGCTATAACCGTTATGACCTTATTTACATTGATCATTGGTGTGATGTTCTTTCAGCAATCATGGAACTTGCCATTTGGTTATTTATGGGGTATCAGATTAGGTATTATACTGTTTGTGATTTTTGCTTTTGAAGGAGGAATAATGGGTAGCCAACTCTCCCATACGGTTGGCGCTCCTGATGGCGGGCCAGGGCTCAGACTATTGAATTGGAGTGTTTCGCATGGCGACCTTAGGGTAGCACATTTTATTGGCATGCACGCCCTGCAGGTATTACCAATTTTAGGATATTATGTATTCACTGCTCAGAAAAGTATTTGGATAATAAGCAGTTTATACTTTCTATTGTCTATCGGTGTCCTTATTATGGCTTTACAGGGCAAACCTTTAATCAAAATGAAAGACAAAAGTGAGATCATGGCCCATCCAACAGAAGTTCCCTAAATTGGAGGGCACTTATTATTTAAATTTCATACTTTAAATATTCTAGTTAAATCCTCAAACGATCTGCTTAAGTCTGATAAATAAATAAATCACAGAAGCACGAATGGCCTTGTAAGTGACCAGGAAGATCAAAACCAATACCGACCCGATAATAACAGGGAGAACCGTCCCAAAAGTTAAAACCATACCAAGTACAAAACCTAACAAGTACTCCGCTTTATAAAGTGGGTAGAACAACGAAGTGAATATTAGTGCCAGCATCAATGGGCCACCTAAATCTGATCCAAGCTTAAATAATACGGATTGAGTTATCCCAAACGCTATGGCTGCCATAAACCGATAGATGATTGTGTTGGTAACCATTTTATTACCGACACTTCGATTGATTCTTAACAAAAAGTACCAGCTTAAGGTGGGCATGGTGAGCAGGCCCCACCAGTTAGAAAAGCCTGGTAGATCATCTCTGTGAAGCAGGTAGTGCTTAACCACACCCCCGTCAAAATAGTCCCACGTTAGATAAACACCAAATAGGACGGTTATCATCACAGTAATAATCAGCCGATGGGTAAAAGTTAATCGCATACGGATATCATATAAGTTTGCTTACGTCATCAGCAGGGCGATTAAGCATAGGATGATGTGGACGGTCTTTATATTCAAAGAATGGTATTATTTCAAATTGAATATCGACATGATTCTAATATTTAATTTCAAACAAAATAGCTGTGGGGATGTGTTAAAAGTGTCTTAATAGCCTACTGAAATAATGAAATCTAAAAAATGGATGCGTAGCGTGCTACGCGCCGCTGCTGTTTATAATTTGTTATGGGGGGCCTGGGTAATTATATTCCCTCAACACTTTTTTGAACTTACAGGCATGGAACGCATCAATCACCCAATGATATGGCAGGGTATGGGTATGGTGATTGGTGTTTATGGTTTGGGTTATTGGTGGGCTGCTTCTGATCCCGTTACCCACTGGCCGATTGTTGCCGTTGGACTACTGGGTAAGATATTTGGTCCGTTGGGTTTTATCTCCAACTATCTTATGGGACTGGTCACTTTTAAATTCTTTTACACACTTATTACCAATGACTTTATATGGTGGGTACCTTTTGTCTTCATTTTAAAAGAAGCTAAGGTAAATGGGGAGCTTTCATTAAAACTAAAGAGGGCTTAGCAGCACCTTTTTATACATTAAAAAGCAGGTAAATGCTACCTGCTTGCTGAGAAATTTAGGCCAGAAGCGGGCTATGCGTTGTAGTAAAACCTCTCATGTACAATTTGTCCGTTCTCCCATCGCTGAACACCCACTTGCTCCATGTTTACCCTGCTACCATCCTGTAAGGTGACGTCCATGGCGGTTTCATGTATGACAACACCTGCTTCTTCATCACTGGTGACGGCTTTTACATCCAGACCATGCACTTCTTTTACCATGCTCAGAAACTCTTCTTCATGGGCCCGGCAGTCTGCTTTTCCTTCCCAGGTGCCTCTCGGCTCGGTGAGTACCACATCCTCTGCATAGTACTTGTCAAATGCTTCCAATAGTTTTCCTTGTCCTACCAGGTCGTAAATGTCTTGTGTTTTTTCTTTTAGTGTCATTCGATTTTAATTTATATGTACATACATATATACTATTTTTTTAATCAAAAGTTTCACACGCAAGTCAATTAGTAGATCGTTTTATTTTTTTTTGGGCCACCAAGTCGACAATGAAAAATGGAGGAGAACTTTATTCTGATTCCTGAATCAAAGTTCCGGAAAGTCTTTTAAGTTCGAGTTCGGCAGTTTTTGCATTGAATGCCGCTTCTAACAATCTCGTCTGAGCATTTACAGCATTTATTTGCGCTTCCCTTACCTCCAGGGCATCACCGACTCCGAGCCTGAATCGATCAAGTGCGATTTCAGAATTTTCTTTAGCCACCTTCAGGTTTGCTTCCTCAAGCTTTAACAGTGCCAGGTTGTTTTTGTAGGTCATGTAAACGGCCTTGATATTGGTTTCAATATTTAGCTTCAGGGCGTCAGCTATTAATTTTTCATTTTGAGCTTCGATTTCAGCATTCTGAATCTGGCGATTAAGATTGAATCCATTGAATATGTTAACAGAAGCTGTTACTCCATAATTCCATGCGTTGGTCCTGTTTTGAAAAAGGAAACCAGCCTCTGATTCTAGATTGGAGTAATTATACCCAACGTTAAAGTCTAACTGTGGAGATCTTTCCCTTGAGAGTTCTTGTACCCTGTTTTTTTGGATTTCCTGGTTTGTCAGTTGATTCAATATGGCCGGGTTTCTCAATTTGGCATTACTGATTATTTCATCCAGGATTAACAGGGTATCGACCTCGAAGGCGTAGTTCAAGGAATAATCATAATCCGGTGATTTTCCCATGGCTTCATTCAGATTGTATTTTGTATTGATGTACACCTCATTTTGATCTATGAAAGTTGATTGATCGGTGTTAAGATCTACCTGGGCTTGTAGCAGTTCGATCTTTGAAGCTTTCCCGACTTCATATTTATGTTTTATTATACGCAATCTCTCTTCGGAGAAGTCAAGATTACTTTGAAATAAGTTTAATCTTTCTCTTTCCAGGAAGGCTGTGTAGAAAAGACGGAGTGAACGGGCCACAGCATCCTGGATTTGTAGTTTCAAGGCGTAACTTGCCGAAAGCATACTGTTTTCCAGCCTTCTTTTTGTTGCAAATCTTCTTGTACCCTCAAAAACCGTCCAGGTAAGTCCAATACCCGCATTTACAAAGTCACGGGTGGCTCCGTCTACCGATTGTTGGTCACCATTAGCAAACATCTGGTTTGTATTCTGCACCTGACGATCAACTCCTCCATTAACATCAACAGTAGGCAGAAAGCCGGCATTTCCATAATCATTATTATTTTCAGCAATTTTTAAAACATTCTTTAGCTGAAGCACATCGTAATTGTGAGTTACTGTTAAGGTGACTACCTTTTCGACCGTCAATAATGAATCCTGGGCTAAAACTCTACCGGATAAAATCCAGAAGCATAGTATAAAACTTAATGATCTCATTAAAATCTTGCTTTTCTTTTTTCTTTGCTGGATAGAAAAATATACATGGCAGGTATAACGAATAGTGTTAGAAAGGTTGCCAAAATTAATCCTCCGATAACTGCTACGCCCATCGATATACGGCTTTCAGATCCTGCCCCCAGAGCTAAAGCTATAGGTAGTATACCTAATATGGTTGAGAGGCTGGTCATGAGTATTGGACGGAACCTGGCTTTGGCAGCACCAACGATCGCCTCTGTAAGTGATAGTTCATGCGCTTTTCTTTGATTAGCAAATTCAACGATAAGTATACCGTTTTTGGTAACCAACCCTATCAGCATGATCATACCTATTTGAGAGAAGATGTTAATGGTTTCATTAAAATACCATAAGGTAAATAGAGCCCCTGCCAAGGCCAGGGGCACGGTAAACATAATGATCAATGGATCCCGGAAACTTTCAAACTGTGCAGACAAAACCAAATAAATCAATATCAGGGCCAGCGCAAACGCGAAATAGAGATTGCCTGAGCTCTCCATAAATTCTCGTGATGTACCTGAAAGGGCTGTTTGATAGGATCCATCCAATACTTTTTGAGATATTTTTTCCATCTCACTAATCCCCTGACCTAAGGTATAACCCGGGGATAGGCTGGCTGAGATGGTGGCCGATGCGAAGCGATTATACCGATATAACTGCGGGGGGGTTGAGTTTTCTTTTAATTCAACCAGATTGTCCAGTTGTGTCAGTTCATTATTGAGTGTTTTGACATAAATAGATTTGAGGTCTATGGGTTCATTTCTGTCTTCTCTTTCCATTTGGCCTATGACCTGATATTGTTTGCCGTTCATAACAAAAAAACCAAAACGGGTCCCACTAAGGCTTAGCTGTAGGGTCTGCGAAATATCCCTTACCGACACATCTAAAGCCTTAGCTTTTTCCCTGTTGATGTTTACAATGATTTCCGGTTTATTAAACTTCAAATCGACGTTCACAAAGTCAAATGCTTGGTTGTTTCGAGCTTCCTCCAGGAATGGTTCTATCACATCTTTTAGTTTGTCCAGGTTTTGAGCCTGAATAACAAAACTTACCGGTAATCCACCGCGACGGTTACCAATGGTCTCTGGTTCAGAGATAAATGCCCTGGCATGGGTATTATTAGAGATTTTGGGTTTAAGGGCATTCACAATCTCCGTTTGTGAGCGTTCGCGATTTTCTGTCTTCACTAAACGGGCAATAATGAATGCACTATTTACCGAAGATGAAGCGCCAAAGCCAGGAGAGGTTACAGAAATAACCGCTTCATTTTCCGGAACTTCTTTTTGTATGAGGTCATTCACCTGGGTTGCATAGAAATCCATGTAATCGAATGTCGCACCTTCTGGGCCTGTAGCGATTATCCTGAAATTCCCCCTATCTTCTTTAGGTGCTAACTCGGTAGGTAAGATATTGACAAATAAATATATAGATCCTATGGCAACAGCTATAATCACGGCTGCTAACCATTTATTATTCATGAAATCATCCAGAGCGTGATTATAACTGCGGTTAAGCCAGGAAAAGAAGGGTTCTGTTTTTCGATAAAACCAGGTTTGTCGCTCCCTTTTTTTGAGCATCCGGGTAGAAAGCATTGGGCAAAGCGTAAGTGCCACAAAGGATGAAATGATCACTGCCCCTGCTACTGTAATCCCAAACTCACGGAAAAGCCTTCCGGTGAGTCCTTCCAGGAATATTATGGGGAAAAAGACAGATGTAAGTGCGACGGTTGTGGAGATCACTGCAAAAAAGATTTCTTGGGTTCCTTCCTTACCTGCCTGAATAGGGGTCATGCCTTGTTCGATCTTGGAATAGATGTTTTCCAGCACGACGATGGCATCATCCACTACCAGTCCGATTGCTAAAACAATGCCCAGTAAGGTGAGCACGTTGATAGAGAAACCCAGAATATACATTATAAAAAAACAACCAATCAGTGATATGGGGACGGTGATTACCGGAATAAAAGTCGTTCGCCAGTCTCTTAGAAATAGAAATATAATGATCACCACTAGTGAGAAGGCCACGAATATGGTTTGTTTTACTTCTGATATGGATTGCGTAATATACCTTGTATTGTCAAAAGCTAGCTCTGTTTCTATATCAGAAGGCAGGTTCTTTTTGAGTGATTCCCATCTTTTGTAAAATTCTTCTGCAATCGCCAGATTGTTAGAGCCCGGTTGGGAAACGATGGCATTCATGACCATGGGTATGCCATTGTTTCGCAGGGCTGTTCTTTCATTCTCAGGATAAAATTCGGCCCTTCCAATATCCCCAAATCGTATTAAGGAATTTTCATTATCCTGAATGATCATATCATTGAATTGTTGGGGACTGGTTAAGCGGCCCACTGTTCTCACCGTCAGTTCGGTGGAATTACCTTCAATCCTTCCTGATGGCAGCTCAAGGTTTTGGTTTTGGACGGCTTCCAGTACATCTGTCGGGGCGATCTTGTAGGCTGCCAGCTTCTCCGGGTCCATCCATAGCCTGATGGAATATCTTTTCTCACCCCAAATTCGAACCTCAGAAACGCCATCGATGGTCTGGAATGTTTCCTTGAAAACATTATCTGCTATTTCAGACATCTCCAGCAGGTTTCTTTTTTCACTAAAGATCTTAAGGACAATGATCGGTCTTGAATCCGCATCTGCTTTGGTCACGATTGGTGGATCTGCATCCGGCGGAAGGTTTCTTATGGCCCGGGATACCCTGTCCCTGACATCATTGGCGGCAGATTCTAAATCTTCATTCAGACTGAATTCAACGGTTATGGTACTTCTTCCGTCTCTACTGACCGAAATAAGACTTTTAATACCATCTATTCCATTGATAGATTCTTCCAGAGGCTCTGTTATCTGGGTTTCTATGATGTCGGCGCTGGCACCTGTGTAATTTGTGGCTACCGTAATCTTAGGGGGGTCAACACTAGGATATTCCCTAACCCCTAAAAAGTTAAAACCTATTACTCCAAACAAGGTGATAACAATCGACATAACAATCGCCAGCACGGGTCGGTCTATGCTGATGTTGGTTATTCCTGCCATTATATGTTTATTTTTACCGGCATTCCCTGTCTTATCTGTAATATTCCGCTGGTAATTACCGTATCGCCTACCATGAGTCCATCAGTCACCTGCACTTTATCTTCATTCCGAATACCGGTTGTAATGGATTTTGAACCTACAGTACCATGCTGATATACGAAAACCTTTTGTCCGTTTAATTCCGGTATTATCGACTCGGTAGGCACCATAAAAGCATTATCAATTTCCTCAAGGATAAGGTCAATTTTTGCAAACTGGCCGGGGAGAAGTTTTCCTTCAGTATTCTCGGCATATGCCCTGACCTGGAGATTCCTTGATTCGAGGTTTATCTGTGGTTCGATGGCATAGATGGTTCCAAAAAATATTTCATCATATGCATCAACTTTAAAAGATAGCTTATCACCGATATTTACTTTGCTCAGATACCTCCCTGGAATGGAAAAATCTATTTTAATCCTATCTATTTTATAAACCCTGGCTATTAGTTGACCCGGGTTGATGTAACTGCCTATTGACACATTCCTTAAACCTATCTTACCATCGAAGGGGGCTTTTATTATATGTTTATCCAGCTTTGCCTGGGTTACGTTGATATCAGCATTTGCTGTATTTAATTCTGTAAGTGCGATATCATATTCCTCTTGGCTGATGGCTTCTTTTTCAAGCAGTAACCGTTGACGATACTCCGACTCTTTGAGCAACTTTTTAGTAAACCTTAGTTTTTCCAGCTCAGCAATCAATTCATCGTCATTTAATATTACCAATTGCTCACCCTTGCTGACAAATTCACCTTCCTTAAACAATAAATCCTCGATTTTACCGGAAACTTCACTGTTTAGTTCCACAGTTTCATCCGCCTGAATTGTACCGGTTATTCTTATCGTATTATCCAGCATGGTGGGTGTGACTACGACACCATCTACCGCAAACAATTCATCGTTATCGCTGTCACTCACCGGTGAAGCATTTGATTTAGATCCTTCCGGTAACTTTGGATAAATGATAAGACCAATGATTACTATACCAATTAAAATATAAAGAATCCGCTTAAAAATAGATTTCATTAGGTGCATTGATTACACTTTTAGTACCACTAAAATTATTTATTGTTTCAAATAAGTGATCATTAATCCTGTTTATGCTACTAAACGACACTTTGGGTAGGTCAATCAACAAGCCTTTCTCTATAAATACCAGAAAATAGTAGAGCGAATTTGCTACAGTCACTTCATCGTATTATTGACCTTAGTCCAACTACCGCCATTAATGCAGTCTATGCCCATTCCTTTTAAAATAGCCTTCGCCTGGCCACTGCGCATACCGGACGCACAGCATAGAACTACCGGTTTATTTTTCTTTATCTCGGGTGTTCGTCGGTTCAGATCTTGTAATGGTATATTCTTAGCGCCTTTTACATGCCCCGCCCTGAACTCCTGAGGTGTTCTTACATCAATGATAATCGCCCCATTCTGGAGGTATTCTTTGAGCCTGTTTTTGCCTTTGAATAGATCAAATAGTCCCATTTTTTTTGATTTAAATTTAATAACCTTAAGCAATAGCTTTCAAATGAAAATGATTAAATTATTATATACACTATGGAAATAACCTCAAGACTTTCCATTCATTTACCCCCACCCGTTGAAAATGGATCCTATCATGTAATCTACTTTCCCTCCCTTGCCAGAACTCAACTGAATTGGGGCTTAGTTCAAATCCACCCCAATATGGTGGACGTGAAACATTCTTGTAACTAAATTGTATAGCCAACTTAGCAAATTCCTGCATAAGCTTATTTCTGGAACTGAGTGCTTCACTTTGTTGAGAAGCCCAGGCGCCAACTTTACTCTTCCAGGGACGTGATTCGAAATATTCATCAGACACCTCGGGTGTTGTTTTTTTTACGGCACCCTGAATATTGACTTGTCTTTCCAGTTCCGGCCAAAAGAAAGTAAGGGCCGCGTAAGGGTTTTCTGTTAGCTGCCGGCCTTTTTGGCTATTGTAATTGGTATAAAAAACAAAAGTATTTCTTTCACTAACATCTTTTAGAAGCACAGTCCTGGAGGAGGGGGCCCCTTCTTTGGTGGCAGTTGATAGCGTCATTGCGGTGGGCTCGTTTACCTCGGATTTTATTGCTTCGTTCATCCATTTCTTAAATTGTTCAAATGGGTTTGCGTTCACCTGTTTAACATCCAGCGTAGTTTTTGAGTATTCCTTCCTGATATTAGCTATGTGATCCATGTTTTAAAATAAGTTTAGAATAAGATTTTACTACCTGTTTATTTCATTTTTTGTTTCCACTTTCTTATCGCGTCTCACACTTGAAAGTAGCTAATATTATATATTTGATTAAGGTAATCAGATATAAAAATGAATTTTGAAATACAATTACTTAAAGAATCAACAATAAAATCCCCATTAGGACTAAGCAATGTTAAAGGAGATAAGATTTTCAACTTCGTCACTGATGATGAAAAGATCTTACTCCATACCTCCTTAAGTGAGTTCGAGCGATGTAAAAAAGAGAATGGTGATCCATTAAGCCTGGAAAAAGCCGGACCAAGAAACAAGATATGTTTTGATCCCGATCAGGCCAAAGCTGCTATCGTCACTTGTGGCGGATTGTGCCCGGGTATTAATAACGTGATCAGAAGTGTGGTTATGGCACTATATTATTATTATGGTGTGAAAAATATTTTTGGTATACCCTATGGATATGAAGGTTTTATTCCAGGCTATGGCCATGGGTTTGTTGATTTATATCCATACAAGGTCAAAGATATCCATGAATTTGGTGGAACAATCCTTGGTTCCTCCAGGGGCGGGCAAAGTGTCCCGGCTATAGTTGATACCATAGAAGCGAAAGGTATTAACCTTGTCTTTGCCATTGGCGGGGATGGTACGCTAAGAGGCGCAAATGATATTGGAGATGAGATCTTACAACGTGGGCTGGATGCTGTCGTGGTTGGCATTCCCAAGACTATTGATAACGACATCAACCTAATCGAAAAATCATTTGGCTTCGAGACGGCCTTCAATGTTGCAAGTCCAATAATACGTGATGCACATAATGAAGCCAGAGGAGCATACAATGGGATAGCCATTGTTAAGCTCATGGGCCGTGATAGCGGGTTTATTGCGGCTTCTGCTGCACTTTCTATGCAGGTGGTGAATTTTGTGCTTATCCCAGAGATGGATTTTAAACTACATGGCAAAAATGGATTTTTGGAGGTTTTAAGGAAGAGGCTGGACCACCGCCACCATGCTGTAATCGTGGTGGCCGAGGGTGCAGGTCAACATCTATTTGAAGGTGAGGAAAGAACCAAGGATGCCTCGGGAAATATTCTTCATAAAGATATTGGCGTGTATTTGAAGGACAAGATCAAAGAATATTTTAAAGCGGTCAATTATGACATCACCGTAAAGTACATCGATCCCAGTTACATCATAAGAAGTGCCCCTGCAAATGCCAGTGACAGTATTTTTTGCAGCCGACTGGCATATCATGCCGTGCATGGTGCCATGGCTGGTAAGACAAATTTTGTGGTTGGACAGGTTAATGGACAGTTTGTGTACCTGCCAATTTCAGCGGTGGTTAAGAAGCGAAAAAAAGTAGACCTGGAGGATGAATTCTGGTTTGCCGTGTTAGAGAGCACAGGTCAGCCTTTTGTTATGGCTTAAAAAGCTTTAATCCTGCGAGAAACGGATTGGTTATAAAAAAAAGAGGCCGGTAAATGGCCTCTTCTTACTCTTATGGAAACTTTTTAAGTGTTTTTGTAAATCAAATGCCAGAAAATGCTACACTTTTCATTGTGATATGGCCTTCTGAATTAACCACAATCTTTGTGCTATCGTCCATTAATGACAGGTTAGAGTCATATTTTTTGCCTTCTACTTTACCGGTGTATTGAACCCTGCCTGTCTTGTTGTCGATTACCATTTTCATTGGATCCATCGAAATAGAGTTCACTCTGACGATGGAGACCTCCGACAAACGGGTTACTTCAGGTATATCATAATATCTGCTGGCATTCAGGTCGAGGCTAACATTTCCATGTAAGAACTCAACATCCAATACCTGTATGCTGAATGCATCGACCACTTTTAGCTGGTATTTACCTTCCGGTAGATTATCCATCTCAAATTGCTCTTCAAAACTTTCACTAGCTATCACTTCATTTTTATAAAGAATGCTATCCATATTATTTAAGAAGTAAACTTCGAGATCTTTAGCAGTCTCGCTAATAATAACCGAAAAAGCCTTCGATCCCAGGACTTCTACCTGGAATTCAGTTTTTGGAGTTTTTGCAAAACCAAGGGTAGCAATGACTGTCATTGCGAATCCTAAAAATACTTTCATGTTTTTCATCGTTTGTTTATTTACTCGTTTAAAGACGCGCAAACATACGCCGGAGTTGAACAATGAACTGGTTTATAATTTTCTTATTTATATTCATTATTAACACATTCATAATACAACATAGGGTTAACATGTTAAATAAGAACATAATCATGTTAATATTACACTATACTGAGATCGAACAATATTTAATCCAACCCGTTTTGATTGCTGTGAAAAACATATTACATCCTTCTTTAGAGCGGGTAAGTATTCCTTACGGTGCATCCATGAAAGTACGCTATTTTGATGATGTGGAAAGGAATACCAATCCTTTTTGGCATTATCATCCTGAGATGGAACTGGTCTATGTCAATGGTGGGAGTGGTAAAAGACATATTGGAAGTCACCTTTCTTACTTTCATGATGGAGAGCTGGTGCTTATCGGCGCAAATCTTCCACATCAGGGCTTTACCCAACGTTTGGCCAACTACAAATCAGAAACGGTAGTTCAAATGGTTCCCGATTTTCTCGGTTCAAATTTTTTTGACATTCCTGAGATGAAGGGAATCAAACATCTGCTTGAGAGGTCCAAAGCCGGACTGTCATTTCATGGAGAAAGTAAGAATAGAATCGGCAGGAAGATTGAAGAACTTCCTTTTGTTGATAACTTCTCCCAGATATTGGCTATTTTAGAGATATTGAAAGATCTATCTGAAACCTATGAATTCCAAAAATTAAATGCTAAAGGATTCTCTTTGGAGATAGCTGCCCAGGATAATGATCGTATCAATATTGTATTGAACCATATCAGGGAAAATTTTCAAAAACAGATAACATTAGGAGATATTACTGACCTGATTAGCATGACAGAGCCCTCTTTTTGCAGATATTTTAAAAAGCTTACTGGAAAGACATTTACGCAATTTCTAAACGAATATCGTCTAGTACATGCATCAAAATTGTTGGCTGAGAAAAAATCCAGCATCACTGAGGTTTGCTTTGAGAGTGGTTTTACTAACTACTCACACTTTAATAAGCAGTTCTTGAAATTTACCGGTAAGAGCCCCTCTAAATATCGTTCTGAGGTAAAACAAATCATTTAGGTTATATTACTGATATACCTGTGACTACTATGGGCAGTGCACCTAATTTTTTTCAAGTGTGCCAGTTAATAAATAGATTAGAATTCATGAAAATAAAATTGAAATGAACAAAAAAGCACTAATTATTGATCTGGACAATACCATTTACCCGGTTTCATCCATTGGCAGGGAGCTGTTTGATCCATTGTTTAAATTAATAGCAGCCAGTGATGAATATAAAGACGACCTTGAAGAAATAAAAAAAGACATCATGCGGAGGCCTTTTCAAAAAGTGGCAAATCAATACCATTTCAGTGCCGGGTTATTATCGAAAGGTGTGGAAATACTTCAGGAAGTTACCTGTGAGATGGACATGTCTCCCTTTGATGATTACCAGTTCATAAAAGATCTTACAATCAGAAAATTTTTGGTTACTTCAGGTTTTACCAAAATGCAGCAGAGTAAAGTAAGGCAATTAAATATTGAGCAAGACTTTGAGGAGATCCATATTGTGGATCCTCAATTATCCAGCAATACTAAAATGGATGCATTTAAAGACATTATGGAACGTCATAATTTTTTAACAAGTGACCTGCTGGTGATAGGTGATGATCCAAATTCTGAAATTGAAGCTGCAAAAGAACTGGGTATCGATCATTTGCTTTATGATAGCGTGGATTTCAACCCGGACATTAAAGGTTTCAACCGAATAACAGACTTTAGAGCGGTTGAGCATTTTATTTAGCCAGGGTTTTTAGAATTTCAGCCTGTCTGGTCATTTCCCAGTGGTCAAGGCTTGACAGTCCCTTGTCTCTTAAACCATTTCAATTCTATTATAGTGCGATTGGAAG
>CAYSCZ010000061.1:0-18400 GCA_964429655.1 uncultured Roseivirgaceae bacterium
TGTTATTGGCTCGTCACCATAGCGATGCTATGCCTCCTCGACCTAAGTGCCTGAATTTTTGGGCTTTAACCCTTCATGACAAAATTCCAATGACAAATCTGGGCTAAGTTGATATTAACAGCTATCAGTATTGGAATACCGACTGCTTACATTTTTATGTCGGGCTGGTTACAGGATTTTGCTACCATACCAAACTCGATTTTATGATATTTATAGGAGCAGCTATGCTTTCATTGGATGTTGCCTGGCTTACTGTCAGTATACAGTCGATAAAGGTGGCAAGAGCAAATCCGGCTGTGTACCTGAGAACGGAATGATTGAATTATTCTTTTTATTGGTATTTTGTGGTAGTAAATTCGTGTCTTACTTATACTTGTAAGTTTGAACGGAATTAAATGGAGGGACCTAAAAGTAAGTTACTAATATTTTTTGCTTTTCTATTTGTTTTTCATCTCACAGCCCAGGACATTGAAACAGACTTGTCCAAAGTAGATATCGATGATTTATCAGATGCTCAAATTGAGCGCTTCATTGAAAAAGTAAATAAAAGAGGGCTATCGGAACAACAACTTGAAATATTAGCCAGGTCCAGGGGATTAACCAATCAACAAATCAATAAACTTAAGCAAAGGATTAATGAAGTTCGTTTTGAGGATCAGGAAACCGGACAAACGACAGGTGATCTTAGGTTGAGACAACGAATTATTACTGAACAAAAAGAAGATTTTGACCTATTTGATAATCTAGCCAGTACAGATACCATTAAAGAAGAAGCCATTTTTGGAATGTCTTACTTCAAAAATAAGAATTTGATTTTTGAACCATCTTTAAATATTCCAACGCCAACAAGCTATCAATTAGGACCTGGTGATGAAATTGTCATCGATATATGGGGGGCCTCTGAGCAAACTTATCAGTTGATTATTTCTCCGGAAGGATCAATAAGGATACCGAATGTGGGCCCGGTTTACTTATCAGGTATGACTGTTGATGAAGCCTCAACCAGGGTTTTGAATAGATTGACACAGATTTATGCTGGTTTATCTCCCGGAAATGGAGAAGCACCTAATACTTTCGCCCAGGTTAGTCTAGGTCAAATAAGGAGTATCAATATATCGGTGATAGGGGAAGTTGAAAATCCCGGCACATACACGCTCTCATCTTTTTCAACAGTATTCAATGCGCTATACTACTCCGGAGGTCCAAATCGAACAGGTTCATTAAGAAACATTGATGTATTCAGAAATAATAAAAAAATAAAAGATGTTGATTTCTATGATTACCTCATCAACGGCAGGCAAACTCAAAATATTAGGCTCCAGGATCAGGATATAATAATTGTTCATCCCTACGATAAGCGTGTTTCTGTAAAAGGAAATGTGAAAAGACCGGCGATTTACGAATTTGTAGATAAGGAAAATGTGAATAATTTATTAGAATATGCCGGAGGGTTTAGTGAAAACGCTTACAAGGATCAGATTACCATCAGACGATCCGGGGATTTATTTAAAAAAATAGTTTCAGTTGAGAGCAAAGACTACAGCGACACCCCGCTAAAAAATGGTGATGAGGTATTAATTTCAACGATTTTGCAACGATTTGAAAACAAGGTAACACTCCAGGGAGCAGTACAAAAAGCAGGTGATTATGAGTTTAAGCCTGAATTAACGCTAAGCGCACTGATAAAAAAAGGAGAGGGACTACGTGATGATGCTTTTGAAGGAAGGGGGCTGATTTTAAGAACCAATAAAGATTATTCTTTGGTTAATATCCCATTTAGTGTTTCCGAGGTTATAAATGGCCAGTCAGATGTTGGTTTGAGACCAGATGATATCGTCTGGATATTTTCCAGGTTTGATTTGAGGGAAGATTATTTCATCACCGTGGAAGGAGAGGTTAATGAGCCGGGCAAGATTCTTTATGTAGATAGCATGACCGTAGAAGATGCCATTTTACAAGCCGGGGGATTTCGGGAATCTGCAATTAAATCTCAGGTAGAATTATCCAGAAGAATTAGGAATGAAAATACTGATGCAAACATTGAATCGCAGGTATATAATTTTAGCATTGATGATAACCTTGATATTTCTGACAAAGCATCTGAGATGGTACTACAGCCTTTCGACCTTGTGATTGTCAGAAAATCGCCACATTTTAAAGAACAAAAGATCGTTGAAGTAGAAGGTGAGGTGAACCAACCAGGTAAATATGTGTTACAAAAGAAAAATGAACGCATAGCTGAAATATTAGATAGGGCCGGTGGGTTGACTGATTTTGCGTACATTGACGGGGCATCCTTAATCAGAAAAACTGAATTTGCTAAAAAAGAAAACAATGATGACCAGACTGAAACAACTATTGCGGCCCAAATAAAACAGAAAGAACTACAGGATTTGGCATCAAGGGACAGCGCTATTCAGCGGCAAGATATAAATTTCAGTACTGAAGAATCTATTGGCATTGATTTGGGTCAGGTAATGGACGATCCAGGATCAAAATATGATCTTATCCTCCAGGATGGCGATGTGCTGAGTATTCCCAGAAATATTGAAACTGTAAGATTGAGAGGACAACTATTACGCCCTTCAAAAGTCAGATTTGATCCTAATTTGTCATTTAGGGATTATATTTCGCTGGCCGGTGGTTTTGCAAGTGATGCCAGGAAAGGAAAAGCATTTGTAATTTATCCAAATGGTTCCGCCAGTCAAACCAATAAATTTCTCTGGCTTAATTTTTATCCCAAAATAAAACCGGGCTCGGAAATTATTATACCTCAAAAGCCAGAAAGGAACAGGTTAAGTGCACAGGAAATCATTGGTTTGTCTACAGCCATTACATCTTTTGGGTTATTGGTTGATCGCTTATTGCAATAAAATTAACGATGCTTAAAGATCACGAAAACAATTCTAGAAACAGTTATGAAATCGATCTTGTAAAGCTGATCAAAACCCTATGGGCCAAACGATACAAGATTTTACTAATATCGATAATTTTTATATTCTTTGGATTAATCATTGCTTTTACAACGCCATTAGAATATGAATCACAACTTGTACTGATACCCGAAGTCAAACAAGCAGGGCCTAATTTTGGTGGGCTGGGTGATTTAGCCGGTCTTGCTGGTGTGGATATTGGTTCCCTATCCCAGAGTGGTTCTGAATTCAATCCCGAACTTTACCAAAAAATAGTACATAGTACGCCCTTTTTATTGTCCCTCATGAATCAGAGATTTTACTTTAAAACAGCAGAAAATACGTGGACTTTATTTGATTATTTTAATGATCATGTTAAAGTATCACTGGTAGAAAAAATTGTTGGATTACCATTCGAGCTGGTTGGATTTATGAATTCTTATTTTTCTGATAAACCTGAGGAATCGATGAATACCGAAGATGGAGAGATCATAAAACTGAGTGAGGAACAAAAGGAAATTGTTGAAATCCTGATGGATAGGATTGACCTGGAAATTGATTGGGAGGGAGGAGGTATTGTGATTATCACCACTGAAATGCAGGACCCTGAAGTTACCGCCAGAATGGCTTTATTCACACAGAATTATATTACAACATATGTAAAAGAATACTACGTCTCAAAAGAATTACAAAATCTCAATTTCATCAAAGAACAGTTTGAAAGAGCTAAAAAGGAATTTCAAAGGGCTCAGATAACCTTGGCTGACTTCAGGGATAATAATAAATATATAAATACCGCCAAGGCAAGGTCTGAGGAGGAAAGGTTGCAGTCTGAGTACAACCTGGCATTTAATGTATATAATGGACTAGCCCAACAACTCGAGCAAGCAAAAATAAAAGTAAATAATGTGACCCCTGTTTTTACCGTTTTAGAACCTGCTAAGGTTCCTGTCGAAAAGAGTAAACCAAACAGGGTCTTAATACTTATGCTGTTTTTATCTTTTGGCTTTTTGGTGGGTGCTGCAGTTGTGGTTGGCCAGGCTTTTATAAAAAAAGAATTGTAGTTCAACTTTATTTATTTTTTCTTAATACCAAATTTTTCCTGCAATACCCTGAAAATAAATATTGGATTACCAGCAAAATATCTTTTAAACAATCTTCTGGGCTCTTGCAGGAACCGATAGAGCCATTCAAGTTTAAGTATATAAAAAATATTGGGGGTCATCCTGGTATTTCCTGCAATGTATTCAAATACGGCCCCGCCAGTAAGGGCAATGTTGAAGTCTATTTTTTCTTTATTCTGCATCAGCCACTTCTCTTGAACAGGCATCCCCATACCTAATAATAGGATATTTGGTTTTGCAGCGTTGATTGCTTTAATGGTGGCTTTTAAATCTTCATCATCTTCAATAAACCCGTCTCTATATCCAGCCACATTAATTCCAGGAAAATTTTCGTTGATCTTTTCAACAGCTTTCTTAATGGTAGCATCCTTTGAACCCATCAGATATATTGAGTAACCATTAGATTGTATAAGTTTTAATAAATTCCAGATCCACCGATTGTAGGTAATTTTCTCTTTAATAAAGATGCCCATTATGCGCGCTGCAAGCCTTACACCCTCACCGTCACAAAATGTGATGCTCGAACAGTTTAAAAAATCATTAAACCATTTATGCTTATAGGCGATGTTCATGGCATGAATGTTTACATTCAATATCAAAGCCCGGCTGGCCATTGTTTCTACAAGTTTTGTTACAGTTTCATTTAATTGACCAGAAGTAAGGTTATTTATTTTTACGCCCTGCAAATAAATAACCTCATTAGCGGCTAGTGGTGGCTCTGTGTTTTCCATGGTTTCGTCTGGGAAATACTCAGCTTTTGCCTATGTAGATTATCAAAGACAAATATCAGAGTGGGTATGTAATAATTGTATACCATGTTGTGAAAAAAGGAAAGCACGTATAAGCAAAAAAGCAAGGCCAGCTGATTTGATGTAATTGACAATCTGTAGTAAAGTGATAAAAAAATTACTGTAAAGATTATCCCGAAGTCAACATAGATCCTTATAAAATCATTGTGAGGTTGAATATCGTACAGAAATTCCTTTTCAATTAAGAGTCTTGAGTGCTCAGACCCCAAACCCATCAGGTGGTCTGAAAAATTCATGGTTGATGCTTCTTTTAAAATAGTGCCAAAGAGCATCAGCCTCAACCTGGCAGAGGCATCATCTCCACTTTCATATCTGGTTTCTATTATTTTATCACCAATACTGGTGCTGGTCAGAAAGTTATATACCGGGTAGGTGAAGATTATTACTACCAAAAAAGAGAGAACGAATAGTTTTCTTAATAATTTATTTTGAGAAAAGATAAAAACGAAAGGGATTATACTAAAAAAAAGGATGTTCAATCTTGTTTTGGTAATAATAATTAGCACAAATAATAAGCAGTATAAAATAACATTTTGAGAACTCGTAAAATAACTGCAGACGAATAGATAAAATGCCATGGAGTAAATACCAAAGGTGGTTGGTGATAATCCATAACCCATAAACCTGTTGTCATAGGTATAAAAAAAATCAAAAGGTATTTGGACAAAGCTTAGGAGTAGTACCAGGATGAATAGGACTTTTATCCAATTTATCTCCAGTGAGTTGATCTTACCTGTAGCATGATAAATAAATAAGAGGCTTGCAAAGTATAAAAAAGGTAGTGGTTGGTAGGTTTTGACGGTTCCAGTAAGGACAATTAAAAAAAACACTAAAAAAGTAGTAAATAATTTTATTCTTATTGGTTGAATGCTCAACCGATGTATTACCATAATAATTGAAAGAACCACAAAAGGCAGGTAATAAAACCAAATAAACTTACCATCCATGCCAAGAAGTTGCCGGAAGATAATGGCAAGAAATGGGTAGGATAAAAAATAAATAACGGTTAAGGTTTCAAAGTTGATGGTCTTTAAGTGCGGGAAGTAAATTGTTGGTTTAGCCGGAAGGGTTAGGACAAACTTCATTCATTCAGGTCATTTAAGTTTAGCAGGTGCGTTTTTTCAAATAAAAGTCTTAAAAATTTAATTGGAAATTGATCAATTTCAATGGTATAAATGCATTTGGGATCAAAATAGTCGATTAATTCAATTATGGCAGAAGATCCAAAATTGATAATATATAAAAAAGACATGGGATCAATATCCTCCATACATATTGATCGCTCAATGAAATGTAGGTTTTTAAATGAGGAAAATTTTGAATCATCTTCTCTGGGATGAAGTTTAACGTAAACTTTATTTGCGGGCAGTCTTTTTATGAATTGTATGACTTTTTCCCACATTAAACGCTCCTGGCCTATGGATAAGATGCCGTCTTCTGAAAATGGAGAGCTTATGATCAATAAATTTTCAGAATTACAGGATGGAATGGAATAAAAAGAAGGGTTAACGCCGGCCTTTAGTTTGATGTAAGTGGTATTTTTTTGTTTTTTGGGAAGATATTCTGGAAACCTGATAAGTGAGTAATCGATTTCACTATGTGTTCCTAGCCGATGGTAATAGCGCAGGGGAAATTTGAGCATAATAAAAGTAACAAAAGGGTATATGAGCTTCAGTAAAAGATCTTTTATGCCCTCCGTAACGTAGTAACGGGTTCCTTCATCAAAGGAAATATAGTTTAAGCTGGATCGGTGTAACGCCCTTTTGAGTTCAAACCATAAAATTTGGCTTAAAGCCATTTTTTCTGATGGTATCAGCACATTAACTTTTTTTTTTCACCCAAATTATCAACCAATTTCCTCACCTGTTTTTTTAGGCTGTCAGTTGATTTCCTGTAACGGGGTACGCTGTAAGGAAAATGGAAGAAAAAATCTTTTAGATTCCAAATCGGGGTATCAATTGAAACGGAGGAATGAAGGTTATTTATATCCAGATCATAGTCTTTCATCATTCCGGTTTTTATAATCATTAGCCGATCTAAACCATAAGTGGAGACGATATTTTTTAGCATTTTTAACTGAAAAGGAGTGGACAACACACATATATTTAAGTCTACTTGTGAGGGGATATCATTCTTAGTCATGACTTTTTAAATAGCGTTGGAAGCGTAAGAATACCCGTTCTTTTATAGGCATAAACTGTTTTTAGTACATTTTCAATTATAACTACTACTGCTGTTGTTATGGCTGCACCCAGGTAACCAAAATTAAGTATAAGCACATAATTTAACATTATATTTACAACAGTCGCAATGGCTAAGATTATACCTACATACTTTTCATAGCCACACATTGAGAGTACTATAGCTGAACAACCAGTCGAGACGTTAACAAACTGACCAACTGCCAATATGAGCAACGCTGGAAATACCTGGGTAAATTCATTGCCCCAGAAGCTTAAAATATATTCTCCAAATATATAAAATCCCAAAAGCGACAATGAGGCAACGACTACCAAAGCGAAAGATACCTGCCCAACCAATTTTTTTAATGGTTCTATCTCCCGGTTATTATAAAGTACGGCAACTTTAGGTGATATTGCTGAATTGCTTATATGTAGAAAAATACTAATGAACATAGCTAAACGGGCCGCCACACTGTAGAACCCAACTTCTGCACTATCTCGAAAGATTCCGATCATAAAAATATCGATACTGGACATTATCATAAATCCTGTTGATGCAATAAACAATGGAAAAGCACTTGGAAGCATTGTAACTATAATATTTCTTCTTTTTGGTTTTACCGGTATCAATAGCTTCCAATAGATTTCTATGATCAAAAATACCAAAAACCTTGAAGCGGTGTAGATAATGGCGATTGTGCGGGTATCAATAGACCGGGATGAAACATAGTAAAAAGAAAGGATCATCAGAATAATAAAAATGCTTAATGATTCTTCCAATAAATTGCCTTGCCAGGTTTTACTGATGCCTTTCAGTGATGCCACCCTGACCCTTGATAATGCCAACGGAATGAACCCCAATAAAAAAATAAGTAATGGAATTTTAAGTTCTTGATTTTGAAATACTTTTATGGATAAAAAATCTATGCCCAGGAATAAAACCAAAACCAATGTGAGAGAGACAATAAACACAAAGACCATTGAGCTATGTACTACATGTCCTAACGATTGGTAATCTTTAGAAAAGTAAGCGACAGAAGTTTTTTTGATGATCACACTGGGTAAGCCAAACATTGATAGTATCAAGAGTACGGCAAGTATTTTTATGCTTAAGTCAATGATCCCTAATCCTTCAGGGCCAAGCATTCTTCCTATAATCACACTCACAATAATCGTGGAGATGCCGCCTAAGATTTTTACAATGGCAGTAGATACAGATTTTGAGAAAACAGCCCTGGTATTCGGGTCAAGTGTTTTTGAAAATTGCACGTCTGGTGTATAATCTATTCAAGGGTAAATTCATCCAGCTGGATATCGTTATCATTCAATATTTGTTCAATCCTACCTACTTCTGAACTTTTTAAGTAGTTCTTCCAGTCACCAACCGCTCCACTTCTGATGAAGGATCCTGTAAATTGGTTGCTTTCGGATACTATAGCACCTCCAATTTCTTTTTCATGCATCTTTACATTTTTAATAGAGCTGGCAGTAATGGATGAATTGATTGACGCATAATCAACCTCAATCCCCAAAAAGTCAAGAATTTTTTCGAAACTTTTTATTGGGTTAATAATCAGATCTTCATAATGAATGATTAGTACTTTATCAGGATAGGACTTAATTAAACTTTTTTGATAATTTGTTAACGCTATGTAGGGATAGATTTCATTCTTGATGGTTTTAACAAGACTATTTTTCTTTCCTCTTTTCAAATAATTGTAGTGATGAATAGATACAATGTAATCCAGTGGGTTTCTATCTAGTGAAATATTTTTTTTCCAATAATTCCCTTTTATCGGGATATGGGTGCTCAAAAACCTTGAATAGGGTAAATTATTCTTGACAATATCATTCTTTTTATCGTAGAAGGAAGTCAAGCTTGATTTTTTAACGGTGTTTTCTATACTGTGTATAAAAAACTGATGGTACATCTCCGTGTAATTAATATTTTCTGTTCTTCCCTCAAAAAGCCTGTTCAGATAGTTCGCCAGGAACGTAAGCAGATAGGTAGTACCACTTTTTTGTATGGTGAAAATCCACGCGCTGTCCTCAGATTGACTAATTAGTAGATTTTCCAGGAGCCGATCCCGTTCATTAACAATTCTTTTGATTTCTTTTCCAACAATTGGAACGTTAAATAATAATTTTTTTATCAATTGCTGTGATTTGCCAGATCTAAAAATTGCTTTTGCTTATTTCGTTTCCAAAAGGTTGAATCTGAGATGATTTTAAAAAACCTCTTATTACTACTACCATCGCCAAATAGCTTCACTTTATCAGGTTTTAGGTTTTTGACTTTCTCAATACCATCTAATATTGATTGAAAATCGTTCTTTACATTGACAATGTCTTCATTAAGGACTCTGTTCACTTGTCGGGTGCCAATATTGATTGTCGGGATGCCATAGTAAGGTGCCTCCCTCACACCAGCACTACTATTACCTAAAATGAAATCTGCGTTTTTTAACAAGACAAGAAAATATTCAAACCGGATGGAAGGAAACATTCTAATGGTTGTGAGCCCTTCAAATACTTGATACTCCTCAATTATTGATGATGAACCCAGATCATTATTAGGATAGATTACCACAAAATTACACTTGGAGTGAATAACTGCATTAACCAGTTCACCTGCCTGATGGCTTACCTGATCAAACTCTGTGGTTACCGGATGAAACATTAGAATAGCATAATTTTCAAAACATATTTCATAGTATCGTTTCACTTCACTTAATGTAGGTAGATTATTTGAAAACATCAGATCGATATCAGGGCTTCCAATCTCAAAGATGACCTCCCGGTCTTCACCCATCTGGATAAGTCGCTCTTTTGCTTTTCCATTAGAGACGAAATGGAAATGACATAGCTTACTGATTGAATGTCTGATTAACTCATCAATGGTACCGGAAACTTCACCACCCTCTATATGCGCCACATAGATATTGTTTAATGAGCCTACGATTGCTCCAGCTAATGCTTCCGCACGGTCTCCATGGACAACAATTAAGTCTGGTTTTATCTCCCGGCAATAATAGGAGAAACCTTCCACAGTCTTGGCCAATACTACATCCATGGTATCTTCGGACACCTGATTGATATGTTTAAAAATATTAGGATAACCGCATTTTTCTATTTCTATAACCGTACTTCCATATTTTGAAAGAGTATGCATGCCGGTAGCAAAAATATGAACCTCAAAGTGATCGGACTGATTAATGATTTCAATCAATGATTTTAATTTACCAAAATCAGCTCTGGTGCCGGATAGAAATACAATTTTTCGCCTCATTCCACATCACTTTTTTTCAATAAGACATTCTCCGGGATGTGTGTCTTTGCTCTTTTACCCAATAATGATTCGTAACTTGATGCTTTAAAATCCCCAATACCCGGCCGCCTGACCCATAAATTGTGTCGGGAAAAAATTTCACCTTTATTGATTGCACAGGTAGTACAAACCGAAGCAAATGCAAAGTCAATGGTTACCTGCTCCTCTTTAGCAGGCCCTTTTTTTCCGCCCCTCTGCTGATACAATATTTTAGAGCCTTCGATCAATTCTATGCAAGCTTTCTTATCCATAGAACAGATGATATCTGGCCCCTCTCGGTCCATGGAGTCAGTGAAGTGGCGTTCCAATACGGATGCCCCCAATGCAACTGCACCAAAGCAGGCATGATTTGAGGTTGTGTGGTCTGAAAGACCTATAACTGCATCTGGGAAAGTTTGTATCATCTCACTTAATGCACCAAGTCTTACCAGATGGTTGGGTGTAGGATAGAGGTTGGTAGTATGCAGCAACGCATAATCAATAGAGAATTTATTAAGAATTTTTACAGATACTTTTATTGAGTCAATAGTATTCATGCCTGTACTCATGATCACCGGCTTTCCAAATCGAGCTATTTTTTCAATTAAGGGCAAATTATTACACTCACCCGATCCAATTTTTATAGCCGGGATATCAAACTTTATTAATCTTTCCAATGCAGCACCGGAAAAAGGGGTGCTTATAAAAATCATCCCTTTTTCCGTCACATATTGCATCAGTTCATATTCATCGGCTTCAGATAATGCACATTCCTGCATGATGGCGTATATGGACTTATCAGCGTTGCCGGGCTTGATTTTTTTCGCCTCTTCGGTCATCTCATCTTCAACAATATGGGTCTGATGTTTTATTACCTCCACACCAGCGGCATGTGCAGCATCCACCATTTCTTTTGCAATGGAAAGATTACCATTATGATTGATCCCAATTTCAGCGATTACAAGCGGCTCATTGTCATAGCCTATTTTTCTACCTTGGATTTGTATGCTGGGACTATTCATTTTTTAAAAACAATGCTTTGTACTGGTTAAAAATAACTTCACCCAACTTTAAATCTCCGTGGGTATCAATATCAACCATTCCGTAAATATCTGCCTGAATAATGGGTAAGGAATCTTCGGAAAATACCCGCTCATGATTTAATATAAATTCTGGTTTGGTAACATAAATCGACCCATTTTCAAAATAAGTTGTGGTTAATTCCTGAGACGTTTGTTCTGGTTTATAGGTAAGGGTTTTAAAAGTGTTGTTTACAATTGTGCCAATTTTTTTTCGGTTGACACAAACAGTTAAAGCAGAATCATATACTTTATAATTTTTTTCAAACTGATTAATGGCATCAGCGATCTGCTGTAATGACCGAAGGGGTTGTGTTGGTTGAAGGGTTATTAGCCCCCTTAAGTTTTTTAATTCATCAGTCTTGAATGATTCCAGTAGATGCCTGGCAGTAGCTCCAATAGTAGTTTTATCTCCTGCAAGTTCTGCAGGTCTTCTTATAGTTGCTGATCCAAAACCTTGAGATATCTGCAATATTTGCTCATCGTCAGAGGAAACGATTACTTTGTCAATGTTACCGCTTCTTTGAGCAATATCTATGCTGTAATAGATCAGTGGGCGTCCACAAAAGGTGATAATGTTTTTCTTAGGAAGCCTCTTTGAGTCACCCCGTGCCGGTATCCATGCTATATATTTCAAAGTACTTTTAAGTTTTACGACCGCCTCAGGAATAAAAATTTTATCAATACCCTTTGGAGATGTCTTTATGAGTGTAAAATAATAATCTTTAATTGTAACTAAATAAATTATATTATATTCAAAAAAATACTGTTGAAGTTTTGGTTAAGAAATACAAAGTTAAACTTCATACACCAATAGTTGCATTTGAATCATAACATTTACGACATTTTTAAATTAATGAAAGCCAACGCCCTGGCATCTAAGTTGATATTGATTATTTTAGTTACGTTCAATTGCATAGAGTTATTTTCTCAACTTCCTTCAGATTCAGCAACTTTCTATTTTTCGACCGTTGGTAATGTCTCTTCAAAAAAATTTCAACCTTTCTATCATGTATTTAACCAACATGGAACAATTAACGATGAACAGGGGAA
The DNA here is from genome assembly GCA_964429655.1 of uncultured Roseivirgaceae bacterium. GTDB lineage: Bacteria > Bacteroidota > Bacteroidia > Cytophagales > Cyclobacteriaceae > CAYSCZ01. Next base: position 12,468 of record CAYSCZ010000061.1, read on the forward strand.
TGTATTAATTGACCTTGGCATCGATTACCGTAAAAGGTTTGGAGAAATAGAATTGAATATTGGTATAGAAGGAGTAGGTGATATATACCATAAAGAATTATTAACACAACAATATTATCTAGATCTATCATTTAAAAAGTTTCATTTTTTAGCAGGGGCTAAAAAGCAATATTCATCTCATCAGGAGTTTTCTGGTTCAACCTGGGGTGTGTCAGATAATGCACGTCCCATCCCCGGCTTAAATTTTTATTCGGACTTTATTGATGTACCATTAACGAGTAGTTTTTTATCATTCCGGGGCGGTATCAGCCACAGTTGGCTTAGCGAGGAGCGCTTTGTGAAAAATGCTTGGCTTCATGGAAAATTTCTTCAGGCACGTATAGGCAGAAAAAATGCTTTAGTTAAATTTTTTGGTGCTTTCAGACACTATGTAATATGGAGTGGCGTACATCCTGATCCTGATTTCGGGGATCAACCCTCTGGATTTAATGATTTCATAAGAGTTTTTCTGGGTCAGGGTGGAGAAGAAAGTGCTAGCCTTAACCCGGGTGATATTAATAATGCGCTGGGAAGTCATAGCGGGTTTTTTGATTGGGATCTTGAAATATCACTTAAGGATTATTATCTGAGGACAAGCTTGGAGCTACCCTTCGAAGACAACAAGAGCCTTAAAAAAGATAATTTTTATTCACTCGATGATTACAACCTGACATTTTCCTGGTCATCCAAAGTAGGTCGATGGTTTTCCAACCTCTCTTTTTCAATTATTAACACCAAAGAACAAGGTGGGGCAGGCTTGCCTGACCCAGCCGGGGATATAATAACCATTGAAGATAACTTCGGTAACGAATTTGGTGGCAGGGATGATTACTATAATAACTTTTTCTATAGAAGTGGATGGTCATATCGTGGGTATAGTATCGGCAATCCATTGTTATTGACCAGAGATAGGTTTTCGAAATTTTCTGATGCAGCACTTCCCAACGATGTTTTTTTTGTGAATAATAGATTAGCGGCTTATACAATCGGTCTCGGTGGGAACACATCTCTATTTCAATATAAGCTAACAGGGACCTACACAAAAAACTTCGGCACTTATGCTGGTTTGTACGAAGGGCGTTTCAATTGGGATGGAATAATTGATGATCCAAACTTTGATTATTTTTTCCTGCCACCTCAAAAACAATTTTATTTATTATTTGACACAGAAATATACCCTTTTCAAAAAAACGAATGGAGTTTCGGCCTTTCAATGGCCTATGACTTTGGAGATATGTATCATGTGTTTGGTGCTGGTTTTTCAATAAACTACCAACTAACCATGCTTGGTTATTAATAACTTAGAAAGGATAAATTATTGGTATGAATATGGTTGCAATGATCCAAAATAGTATGTTCAGCGCAAATCCTACCTTGAAAAAATCCCTGAACTTGTACCTGCCTGCAGTATAGACCATGGTATTGGTTTGATAACCGATGGGTGTCATAAAACTTGCTGAGGCGGCCAGCATAACAGCTATTAAAAAAGGGTAGGGGCTCAGGTCTAATTTATCGGCGGTATTTATTGCTATCGGAGCAATAAGGGCAGCTGTAGCATTATTCGACATGATCTCAGTTAGTAAAGAGGTTATGATATACATGCCGGAAAGTATCGCTATAGGCCCATACAGGCCGAGTTTATTGATCAGAATATCAGATAGTATGTTGGTTAATCCACTGTTTTCCATTGCCACGCCGAGGCTTAATGCGCCCGCAAGGAGAAATATGATCCTCCATTCAATGGAGTTATATACCTCTTTCATGTTGAGTACCCTGGTAAGTACTAATATTAAAGTTCCCAGTACGGTCCCTACAACAATTGGTAAAATATTCAATGCGGCTAATAGAATGATACCAGCAAGTACAGATATTACAGCGGTAAATTTCTTTTTATTGAAATCTATGATTCCTTCCTCGGATAGAACAATAAATGGGCTTGAATCAGACATCTCTTGTCGCTTAAGATTATTGAGCCTGTGTGATTTCACTTCTGTCAGTATTATATCGCCTGCCCGAAGCTTAACTTCATTGAGTTGTTCATTGACCACCTCATCCCGATGAAGTATGGCTAATGGAGCAGCCCGGTATCTATTCCGGAAGTCCAGCTCCCTAAGGTTTTTACCCTCAAATTCAGATCCTGTTTTGATGATCAATTCCAAAATAGAGGTGTCTCCTCGTAATATAGCACCTTCACCAATCCTGACGGCTGAGGTGTTGAAGCTTACTTTTAACCGGTCTTTTAGTACTTTAAGTTTTTCTACATCAACTCGAATTTTTAAAGCATCACCAGCTTTTATTATAAAATCGCCCGGAGGTAAAAGAAATGAGGAGCCATTGCGGCGTACTTCTATGATTTCAATGTCAAGATCTTTCACCATTACCGAGTTCATGATTTTCTGACCTACAAATTCGGAATTCTCCATTATAGTTATCTCAGTCAGGTAATTCCTAATGCTGAATTTATCCTTTAAATCCTGATCACTATACCGGTCAGGCAATAATCTCTTACCAAAGAAGAAAATATAAATTGCTCCAACGAATAAAAACATTAATCCAATAGGCGTGGATATAAATATAGGAAAAGCATTTAATCCCCTTTCTTCGGCGATTCCACTTACTAAAATATTCGTTGATGTTCCGATCAAAGTACAAGTGCCTCCCATTATTGAGGCGTATGAAAGCGGTATCAGCAGTTTGGAAGGATTAATATTAGATAGTGTGCCAATGGTAATCATAAGTGGTATAAACATGGCAACAACCGGCGTATTATTGATAAAAGCGGAGGTTATGCCAACAAAAAAAATGGTCAAAAGAAGGCCAAGATTGAAATTTCGTTTATAAATAGCGCTCAGCTCAGGACCAATACGCTGTAAAGCGCCTGTTCTTAACAATGCATAGCTAAGAACAAACATAAAAGCCACAGTAATCACCGCAGGGTTGCTAAATCCCTGTAAACCTTCTTTAGGGGATATTACACCGGTAATTATTAAAGATGTCATGATTAACAAGGCTACGAGGTCTACGGAAAGCCATTCAGTGGCAAAAAAGAAAATAGCCAAAAAAATGATGATCAGAACAATTACTGCTTCTATACCCATAAAAAATAAAATGTGGTGCAATAATAAGAAGATAAATTCTAGTTAGATAAGAAATTAAAAACGTTTACCAACACCAACCGCCACTGACCAGGTATCAAACCCATTAATCCTTGTATCATAAAAAAATATTGGGGAAAAGTCCCAGTGGTTATGCATCTGAAACTCATACTCCAAACCAATTCTAAAAACAGAAAAAGATCTGCCTGGGTCAAACTCTATCCCCGGGCCTAGTACGATGACGAGCTCCCTCCATGGGTTATATAGCGCATCTAAGGTAATAACCAATGGAAATTTTCTTTCAACAAGTTCCATATTGGTCTGCTCGACTAAAAAGGATTCAATTTCAAAATCACTATGTAAACCCATACCCCATGTATGATTGATCCAATATTCCAAATCAAGCCCCCATGAGGCCACCGGCGTGTAGGATGCATCTTCCCTTAATTGAATAAAAGTATGGCCGATTAATGGTGAAATTCTGAAATGCTTAAACTCCTCCATCATTTCTTCTTTTTCCTCTTCCTGACTGTGTGCTCGATCAGTAAAAAATATTAAAACCAGAAACAAAGCGATCAGGGATTTCGGCCACATATATTTCCAAAAACACTAATTTATGCATTCTATTTCCTAAAGGAATGATAAATGATATGAATAAATTTGAGGATAGTCGTTAAGCTTGCTTATGGTTATGAATATTTGAATTTAACTCAAGATTCATTATTTTCATTGTTATTAAGGCTTCCGCATTTCTTATGGCTTCTTCTTTTGTCGTTTTATCATCCACTAAAGCAATTACTTTGTCTATCCCCATGGATTTAAACTCATTTTCTCCAACCTCAGACAATCCACATATAACATATACTTTTTTGTCATATTTGTTAGCGGTTTTGGCAACACCGCTAATTACCTTGCCTTGTAATGTTTGATGATCAAATTTCCCTTCACCGGTTATGACCAGGTCACAATCTTTCAGTGCCTCTTCGAAGCCTACCATTTTCATAATGGTATCAATCCCCGGAAGTAACTGTGCATTCAAAAAAGCGACACAACCTCCCCCTAAACCACCGGCAGCACCAGAGCCAGCTATTGATTGAAGATCAATGCCTGATTTATTTTTAATGATACCTCTGATATTTTTTAGTCCCTCATCGAGCGATAATACTTCCTGATTATTTGCACCTTTTTGTCGTGCATAGACATAAGCCGCGCCATTGGGTCCAAAGAACGGATTACTTACGTCCGATATGACATTTATCACGGGTAGATGGAGCGTTTCGGGGGGGGCAAAATCTGAAATCTTCAACAGATTATCACCTATGGGCTTTAATTCATGTCCTTTGTTGTCATAAAAATGATAACCCAAAGCACTTGCAAGGCCTATGCCTGCATCATTTGTGGCACTACCTCCGATGAATAAGAATATTTGATCTATGTTTCTGGTAATTGCATCTTTTACCAGCTGTCCTGTACCGTACGTCGTAGTATGCATGCAGTTCCTTTCCTTGTTGTTAAGCAGCTGCAAGCCTGAGGCACTGGCCATCTCTATGTATGCGGCATGCTTATGAATGTAATAAACAGCTTCAACAGGCCTGAATAATGAATCCAGAACCTGAGTTTTAACAGGATATAATTGCATTTTTTTAGAAATAACTTCCAGCGAACCTTCTCCACCATCCGCCATAGGTATTTTTATACACTCAATATCTTTATGCTTCTTTATTAAGCCGTGTTCAACAGCACTGCAAACTTGTTCCGCATCCAGGGAATCTTTAAATTTATCTGTAGCTATTAATACCTTCATACGGTTATCATGGATTAAATCTTTTAAATTAATAAATCATGAGCAGTTTTAGGTCCAGACCGAGATTTAAAATGGTTGTCCCAATATCAACCAAAGAACTGGAAACGCGACTCAGAGATAAATTGACGGATAGATCAGTTGATTGTGAAGGTGTTTTTTTAGATGGCCATTGTGTAATTAAAATACCATATGGCGAGCGTCATTTCTGGTCGCCTGAATTGTCATTATCCATTGAAGAAGATAAAGATGGTTCATTAATTCGAGGATTATATGGCCCTAATTCCACCATCTGGACAATGTTTATGTTTGGGTACATTGGCATTGGGACATTGGCGTTTTTCACCTCATTTTATGGATTCAGCCGACTAAGTTTAGGGATGGAAGCGCAAATATTATGGCTACTGCCAGTATTGGTTGTTTGTGCTTTAATGATTTATTTATTTACTCAGATAGGACAAAAATTAGGCACCGAACAAATGTACCGGTTGCATCACTTTTTTGAATCTACCATTGGAAGAAAACCGGAAATCTATTGATATAGTGATAAATATAATACTTTTGAAAATAAAATCCAAAGGCCTGCACATAAATAACAAAATTTTTCAATTTAAAACATGTTGAAAACGAAAAATTAATCGGGCGAGATGCTTCTGCTGTTTGGAAAGAATTAAATGATTTTGAGCATTATCCTAACTTGAATCCTTTTGTCAAAATCAATTAAAGGCGATAAAGAGATAGGGGATGTACTCAAAGCAACTATTCAAATAGTAGACAGTAAAAGAATGTCTTTTCAGTCAAGAATCTTAAACTATAAAATCAACCGGGAATTAAGATGGTTAGGAAGATCGAAGATGAAAGGATTATTTGACAGGTGAACATTATTTTAAGCTGGAAGAAAATGATGGACAGACACTTTTTAAACACGGTGAAAAGTTTAACTCAGATTTGTCATTGGAATTTTGTCATGAAGGGTTAAAGTCCAAAAAATCAGGCAC
>CAYSCZ010000062.1:0-18238 GCA_964429655.1 uncultured Roseivirgaceae bacterium
GCTATTGTATTTTTTCAAGAACCCTTAAACCAGCCCCGATTTTAATCGGATGCCATTACTTTAATATTATGAATTTTATACCACATGGCAGCCGTCAGAGATTTTAACTGGAATATGTGTAATAGCCTTATTGAATTTATGAGAATAGCTGCTGTCCAGACGGTTCAATATTTCTGATGTATTATTATCTTTCGTCAAAGCTAAAATACTTCCTCCAAAGCCCCCGCCTATCTGTCTGGCGCCATAAACCGATTTTTCTTTTGTTAGTTCCTTCACAAGAAAATCCGTCTCCCGACAGGTAACCTCATAATCCTCCCTAAGGCTTAAATGCGAATTGATTAGGGCTGCTCCAACCTTTTCGAAATTTCTGGCACCAAGTGCTTCACTTACCTTATGAACCCTGTTGTTCTCAGTTACAATGTGTTTGGCCCTTTTCCAGAGTAAAGGGCTGATGAATGCTTCTGCTTTCTTGAGCATAGATTCATTAATGGCCCTATAAGAATTAATTTCAAAGCCATGTTGCCTCATCTCTTCTATGGCGCTCTTACTCTCAGTCCTTCTATCGTTATATGCTGAATTATCCAGTTGATGGGAGACATTTGAGTTGATTAAAAGCCAGCTGCATCCTGATAAATCAAAGGAGGATTCCTGAAAAGTAAGGTTCATACAGTCTAATAATATGGCATGATTGGCTTTACCGAACAGACAGGCATACTGGTCCATGAGGCCACATTTCACATGGGCAAAATCATGCTCAGCTTTCTGGGCGATAAGCGCCAGTTGTTTCCTGTCAATATTTAATCCAAACAACTCAGAAAGGCCCATAGCAACACCGCAACTCAGTGCGGCGGAGGATGACAAACCGGCCCCTAAAGGAATATCGCCGGTAAAGGCCATATTGAATCCTGAGATGCGACCGGCTGATTGATGGGTTACACCTAATATATAATTAAGCCATTGTTTATCCGATTCTACGATGGAATCTAATTTGAATGAAGCAGACTGATCATAATCTAAGGCTAGTACATTACAGAAAAGAGAATCATTTAAAGCAAAGGCCAGACAGATGCTTCGGTTGATGGCTGCGGGAAGGACAAATCCATCGTTATAGTCGGTGTGTTCCCCAATGATGTTCATGCGCCCCGGGGACTTGATGATTAAGATTGGAGAATTATTAAATGAATCAATAAAACCCTTAATTATTTTTTCAATCATGTCTGTGGTATGGTAGGTCCATAGGACATAACTAAAAAAATAGTATTTGATATCCTAATCTAAAAGGCAGCAATAACCTAAATAAGTATTAACTACACGCATCACAATAGACTTCTCCTAGTCTAACATGGTACTTTGCATAGCTACCTACTTCTATTTCTTTTGTGCAAGCATCACAAATGGCACCGGTATCCACCAGAAATTCTTCTATGCCTTCGAGCGGATAATGATGATTGTCCCATATTTTTTTCCACGGCCTTGATTTCACCATACGCGATCTAAAAAATTCATGATAATCCCTCCATCGCTTTCGAAATTTCAATTCTAACCCATGCTTTATCATATGTTTTTCAATGAGATCTTCCCTGTAGTCAAACAATTCATCTGAGATAACCATCCAATGGTGGGCATTTCGGGTTCTTTCACCCATATAAATCTCTTTCCCACTGAAAAGCATGTAAAGAAAGGCGTACTGTTTTTGAATGACCCAGTCTTTACTTACTGATTTAAAATAAGGCCTTAATAAATCATCATTATAGACATCATCATAAAATGACGCCAGTACTTTATTGAGAAGATCATCCTTTTCTAACCTACGCAATAGCTCCGGGTCAGGTCCGGGTTTGTCATCATTGCTCTCTTCCTGAAATTCATATTCAGATTCGCCATTAAATGATGAATAATTATAACCTTCCGGGTACTTAATTTTCAGATGATCCTGCGGATATTCAATGCACGGTAAAAAATAGGGTTGGCCCTTTTTCTTAAAAGGTTTACGGGCATTTTCTGATATTAGGCCTTTAACCTTTTCAAGTTTACATGTCTTACAAATTCCTTTTTTACAGGAAAAGCGGACGGTAATACCTTGTCGGATCATGGCATCCAGGAGTGATTCATGATCATGGCAATTAAATTCCCTGCCTTCCAGTGAAATTGTATATGGATTATTCATAGCTAAACTTCCTGTTTGTTGTAACAATCTTCAAAGTGATGTACAAATTCTTCCTGCTTCATTGTTTGAATGTAAGCATAATTAATTTTCCTAACCTTTATAATTGCTTCTTTCGCTGGCAGCCCTTTGCTCACATAATAGCAAGCGCCAATCATCCCGGTACGTCCTACACCACCTTTACAATGAATTAAAACCTTTTTTCCTTCTTTAATTTCATCTGTAAGATTTATAATTAATTCACTGGCTGCTTTCGGCTGCGGAGCGTCCATATCCCTTATAGGCAAATGAAAGAATTGAAGACCTTCCTGTTTTACATTTTTCTCAAGAATAGGTTGCTCAATCAAGCTGGCGATACAACCTATACCAAGATCCTTTAAAAACTCGATATCATTTCCCCAGTCATCATATAAACCGGGTTGAGATGAACCTGCAAGTTCATTTGGTGCAATCCAATTAAATCCTATCATATTATTATAATTTTAACATCCCATGGTAGCAAAACTCGATATTGTACTATCGCTGCTATTAAAAAAAGATTCTTTTGTAAATTCTCCCAGACATTCTCCGTACCTCAATACTAAGATTTTGTCAGCGAATAAAGTTACATAGTTCAGGTTATGCGTCACGACCACCATTGTTTTGCCACAATGTTTAATATCATTGTAAAGGACTTCAAACTCATTTATTTCAAATCCATTTTCTGGTTCATCAATAAAATATAAATCATAGTGCAATTCAGGGAAAAATAAACCCGAAATCTTCTTACCTGTATTTATGTTCAGGTAGTATATTGCATTTTTAGTCCTATGAAAAGCTGAGTAACTATAAGACAGTTCAGGAATTTTGATATCATTCAGGAACTTTAATAATAAGGATTTTCCGCTGCCTCCAGGCCCATATATTACATAGCATTCCTTTTCCAGCAATTTCATAGACACTGTCAGGAGATTTTTAGAATCGCTATTGCGAATAACTTTTAAATTGTGAACGCTTATTATAGAGGTTGACACTAGAGCGTTAATCCTCTTGCAATTTCACGAGCTTTAACCATTACCAGGCCAACGTTTGCATCTTTTGAACAAATTACTACAAAAACAATATTTTGATTACTTTGGAGCCTTCCAAAATAATGGAGTAAATTAGTTGAATAAACCACTATTTCCTGAAAATAATGCTCATCAGTAGTTACCCCCCTTGCTTTTTTGAAAATGTTTTCAATCGTAACAACATTTTCTCCTTGGAAAATATCCTTTGTTGCGGCTGCAAGAAAATCAAATACTTCCTGAGGGTGGCTTTCTACCGTTTTCATGTCTAAGACCATCCCGTTTTCCAAGTCAACAACTCCGGAGGCCAATGCTTTTGGGACATTTTTTACTGATGCTTCGATCGCTTTGTCAAGTTTCATTTTTTTAAGTTTTATTGTTTTAAAAAATTATTTTCTTCTTTTAACTATTTTAATCTTGAACCAATAACCAGGATGTCATCCGTTTGATCCTCATTCTGCATCCAGTCATCAAGGGTATTTTTAATGATATGGTATTGAACATCTTCTTTTTCATGGTGGCAACTGGACAATAATTCTGTAAATCGTTTTGCTGAAAATTTCTTACCTCTTTCGCCACCCATTTGGTCTTTAATACCATCGCTACTTAAGTAAAGCATTGAATCAGGTTCATACTCTGTTGTCACATCTTCCAGTTCTAACTTTACTGATCTATGGATAGGTATTCGAGTTCCTCTTACAAGTTGACATGTTTTTTCATTCAGTACATGTATTGATTGATTTGTGGAGGCACTACGTATTTTCTTTTTCTGTTCATCGATAATTACCATTGTTGCGTCGCATCCATCCATTATAGTATCACCCTCATGTTCAAATATTTTAGCTATTCTTTCCTGCAGGTTCACTAGTACCAGAGATGGACTCAGTGTCTTATACTTCTGAAGTAATTCCCTGGCGATGGACACACACAAGGCGGTCATTATTGCCCCACTTACCCCATGTCCTGTGCAGTCTCCTAAAAAAATCACACGCTTATTTTGAATTTTTTCAAACAGGTAGAAATCACCTCCAACCATGTCCTTGGGCATGTCTAGGACGAATGACCTATCTAATAATTTATCGTCTGCAACACCCTTTTTAAATAAGGCTCTTTGAAGTATCCTGGCATAAGATATATTTTCATGAATTCTGGTGGTCAGGTCATAATTTGGAAATATTTTTTCAGCCCCATTTTCAAGTTGACCTTGATTGATCGAACTTACTCTTAAAGTCGATGAATTTTGGAGTTGATTATAATCTAATGCAGTCGCCATAATTGATACTTGTTTACAATTAAATTGTGAGGTAAAGGAATGTAGGATCCTTATGTAATCTTATTAGGGTTTTACCTAAATAGAGTATTAGTTTTTACTGAAATGTGAGCGATTTGAGAATTACTTTATGACATAATAATAATTAAGTATCTAATAAGGAGATCACTAATTATATTATACGAATAATCCTTCCAGCTTTGGGGTAGGCATTTTAATCAAAGTATTTGTCAGATATGAAATACCTTTATATAAAACCAACAAAGACTACCCCAGAGATAATTTTTGAATTAGATAAATCATTTTTAAAAATTTCGGGTGTTTCAATGCCCGAACACACGCCATCCTTTTACGAGCCCGTGTATGGAATATTGGAATGTTACAATGATATTGTTGGTCGGCAGCTTACGCTGATCATTGCACTATCTCATTTTAATACCAGCTCTTCAAAAATACTCTTCGATATTTTAAAGAGGGTCAAGAAACTTAATAGCAAGCACGACATCTCTGTGGTGTGGTTCTATGAAGAAGATGATGAAGACATGGAAGAAATTATTGAAGATTTCAGGGAAATAATAGAAATAAACATAAATGCTATGATTGCTGAATAATTAGATTAAAGAATGCATGGCTTATTTTATAAAAACAATCATATGGGAAAAATTAGGCTAGTACTTGTTGATGATCACGAGATAGTTAGTAAAGGATTGACAACCCTATTAAATCTGGTGCCGGAATTTGAAGTTGTAAGAATATTTAATAATGGCTTTAGCATAATAGAACAATATAATGACCTCAAACCTGATGTTATTTTAATGGATATAAATATGCCCAATATTAATGGTTATGAAACTGCTAAGAAATTAATTGAAATAGACCCTGCCGCAAAGCTCATCATTCTATCTATGGAAATTAAAAGGTACTATAAAGAAAAAGCACTTCAGGAAGGAATGAAAGGATACGTATCAAAAAATGCAGATATCAATATTCTGGTAAATGAGATCAAACGGGTACATAACGGAGAAATTTGTTTCGATGACCTAAAGCCAGCATGGGCATAAGATATTTTTTAATCAAACTATGGGTAAATGAAAGCAATTAAGCGTATTAATGTAATATTTTGGATTTCACTGCTATCATTAATAGGCTCCATCATATCTGGCCTATTATGGATAAGCTGAAATTTTAATTTGGATTAAGTCACTGCAAGTTCATCGATCTTCAACATTTTCTAAAGAGCTTGTCGAAGGAAGATAAGGAAGTATTTGAGATCCGGTAAGAAAGGGAATGCCGCTAGTACAGGCAAGCAAGTTTCTTACTGGTCTTAGTGTCTTGCTGAGGCCAAATTGTGTATAGTTTTGCAATAGGGGAAGTAGTAAAATGTATAATAGCACGTATATTTACATAAACACGTGAAGGATGGAGTCAAAACCTAAGAAAACCAAATTGACACTAACTGTAAGAAGAGATATCATCGAAAAAGCTCGAAAAAAGGCACAGGAGACAGGAACTTCCATTTCTCAGCTTTTTGAGGAGGTATTTCAGGAGGATGAGATTAAGCCGATTGAAACAGAAAAACAACACGCGCTAAAACGGTTTTTAGAATCTTACGGGGAGCGGGAACCTGTTCAAGCATTGCCTGTAAGCGATAAAGCACTTTACAGACAACACTTAAAGGAAAAATATGGTTGAGGTCTTCCTTGATACGGATGTAGCTTTCGATATCATTGGCAAGCGAGTTCCATACTCCGAAGTATCCATAAAATTAATTGAGCTTTCACTGCAGAGACGATTGTCTATCGCCATTTCAGAGGTGAGCATGGCCAACTTGGTTTATCTGGCGTTCGAGACATACAAAATACCCACCGCCACCAAAGACTTATCTGATTTTATTGCTTCATGCAATGTGTTACCAAGCGGAAAAAAGACCTTTCTTCTAGCGTTGAGGTCTGATTTTAAGGATAAAGAAGATGCCATCCAATATTACACCGCAGTGGAACATGAGGTAGACTATTTCATTACACGAAATCATAAAGATTATGCCCCCTTTAGAACCGGTCTTGTAGTTCATTCACCATCAGAATTTCTAAACCTGGTCTGACCCATCATAAATAAGCAAAATCGCATGTATGATGAAAAGGTCCATCAGCGCTTCATGTATTGTGAATTTTGAGATTGAAAATCTTCTCTATCTCCACTTCCAAAATGACGACCTTCGGAAAATGTCTGACAGCCAAGACCTAAAGCCAGAATGGGCATAGGATATTTTTTTAATTAAACTATGGGTAAATGAAAGCAATTAAGCGTATTATTGTAATATCTTGGATTTCATTGTTAGCATTGATGGGCTCCATCATATCTGGCCTACTATGGATAAGCTGAAATTTTAATTTGGATTAAGTCATTGCAAATTACTGGAAAGGAAATATGATGCGGTATTGAACGCCATTTGCTGTGTCCAATTCTAATTGCCCTTGCAGCTGGATAACAAACATTTTAATTAGCTTAAGTCCCAGCGAATTGTTAAAATCTAATTGTTCTTCTTTTATGCCTTTACCCTTATCTCCTATAGTGTAAATTACCTGATCATTTTTTCTTCGAATATCTATAAAGACGACACCTGTTTGTTCTACACTGTAAGCGTGTTTAAGGGTATTTGAAATTATCTCATTGGTTAGCAAACCAATGGTGAGTACTTTATCTACATGGAGCTCAATATCTTCAATCGAATATTCAACTTGATATCTTTTAGTATCTTGGCAATAAGAATAGACTAGATTCTCCACCAGATCCCGAACATAATCTTTTATGAATAATTGATTAATCTCCTCTAATTTTAGTAATTGGTCATGCGTTTTTGAAATAGAGTAAATTCTATTAGTAGTTTCTTTTATGAATTCTATTAGTTTATGATCATTAGTATTTTTAGACTTTAGATAGAGCAGGTTTGATACCATGTTTAAGTTATTTTTAACCCTGTGGTGCAATTCTTTAAACAAAGTATTTTTTTCTTCCAGTGCTTTTTCAAGGTCATGCTCTTTTTTCTTTCTATCGGATATATTGTTTTGGATGCCTATAAATTGGATGAGGTTTCCTTTTTTATCAAAGATTGGATTAATGCTTAATTCAATCCAATATGGCTCATTCTTTTTATTGTAGTTGAGTATCTCCTGGGTGAATGGTTTTCGGCCAGACAGGCCAATTCTGATTTTTTGCACATGTTGAGGGTCAGTATCTGGTCCCTGTAATAGCTCACCTGGTTTTTTTCCTAATACTTCTTTCTTTGAATATCCACTTAAACTAAGGAATGAATCATTTACCCAAACTGAACATCCATTGATATCAGTTATTACAACCCCATGTTGTGTATAGCTTGCCACTAAAGAGAGCTTCTCAATTTCTGCCTCCGATCGTTTTCTTTTTGTTATGTCATTTTGTATGCCGAAGAATTGGGTCAAAACACCATCCCCATTAAAAATAGGCGTAACGGAAAGCTCATTCCAATAAGGTTTTCCGGTTTTGGTGTAATTAAGTATCTCCTGTGTAAAAGGCTCCTTACGTTTCAACCCTTTCTTTATTTTTTCTTTATCCTCCGGATTGGTATCCTTACCTTGTAATACGTTTCCCAGTGTTTTGCCTTTTACTTCTTCAAGGGTATAACCAGTAAGCGTATAAAAAGCATCATTTACCCAATCTACCCGACCTTTAGCATCTGTTATTATCACACTATTGTGAACTTTACTGGCCACCAGGGATAATTTTTCGATTTCTATCTGTACCTTTTTTTTTTCGTCTATATCCTGGAGAAGGCCATAAGCGCGTTTAACCTTGTTCCCTTCCATCAGAGGTATGCCAATTCCCCTTACCCATTTTAATTTTTTATTTGCTGTAATTATCTGCTGCTCTACATCATATCTATGCCCTGCTTTAATCAGCATTTCTACAAGTATTTCAATATTTTCACGATCCTTGCCAGGCAGATAAAAATTAATAGTCTCCTCCAATGAAGGCATATAATCTTGCGGGACCTCATGAATATCTTTCATTACCTTATCCCAGTAGACTTTATTTGTATTTAAGTCAATTTCCCAACTCCCAATTTTTGCAACCTCATTTGAATGTTTTATTAATTCGTATGCTTTTGACAGTTCATTCTGCGTATTCTCCAGTCTTTTGATATAACGTTTCAAGTTAGATATATCCCGGCCAAATTCGTGAATTTTTATTACCCGCTTTTCTAACGCATCATAAACTGGTACACCTTTCTCCTCTATCCATAGATAGTACCCTTCTTTATGCTTGATTCTAAATTGGGAGGTATCAGTTTGTCCATTTATTAATTTTTCATATCGGGTTTTTATTATCTCCAAATCATCCGGGTGAAAAAGCTCATGGCTCCTTATTTTTTGTAAGTATTCACTGGCATTATATCCTGTGATTTCACGAAAAGCTCCAAATTCCCATTCTTCTTGAAATTCATTATTCCCGGATACAATCACCGAATAAGCATAGTCTGTAGATATTTCCGAAACTGTTCGAAACTTTTCATTAGCTCTCCTATCGGCCCTGTATTTTTCATCATTAGCGATTGCATTCGCAATTATTGAAGCTATGTTTAAAGCAACAGATTTTTCCTCTTCAGACCAATCTCTTTTTTTGTTATCCTCCAGACACAATATTCCTTTTAATCCATCCTCTCCGACCACCTGTAGGTCCAATAACGACCTAACGTTATATTTTTTAGAATAAGAATCATAGAAAGACTTTGTCCTGGCATCACTTTCCACGTCTTGAACATCAATAATTTGATCGTCCAGAATAGCTCTAAAGTAATCTGGTGCCTGCGTTTTCTTTAATGCTAGTCCGATTCTGGAATCGCCTATTATTGATTGGCTTGAGTCAACACATTCAATAAATTCATCTTCATTTAACCTCCATAAACTGCAGCAATCAACCTCAAATAATTGCCGTGTCTTTTCAAGCAATTCTCTGCAAAATTCAATTAGATTTAGTTCTTTAAGAATACTTTTTGAAGATAGCTCAAGCGCTACTTGGTTTGATTTCTTTAAGAAATTATATTCTGATTTCGTTTTAGAAACATCACTTATTGAATATAAATATCCAATAAATCCATCATCCTGATGTATTTCCCTTTTTTTTACAGAATAATATCTTTCTACCCCATTTATTTTATACTCCATCTCACCATTTTCCATACCAATCAACATGGGAAACAAATCATTTAGATCATTCCCGATTAATTGATCTCTGTATTTTTCGAAGTAGGTACAAAAAGATTCATTAACATATTTGACTATGTTATTATCATTAGTGAATAACAATGCATGACCAGATTGCTCCGAAAAAACAGACAAAATGGCTTTATGTAGTTCTGGCGTGTTATAATCATTTCCTGACAGACTTTCTCCTGATTTTTCATTACCTCTACCTTTCATAAGTATTTATTCTGGATAAAGCAAAATTAAAAATCATATATCATTGGTAGTTAATTCATCGAAACACTTTTCCCCGGCATGGACCCTTTTGATAACGCTTACTAAATATTCCAAATCAGCACTTTTTGTGACATATCCCATCAACCCTTCTGATTTGGCCTTCATCATATAGCCGGCTTTATTTTCCATGGAAAGAAGTATTATCCTTCGTTCAGGATCTTTTTGTAAAATGGAACCTGAAGCTTCAAATCCATTCATTTCAGGCATGTGTATATCCATAAGAATTATGTCCGCATCGATGTAGTCAGCATTTTCAACCGCGTCTTTGCCATTATTGTATACTTCAACTACCTCTAATTCCGGCACCATATTTAAAATTGTTTTCAACCCATGGCTTACTACCTCATGATCATCAACGATGAGTATTTTTATTTCTTGCCGCATCTGTTTTTACATATAAAATTACTCAAGAATCTATAAAAACCTTTATAATTGGTTCATTCTGAAGATTTTAAAAACTTTTTTAATGGCATTGCTTACCAATTAAAGGAAACCCTGAAACCCCTTTTGCTTTGGATTACTTAAGACGCCTGATAGATCAAACCAACAATTGACACAATCTATTTATGAAAATATGTGTTTTTAGTAGTGATGATTAAGTATATCCCGTAGTTGATTATATATTGATCGTATTTAATATTGATGATATATAATTTAAATATGGAGAATATCAGTTTACCGGAAACAGAAACTATGCATGGTCATTCGCTTGAGCAATATATAATACAGCAAATTAATCTATTAAATGCCACCCAAAATATCACCAAATCCGGATCCTTTGAATGGAAAATTAATGAAAGTGAAATAAGGTGCTCTGATAATTTTTTTAGCCTTATTGGAATTGATAATCATTCAAATGACTTCATTACCAAAGACGAGCTATTTTCAAAAGTTGATCATTTAAAGCGTAATTATCTCCTGGAAGTACTTCATGATGCGGTGGTAAACAAAGCAACTTCTTTTGAGGTCGTTTTTAATCTTGAAGAAAAACCGGATGTTAAAATAAAGCTGTATGGCTTTGTGGAGGGAGATAATCCTGATACACAAAAAATATTTGGTGTGATCCAGGACATAACCGATTTTTTAAGTTCAAGGGATGCATTAATCCACGGTCAGGATGAAGAAAGAAAACGCGTATCACTGGAATTGCATGATAGCATCGGTCAAAAACTCATAGTGATCAAGTATCAACTGGCTTACTTAAGGATGTCAAAAAACTTTGATGATTTTGATGAAATAAATCAAAATATCGACAAAATCATTAACGAAGTTAGAACCATCACCCATAACTTATCAAACCAAATAGTAACAGAAGTAGGTTTTGAAAAATCGCTAAGGCAGGTCTTCAACGAAGCTTGTAATATGCTGAATGCATCTCAGGCGTTCTCCGTTTCAGTTAAGGACGATTCCCTGGATAAAAACCAGCAAAAGATGATCTATCGAATTGTTCAGGAGTACTTAAACAACTCGGTAAAATATTCAGAGGCAAAGCGCCTGAAATTAAACATCGAAGAAATGAACAATCAGATCGCCATATTTCTTGCTGATGATGGTAAAGGATTTGATCCTAATACTGTAATAAAAGGCATTGGATTAAATAACATAAAGCAGCGGGTTGAATCCTTAAATGGATGTCTAAAAATTATTTCTGAACCAAATAAAGGAACTCAATTTATAATCCGCTTACCTAAATAATAACAATAATGGATGAACATAAAATCAGTTTAATAGTGGTTGATGATCACGATATGGTCCGTCAGGGATTAGAATCAGCATTAAAGTTTTTTGGTGGCTTCGAAATTATTGCCAGTCTTAAGAATGGATTTCTGGCCCTGGAAAAATTGAAAGGAGTAAAACCGGATGTTATATTATTGGATATCATCATGCCTAAGATGAATGGCCTGGAAACAGCAGAGGAAATCAAAAAACACTATCCGGAGGTGAAAACTATTGTTTTGTCTATGGACATAACCAGTGAGTATATCAAGAAGGCTATGGAAGCAAATGTTGATGGCTATATTCCAAAAAATGCGAATATAGAAGTACTTGTAAATGCTATTAAATCTGTGCATGAGGGTCAGGCCTACTACGATCAGGAGGTAAAAGAATTTATTTTTAAACAGTTCAAAAATGAAGGCCGAGAGATACCATCCATTGAAAATCTATCCGAGCGTGAAATTCAGGTGCTAAAACTTATTGCTGAAGGATATCCAAATAAAGAAATCGGCGAAAAACTCTTTATAAGTCCTAAAACTGTTGAAGCGCACCGAGGCAACATACTGCGAAAGCTAAAATTAAATTCGAATGCCGAGCTTATAAAATTTGCATTGGCGAGAAACCTGACTGAAATACCGAAGCATATGTACCTAGACTAAAAAAAAGTTTAATCAAGCGCAACTATTGCCTTTCGCATCGCTTCACGAATATCTTTAAAATCATAAGGTTTGGACAAAAACCCATAATTCTTTATTTTCATGGCTTTCAATGCTGTATCCTTATCAGTACGGGCAGTTAAAAATATTACAGGAATACCATGGTCCTGTTCAATCTCTTTTGCTAATTCCAGCCCATCCTTGTCTCCTTTAATTAGAATATCCAGCAACGCTATATCAATTTTTTGATTCGCTATAATTTCTAAAGCCTCCTTTGCATTGTTGACCGCTCGTATTTTTTGAATATCTAGCTGGTGCAACATTGATTCTAATGTCATTTGCGCTATAACATCATCTTCAATAATTAGTACTTTAAGATCCTTGCTCATGGATAAAATAATAGATCATGGCAACTATATGATATACAATCAGCCAATCGAACTTAATGGTTGATTTCAAAGTTGCAAGCCTAAATTTTAATAAGATAAACTTTATGTAATTAAATATTGTTCAATAAACATTAAGTAATATTCTAATAATATTTTCTAACAAAATTAGCATGAGGCATTTTAATTCTCTAAAGAAAAAAGTATAAACCTCAAAACATTACTTAATCAACCGGGCATTGGAAAAATATAAACGAATTGCAATTTTTTATCGAATTATAATGATTATATTTCTGGTAGCGGTAACCGAATAATACACGGAAGGCGGCTATCAAAGTATTACCTGAAAATTAATAATCAATTAATCCGAGTTGAATACGTAATAATGCGCATATCAAATCCACTATCTTGTTTTAGTTTCGGGATTTAAAAGATTAATCATTGCCTTAATGAAGACATCATTCAGGATAATATGTTGGATAGTTACCGCAGTCTTGATGGTCTTTCATTCATGTATAATTTATGGGCAGGACAGCTTGAACGCTCCAAGCAGATTACCTTTAGATTTATTATTCAAGCATGTGGATAAGCGATCCATTGGTGAGGTTCTGGACTTTTCGGTTTCCATTACCGACAGGATATCAGAACAAATGTCAAGCCAGGCTCCGGCTACCATATCGATCATCACAGAGGAACAAATAGCGCTGCGTGGTTATCAGTCGCTACTGGATGTTTTGAGGGACGTCCACAGTGTAAAAATAGATTATGGCGTAGACCCCCGATGGATGAATGATGTAAGCCTTCGTGGTATCAGGGGCATGAATAACTTCATAATACTACTCGATGGTGTAAGGATATCCTCCCCCACCAATGAAATCATTCCTATCATGGAAAACTATCCGATTCATTTTGCCAAGCAAATTGAAATCGTATTTGGCCCGGCATCCGCACTTTATGGAGCTGATGCTTTTTCAGGGGTCATAAATATAGTTAGTAAGACTCCCCCGGAGATTATCAATACAGAATTCAGCATTTATGGAGGTATGTACAATACAATAACGGGTAACATTCTGATGTCCGAAAGTTTCGGTAAAGCCATTGATTTAACCATTGCCGGGCAATATTTCTATGATCAGCAACCTCAGTTGAGTAAGTACTATCCCGAAGAATACGAAGATGGCCTGCAATCCTTGCAATCGGGCACTTTCAATACGGCATTAGGCGCAATAACACCTCTTGTGCCAGTCTCGCCGGAAGAAAGTCAAACGCCGCTATCAACTTATGGAATTATGGCCCAATTGAGTGTTAAAGATTTTTCTTTCACCTACTTTGGTAACCGGTCAGTCAACCCCTCCATAATGGCGAACAGTCCTGAAAATGCTGTGTACAATCAGGGCGCGTTTTTTGGTCATTCGGTAAATACTATGAGTGGTGTGTATCAAAAAGAACTAGGATCGGTTAATTTATCCAGTTACGCAATTGGCAGTTATTACAAATTAGATCCGGAGTCAAATTTTAGAAATGCTTTCACTGCTCTTAATTCCGCCTATTTATATTCCAGGGGTTGGATGTGGAAAGGGGAACAGTTGGTTTCGTGGAAACCCAATCAAAAAATATCCCTGACCACAGGCATCACCTTTGAAAAATTCTTTTCAATTCCCCGGGGCCATGATTTGCAGTATCCGGTTTTAAGCAAAGATCCACCCCCGGTACCTATTGTCAATAGCATAGCAGAAAATAACCCGGAGGGTATCGAAGTAGAACTTCCACGCATTCGATTCGACAATTTTGGGGTGCTCAGCCAATTAAGATATGATCCTTCTTCAAGCTTATCGCTTACCCTGGGTGCGAGGTACGACAATAACACCCGTTTTGCTGGAACCTTTAATCCAAGGTTGGGGATCGTTTGGCAAACCGCAAAAAATATAACCCTAAAAGCATTAATCGGAACAGCTTTTCTTGCGCCATCACCACAGGCTGCTTTTGATCAGTTTGGCACCTTCTCTACCGAGGATGAGGGTTTAACCTACCGATCTTCGTTCTTCAGGTTGCCCAACCCGGACCTCGGCCCGAAAAAAATTCAAACCGGGGAGCTAAGCCTCACCACTAACCTCTTCAAAGACGTAAGAATACAATTAAACACTTTTTATTCTAGAATTGACGGCCTCTTCAGTTTTGTGCCGGATAAGGGTAACACTGACAGGTATGATGGCACTTTTCGGGGCTGGCCGGTAGATTTTATAGAAGTCACCATAAATCAGGGGAACCAGGTGAATTTTGGAGGATCCCTGGTAGTTGATTATATCAAGCAATTATCACAAAGGTCAAAAATCAGCACTTACCTCTCTTTAAGTGTGGTTGACGGACATCTTGCCCCGGAGCAGGAAGGGATTGGAAGGGCTGAATTACCGTCAATCACCCCGCTTATATTGAAGTTCGGTGGTGATTTCATCTACAGACGATTCAGCATTTCCCCAAGGTTCATTATTACGGGCCGGCAGTTAACATTCTCTCCAAAGTTGGATGATCCCACGAAAAGGCAAAAACTTGATGGTTATTCCCTGGTTAATATAGATGTGAATTACCGGCTACTAAATCGTTTAGTCTTACATATGGGAATTGAAAACTTATTAGATATCAGGTATAGAAACGTAAATCTTGGTGCCGCACCGGATGGTGCTTTTGATGGTGCAGCACAGCTAGAATTCGCCAACGGCGCACCACAAAATCCAATAAGAATTATTGGTGGGATAAATTTTAAGATTTAACCATTAAAAGGATATCAATTATAATATGAATGCATCAAAAATATATTCTTGTTCATTGCTCTTGATAACGGCAGCAGTGATAATAATATCTTTTGATGCAAATGCTCAAATATCCGGTGAGATGGATAACCTCATCATTGAACTGGCAGGCGAAGAATCTTTAAAGAGTAAATTAGCGCTCACTATAAAATTGGGAGAAGCCTACCAAAAAAGTGGTTACCATTATAAATCAATAGAGTACTATAAAGATGCGCTGGAGCTGGAAAAAGAGATAAATAATAAGCCCTCTGCCAATACGAACTATCTGATAGGCAATAATTACCTCCACCTGAATGACCCTGACAAAGCCAAAAATTTTCTTCAGAAAGCCATGTCTTTGAGTGATGATGATCTTGAAAAAGAAAAAATAACGCGGTCATTATTGGGGATTGCACTGTCTGAAAACAGCTACAGTCAGGCTAAAGCGCTTTGTAACCAACTGATCAAATTATCTTATGATAATGATGATAATTATGGGATTGCTTACTATCAAAATGAGATGGGTATCATTTTACAACTTCAGGATAGTACCAGTCAGGCAAATAACTATTTCATAAAATCTTTAAAATCCTGCCGGCAGGTAGAGCGGCAGTTTCCTGCATTAAATGCGACAGTCCTGACCAATTTAGGCGCTTCTCATAGCGTATTGGGAAATTATACTAAGGCAAGGGGCCACTTAGATGATGCCCGTCGGATTTGGAGGGACCTGGATAACAAGCCCTTGTTAGCGGATGCTTATAATTACCTTGCCGCCAATGAATTCGCGTATAGTCACTATCAATCAGCGTTGTCAAATGCTGAACAAGCCATAGATATCATTGGGGAAAGTCAAAATAATAAGACCGTGCTAAAGTCCTACCAAATCATGTCCTCCGTTTATCAGGCGCAAGGTGATTGGGAACTGTACCAAACCTATTTTGATAAATACCAGAAGCTTAATCAAACCATTGAGGAGGAAAAGCTACTTCGTCAACAAAAACAACTGGAAATACACGCAGCCATTGACAAAAAGGAACGCTTACTGAGACAACAAGCTTTTGAAAATGAAAGTAAAGCAATGGAGCTAAGGCAGTTAGAACTTGAGCAGGAAAAGCAATTGCAAGCGTTAAGGTTAACAGAAGCAGCTTTAAAAAATAAAGCGTTGGAGAGTCAAAAATTAGAATTACAAAGCAGGCAACAACAACAGCGACTAGAGATAGCCAGACAGAAAGCCCTGGCCGACAAGAAAAATGCGGAAGTAGACAGGCAAAAAGCCATCGCAGATGCCCAGCTTGCAGAAACTGAAAAACTAAAAGCAGAAGCCGATAAAAGAAGGGCAGAAGCACAAAAGCAACAACAAGAAAAAGAACTCACCGCTTTAAAACTCGAAAAAGAACAACGAAGCAGCTTCTATTTCCGAATACTGCTTATCATTTCACTTGCGGTATTGGCACTCATTGTGATCGGTTATATTCAAAACAAAACAACTTTAAATAACCTGAAAGTAACCCAAAATAAATTAGTGCAATCAGAAAAAATGGCTGCACTGGGGCGATTGCTATCAGGCATATCACATGAGATCAATTCCCCGTTGTCTGCTATAAAATCAAACATCGAGAAAGTCAATTCAGTTAAAACGGACGTCCTGATGTCTGTCATTAACATGGCACACGAAATGAATGATAACGAATTTGAAAGGTTTGAAAAGATTACAAGAGAATGCCTGAATCATAAAAGCGAATTACGAACATTTGAAATTCGGGTCTTAACAAAACAACTGTATGAAAAGCTGGCCCGCTTAAATATTTCAAATCCCCAAAAGACCACCGAGCTACTGGCCGACATTGAGCTATTCGAGATCAACGAGGATGTAAAAAAAATATTGGAAGGTGGAAATCACATTGTCATTTTTAAAGCCATCACACAACTGAAAGACGCTTTTGTAAATCTTGAAAATTCTTCCGAGGGTGTTAAGAAAGCCAGCAATATAATGAAGGCGCTTAAAGCCTATACCCATCATGATGATAAAGATAAAAAAGTATGGATAGACCTCGGCGAAAGCATCGACCTTACATTGGAGCTTTTAAAACATGAGTTGCAAAAAGGAATAGAAGTCATCAAAGATTACCATACCGGTTATAAGTTTTTTGGTAACCCGGATGAACTTGGTCAAATATGGTCGAATATCATCAGCAATGCGATACATGCTATGGATTATAAAGGCGTATTGACAATATCAATCGTCAAAAAAAAGAATACGGTTAAAATTAAATTCCATGATACCGGATGTGGTATTGATCCGGTTGACAAGGAGAAAATCTTTGATGCTTTCTTTACCACAAAAGTAGTTGGAAAAGGATCTGGTTTAGGGCTGGACATTGCTATGAAATCTGTCAAAAAACATCATGGTGACATTACATTTAGCAGCCTGCCCGGCGATACTACTTTTACGGTTACTCTCCCCAATATATTAAAAGAGGAAATGGAAGATACGGACAACCGGAAAGAGATGGCATAGATCGAAGCTTCATCATACATATTTTCGACCCAAACTGTATTTTTTATTAACTTCCAAAGGATTATAACTAAAATTATTTTTATTAGGAACCTGTTTAACCCAGATTTGTCATTGGAATTTTGTCATGAAGGGTTAAAGCCCAAAAAATCAGGCACTTAGGTCGAGGAGGCATAGCATCGC